>NZ_CP041070.1:2400000-2708461 GCF_006459125.1 Halarcobacter anaerophilus
ACGAAGGTGTTTTTTCTCCTTCTAAATTTAAATCCGCTTTATAAAAAAGTCCTATTGCTTTTAATAAATCAATATAATATTTTGTTATAACCAAAGGTCCTTCCAAAAAATTATTATTTATTTTTAAAGGAGTATTATCTTGTAATCTTGCAAAATATGTATAATCGTTTTCTCCTTCTCTTCTAAAAGCCAATTTCATTAGGTAAACTAAAGGATCTTTGTAATGTTCGACAAAAAGCGGATTATTTATAGTTACTTTATTATTTTCCATATCCACTAAATAATTTATTGCTCTGTAAAATATTGTTTTATTATAATTTAAAGGATCAAACTCAACTTTAAACTTATCATTTATAAAAACTTTATATACGATTTGACCGAAATATTTATACATTCCGTCTTTTGATTTTATGTTTTGTTCAATATATTCTAAATCTTTGATTTTTATATTTACTCTATTTGCTGCAATAATCGTCATAACAGCGTAAAGTTTATTACCCGGATTTAATTTATAAGCTTTAGTAAAATTTTTATAAGCATTATGAAAATCATTTATTTGGGCATAACAAAGCCCCAAATTATAATATACGTACGAATTAGAATCCTCTTTTATATAAGATTTTAATTTATTTACTCTGATTATAGGATCATCTTTTATAATATCAATAAATTTGGCATTGTATTTTACCATTTGTTCAAGGCTTTGCACATTTTGCTTATCTTTAAAGATAAACCCTTTTGATATATCATACATTACTTCATTGTAATCTGAAAAAATAAAAGGAGCAAAGTAGAAGATAAAATCAATTTTTCTCTCTTTGTTAAATTTTGTTATAGAAGCTAAATACTCTTTTGTCGTATATTTATGTTTATTAAAAAAGATTTCCAAAGGATAATCTAAATTACTTTTAAAATACTCTTTTACTTCTCTTATTTCATCAATATGCTCTTTTAATTTTGCCAGCTCATTTGATTTTAGATCTCTGAAAACCATTAACCAAAGTACTAAATTCTTCTTTTCTTGGTTTAATGTGGTATTTTTTACTTTTATCAAATGTTGTTCCGCATTTTTATAATCTTTTAGTTTAAGATATAACATCGCTTTTTTTAATTCCATAGGAAACTGCATTGAATTTAATATTTTTAATGCTCTTTCATAATCTTTTAAAATTACAAAAGTATCAGCTAAAAGTCTTTTTGAATGTTCTGTCAAATCTTTATATTTTTTTGTAACATCAATAATTGTTTCTAAATATTTTCTATCTTTTTTTATTTGATAGAGATAAAAACATGCAGAAATATATGAGTATGTATCACTAAAAGCAGCCTCTTTATATTCATAAATATTGTTTAGATATAAAATTGCATTTTCTATTTGATTCTCTTTATAATAAGCAATTCCTATATTTAAAAAAGAGGGAATTTTTAAAATCTCAGAAGTTTTTTTAAATAGTTTTATTGCTTTTTTATACTCTTCTTTTTCTAAAAGAAGAATTGCTTTATTAAAATCTACTTGTAGTTTGAATTTTTCCTGAGACTCTTTTAGTTTGTCATATTTAAAAAGAATTTCCGGTTGAGAATCAATAACATCATCTTTTGAAAAAGAGAATGATAAAGAAGAAGATATAAGGATTAAAGATAAAAAAGCCTTTTTATAATCTACATTAAACCATTGTATTAACTTGTGCATAAAGTTCTTCTGCTCTTTTTTCTAAACTCTCTAATTCATGTTTCAATTCTGTATTTTCGAGTCGTAGTTTTTGTAAGTCATCTCTTGCTACATGAAGATTATCTTGATTACTCTTTAATGTATTTGCACTGACTTGTACCTGTTTTTCATACCGTTCAATAATAGATTGCAGCCGTTTGTTTTCGTCTTCTACAATTGCTTTTTCTTCATTTACTTTTTTATACAAAGATTTGTATACATTTGAACTAGAGAAAAAATATAAAAGTAAAACACCAATAATAACTATTAATAAAAAATTATCCAATTTTTCCCTCAAGATAAATTTATTTACATTATACTAAGTATAAAGTTTGATTTTAAAGCATACTCTCTTCAAAAAAGTATCTAACTACATTATCAGAATCCATTGCTTCTTGGACTCTTACAGCCAATTTTTCGTCCATTACGATTATATCACCTGTTCCTATTATTCTTTTATTTACGTAAATATCTCCACCTGTACCGGCAGCTTTATTCAAAGAGATAATATCTCCTTGCGTTAAGTCTAAAAACTCTTTAACCGTGATATCTGCACTTCCTAACATAACATCAACAACTATCTGAGTATCTACTAATAAATCATAATCTCTTTCTGTTATTTCCATTCCCATTTTAAGTAC
This sequence comes from Halarcobacter anaerophilus, assembly GCF_006459125.1. NCBI lineage: Bacteria > Pseudomonadati > Campylobacterota > Epsilonproteobacteria > Campylobacterales > Arcobacteraceae > Halarcobacter > Halarcobacter anaerophilus. The sequence goes on from NZ_CP041070.1 coordinate 2,402,350, forward strand.
TTTTTACCTATTTAATTTCATTATAACATAAAAAAACGTTATTTAAAATAATTTATTATGCTAATAAATAATTCTATAAAACTAAATCCAAAGATTCTAACATTGAATTTACTTTTGCCTCAATATTACCGTCAAAATTTCCTAAATCACTTGCTATTACAACTCCGCCTGCGGTTACATTTATATCTTCCACAAGTTCGATATGATTTTCCAAATTCAACTCATTTTTTAATAATTCATAATCTTTCGGATTTAAATGTATTTGAATTTTAGATGCATTTTTTATCTTATCAAGAAGATGAGAAATTGTCTCTTTTGCAATTTTTGAAGAGTTCTCTCCGATTTCAATTGCAATAATTTTTTGAGCAATAGCAATTGAAGTTTTCAAAAGCTTTGATTCCATTTGAAAGGTTGCTTGTTCAAAAAAGTTTGCATAATGTTTTAAATCTTTTATTGCTTGAACAACTTGTGCATCTATCTCTTTTGCAGTAAGCCCGCCGTTTTCTATATTTACGATTTTTTGACTCATCTGACTTACTTGAGAAGATAATGCTCTTATTTCATTTAACAAAGGATCACTGTTTCCGTTTATTTCTCTATCGTTTAATACAGCCTGTCCTTGAGAAACAGGAGTATCCGAAGTATTTTGAATAAAAGTACCTAACTGATAGTTTTGTACAGTATCAGAACTATTAACAATCTTAGCAGTTGAATATACGTTGTTTTTTTCCATTACTGTTCATCCATATCTCTGTCAATTACACCCTCTTCTATCATTTTTTGGGCAACATCCAGCATTTTTCTTTGAGCAGTTTCAATATCTTTGATTTTAACTTTTGTAAGCATTTCAAACTCTTCTTTAAATCTGTCACTTGCTCTTTGCGACATAGCACTTGTAACTTTTAACATATCCTCTTCCGTTGCATTTTTCATTGCAACCGCAACATCTGCAGTATCAACATTTTGTAAAATTTTCATAATATATTCCGGATCTAAGTTTAACAAATCCTCAAATACAAACATATTCTCTTTTATTTTTGTTGCCAAAGCAGTATCTACCCCGTTTATATTTTTTAATATATCTTGCGATCTAGGTCCGAGTCTATTTAACATATCCGCAACAACTTTAACCCCACCTACATCAACAATAGATGATAATAAAGATTCAAGTTTTTTCTCTAATACCACGGAAATTGTTCTTACTACATCAGGAGAAACATCTTTAATAGTTGCCATTTGCATAGTAACTTTTACTTTTACGTCTTCATCTAACTGAACTAAAACGTCTGCTGCTTTATGTGCTTCCATATGTGATAAAATTACGGCTATAGTTTGGGGAGATTCATCTTTAATAAAGTCTGATAATTGTTTTGGATTTATTGCATCTAAGTAAGAGAAAGACTGTGATGCAAGTTTCATTCGCGAAAGTTTGGCTAAAACTTCATCTGCTTCCGCTTTTCCCAAAGATTTATACAAAATATCTTTTGCATAGTCATAACCGCCCGAACTTATAAAAGATTTTGATTTTGTAAATAGATGAAACTCTTCTAATATTGCTAAAGAAGTCTCTTTATCTATAGAAGTAATCATTGTAATTGCAGTCGAAATCTCTTCAACTAAATGTTTTGGCAGATGTTGGAAAATTTTTACAGTAGCCTCTTCTCCTATTAGAACACAGAAATTGGCAACTTTTTCAAGCATTCCCATGCCTTTTAAAATATCTTTAACTTCAGCCATCTGTCATCCTTACTTTTTAAATTTACCACTACCCTCTGTTAATAACAATTCTATCATTTTTGCTATCTCTTCGGGGTTTTCATTAATCTCTTTATCCAAAGTTTCTATTAAAACTTCATATTTTGCAGCACTCTCTTCATCTAATCCTTCAATATTATTTAAAATTTGACTTTTTACTTTTGCTTTTAATCTGCCTTGTGCAGTTTTGGAATCAAATTCATCTTCAAAATTGGTCATAAAATCATCTATTAATTCCGTATCAACAGGTTTCCCATTTTTATCAAGTTTTCTATCTTCTTTATCTCCTAAAATAACAACTTCATGATTAACTATAAATTTTTTATAAAAAACATACAATAAGATTGCCGCAATAAAATATTGAATATATTCAGAAAAATCTTTTAATATTGTTCTTACCATAGTAAAAGTATCAACTTGTTCATCCGAAGCTATAGGGTTTCCGTTTTCATCAAGTTGAACCCCACTTGTACTAACCGGTTTTAAACCTATAAATTTAAAATCCCTAACAGTTATCTTGTCACCTCTTTTTTGGTCATAACCTATCGTATCTTGGACAACAGATTCGATTGAAGCTAAAAATTCATCTCTATTTTGAATATTTTCCAAAACAGTAGAATCAAAAGTAACCGCTGCTGTTACTCTTTTTATTGAAGAGTAATTATTATTTTTTTCATCAATTACTTTTTTTGATATTTCATAATTTGTAATATTTTTTGTTGAGACCGTATTTGACTGTGTTTTGCCATTTCCTTGACCATCGTCAGGTTCTTGAATATTATTATCGACTCCTGCCGTTCCGCCTGTAGAATCGGGATTGCCTACTGAATTGCTCTCTAATTCATCTGTTTGCTGACTTCTTATTGTTCCTTCAGGGTCATAAATCTCTTGTTGTATATGTCTTTTTTTAAAATCCAAATCCAACGTAACTCTGGCAACAACTCTGCCTACTCCGACAAAAGGTTCTAAAAGTGCTACAACTTTTCTTTCATAATCCTCTTCAAGCTTTTTTTTGTATTTGTTTTGAGCTAAAGACTTTTGATTATCTAGATCATCTGATGACATTTGCAGTAAAGCCCCGTCTTGGTCGATTAGTTGAATATTCTCTACTTTTAGATTTGAGACGGCTGAGGCAATAAAATTTTTAATCCCGTCAATCTGTTTTTGAGTTAAAAATACTCCTGGTTTAAGAGAAATTACCGCTGAAGCAGTAGGTTCTGTTTTTCTTTCCGTAAAGATTGTCTCTTTTGGAATTGCAATTTTTACACTTGCTCTTAAAACTCCCGAAAGTGATTCTAAAGATCTAGAAAGTTCCCCTTCCAATGCCCTTAAATATTTAACTTTATTCTCAAAATTTGTCGTACCTAAAGATGATTTTTCAAAAATTTCCCATCCTACATGATTACTTGTCGAAGCTTCACTTGTAACCAGTTTTATTTTTGCAATATTAATAAAATCTTTTGAAGTTTTTAACGTCAGATTGTCTCCACTTCCTACTACTGAAAACTCAATACCCGAAGATTCAAGTTCATTTGAAGCTAACATAACCTGATTTTTAGTCAAATTTGAAGCAATTGTATAATTTAATTTTTTATCCTGCGCTTTTATATTCGAATATACCAACAAAGCAATCAATAAAATAAAAAGGATAGAGAAACCACCTATAATCACGGCTCTCTGTGCAGAATTCAAATTGTTTATAAACTTTAAAAGTTGATCCATATATTAAATATCCTAATTAATTTTTTTGAGACGCTTCGATTACAGATCTAAAAAGTGCTGAATCTTTTTTTATAGATGATTGTAATGCATCAAAAATAACTTTATTTTTTGACATTTCACTCATTTCTCTATCTATATTTACATTATTACCATCATTTTGTTCTTCTAAGCCTTTAAGTTTTACAACTCTTGCATTATCCATATTTTCGCTGTTAATAGGAGCTGTTTTTATATGCATAGGATTAGTCGTTTTTAAAGCCAGATTTTTACTTTCATCCACTTTTTTAAGTTCTTCATCGAATACTAAATCTTTTGTTTTATAATTAGGCGTATTTATATTTGCTATATTACTAGAGATAACTTTTTGTCTCTCACCTCTAAAACTTAACTGTTCAAATAATACATCTGTAACACTACTTGCTTTCATTAGTTGTTATTATTCCCGATTTTTTCTATTAAATTTCCATTCATTTCATCTATTGTCGTCACAGCTTTTTGTGCTTGTTCAAAACGTCTGTGTGCGTCAATCAATGCAACCATACTTGAAACGGAATTTACATTAGACTTTTCTATTGCACCTTGGATTAATTGTCTGTCATTATTCTCTAATTGTTCAGTAATTTCTCCATCATCTTTCAATTTAAAATTATTGTTTTTATATTTTTCTAATTGGTCATAAGCAATTTTTGTAACAGATATTTGGTTTTCAAATCCCTCTTCTTCTACTTCAATAGGTTCATTGTCATTTGTTAAAACAAACTGACCGTTTGAATCAACTAAAAACCCGTTTAGATTCTTAAAGGCTCCGTCTCTTGTATAAACAATGTCTCCGTTATTATCTTGAATCTTAAAAAAAGTATCAGGTTCGCTTAATGCAAAATCCAAACCGTTACCAGTAGGCATAATCACACCTTGTTCTGCATTAATAAATTTTGAATCCATTTTAGGAATAGTGTTTGTAACTTCATTTATTTTAGAAGGAGTAAATCCCTCTTTTTGGGCTCTTTGCAAATAGTAGTTAAATGAACCTTCAGTACTATCTTCTTGTTTAAAACCGTGAGTATTAACATTAGCTAAGTTATTAGAAACCATATCAATTCTATTGATTTGATTTATCATAGAAGCTGCTAAAGGGTAAGTACCTTGATTCATTCTCTTCTCCTTTTATTCTCTTATTTGTTAAACTCTGCTATAAGAGCTTCCAAATCGTCATTTGCCATTAAGTCATCCGTATTCGTATCCCCTGCAATATGTTTGGCAACGGCTATTTCTTTGTGATCTCCTTGATCTTCAAATAGATTATTTAAATATATAGTAAGTTTTCTAATTACAGCCATTACCCTCTCTATTTTTTGTCTATTTATATCATGAAACTGCATCAATTCCATTGCTTGAAAGATTTCGGCATTTCCGTCGTTGATTTTTTCATTTACATCGGAAATATGTGTAGACATCTCTTTTGCAGCCTCTAAGTTTTTCTTAAAAACTTCAATATTAGGAAATTTTTGACTTAAAGAAGATAACATTGCAACTTGTTTTTCACTGAAATCATTTAAAATTTTAACATCGTTTTGTATTGCATTGTTATAGTCTAAAATATTACTTAAAACATCAAATATTTTAGTAGCTTTTTCTTCTGAATCATTTGCTACGGCACTTAATTGATTTACAACTTTAGTATCTTCTTCTACAGGTAAAGGGAAAACTCCTGAATCTATTTTTGAATCCAAATCGTCACCCCTTTTTTCTTCATAATCGATTGAAGGTTCAGGAACTTTTTCTTCCTCTATTCCTTCAATTGAAGATAATATTTCATCTATATTGTCAGAAGATAGTTTTTCGTTTGATTGAGCAATCGTCTCTTCAATTGTAGGCTCCTCTTTTGCCTCTTCTAAAGATTCATTTTGCTCTTCTGTATTTTCAGAAGGTTTTTCTTCTTTAGGTTCTTCTTTCTCTTGGTTTTCAGAAGATTTTTCCTCATTTTGACTATTTTCCAACTCTTTTATAATATCATCTATATTTGTCTCTTCTGAAGGTTTATCTTCTTCTTTTTCTATATTTTCAAGATTATTTAATATATCTTCAACAGATTCGTCTTCTACTTTTTTATCTTCGTTTTTTACAATATCTTCAGTTTGTGCTATTAATTCATTAATATCATCTTCTGACATATTGCCTTGAGGTTCTGCCTTCTTTTCATCAGATTCAGAAGATGAATCATCATCCTTAAAATCTAATCCATTCATCAAAGACTCAATCTCTTCTTGACTCATACTCATAATCTACACCTTGCCTTTAAGATATTTCAACTTATTTCAGAACCCCATCTAACTTCTCTTTTAAAACTTCTGCATTAAAAGGTTTTACAATATAGTTGTTTACCCCTGCTTTTAATGCCGTAATAACTTCGTTTTTCCCACCTTCTGTTGTAATCATAATAATTGGCGTTTTTTGATGGTTACCTTCAGATCTAACTTTTTTAACTAATTCCAGTCCGTTCATATTCGGCATATTCCAGTCAGTTAAAATAATATCATAATTAGACTCTTCCAATAATTTCCATGCTTTAACCCCATCTTCAGCTTCGTTAAAATCCTCTTTTGTATATCCAAGTTGCATGACAACATTGCCTATAATTCTTCTCATAGTGGAGCTATCGTCAACTATTAAAATCTTCATATTATTACCTTTTTTAAAACTATATTCAAAATCTTTTAATTATATAAGATTTGTTTTAAATTTATACTTAATAAATAATAATTTAAAGTAACCGATTTATCTAACTTTAAAAAATCTTTAAATATAATTATTTAACTACACAAAAAATTAAGGATTACCATGATAAGAGGTCTATATACAGCAGCAACCGGTATGAATGCAATGCAAAGTCAAATCGATGTTACTTCAAACAATATTGCCAATGTAAATACTATTGGATTTAAGCAAGATAGAGCCGAATTTCAAGACTTGATGTATGAAAGCCTCAATTATACCGCAGGTCAGACTTCTGAAATCACAACCAATCCGACAGGGATTGATGTAGGACTTGGTGTAAGAGTATCTGGTATCCAAAAAAACTTCCTAGAAGGTGATCTTAAAACTACTTCAAATACCCTTGATATTGCAATTGAAGGAAAAGGTTTTTTCCAAATTACAATGCCTGACGGAGAGATTGCTTACAGCAGAGGTGGTGCCTTTAAACTTGATGATGAAGGTAATATCGTAAACGGAAACGGATATATGCTTGAACCTCAAATTACAGTACCTGAAGATTTGATTAATTTAACTGTTGCAGTTGACGGAACAGTAACGGCAGAAGATCCTAATACAGGAGACGTAACGGAACTTGGACAAATTACAACCGTAGATTTCATAAACCCGGCAGGACTTACACCTCTTGGTGATTCTCTTTATTTGGCAAGTGATGCTTCGGGTGACCCAATAGAAGGAACTCCTTCGGAAGATCAATTTGGTTCTTTAAAACAAGGAATGGTTGAGCTGTCAAATGTTAAGTTGGTAAATGAAATGGTTGATTTAATTACTGCTCAAAGAGCATATGAAGCTAATTCAAAAGCAATAACTACTTCTGACGATATGTTAAGTATTGTTAACCAATTAAAAAGATAATTAGATTAAATTGATAGTTTATGTCTGTTAATTTAGAAGAGTTAAAAAGACTCAGAGAAGAGAACTTTGCAAAACATAAAAAGAAGAAAAAAGAGTATTACCTAAAAAGCAAAAAAAAGAATTTAAAATCTAAATATGCAAGTTACAAAGAGATTGATTACTCAAAAGAACTAAATAGTGATAATTTTGCCGAAAACATAAAAATAATTGCAAAAAAGCAAAAAAAACATATTGATGACAGAAAAGAACAAATACTTTTAAAAATCGAAGAGTATAAAGAGAAAAAGCAGAATTATTATCAAGAAAACAGAGAAAAAAGATTAGAATACGACAAAGTATATAGAGAGAAAAAGAAAGAAAAATTAAAAGAGTATAGAAAAGAGTATTATAAAAAGAATAGAGAAAAAATTCTACAAAAGCAAAAAGAGAGAAGAAACAAAACTAATAAAGAGTAGCAAATGGCAGATAAAAGTGATGAAGAAATTGTAAAAGAAGAAGCTGGTTTAGAATCAAAAATCAGTGATGAAGAGGTATTAGCCCACCTTTCACTAGGTAAAGAAGATGAGAATAAGGAAGAAAATTCAGAATCTTCAGAGCAAAACAACTCGGAAACAAATGATGAGAATTCAAAACAGACAAATGATGAAGAAGTTATTGCAAATGAAGATAAAGACGATGAAAAAGATCCAAACAGCCTTAATCCTAATAAAGCAGAAGAGTTTGAAGAGTTTGAAGTACAGAAAAAGCAACCTAAAATTTTCAGACTTTTGATTGCTATTGCATCTACTCTGTTTTTAGTTCTGATTATCGGTCTAATTCTTTATTTTATAGGTTTTTTTGATTCTGAAGCTCCCAAAAAAGAAGAAATTGCAAAGATAAAAGAGAACAAACCTGTTCCTGAAATTGTTTTTAATGAAAAAGAGATAGATAAAAAAGAGTTAAATAAAAAACTTACTATGCTTACTAAAAAAGAGATAATGAATAAAGAGGAATTAGAAGCTGAAGAGAAGAAAATAGAAGCAGAAAGAAAAAGAAAAGAAGAAGAACAAAAAAAAGCTCTTGAAGCAAAGAAAAAAGAGGAAGAACAAAAACTAGCAAATCAATTAGCAAAAATTGAAAAAGAGAAAAAAGAGTTACAAGAGCAACAAAAACTTATAAAACAACAACAAGAAGAATTTTTGCAACTTCAAGAAAAAGCAAAAAAAGAGATTGAAAATAAAATAAACAATATAAATAATAATGAAGTTCAAGCAAATAATATGAAAAATGAAGAATCGAATCTTCCTTTAGAAAAACAGGAAACAAACGTAAGCCCTGAAGAGATCAATAAAATGATACAAGAAGTTGATACTAAACAAATGGCAAATAACTCTTTTCTTTCATTTATTAATGTTGCAACAATAAAAGGTGTTCTTTATAAATCTTTTTTGGATGATGTACAAAAATATGATAAAAATATCTCTTTATGCAGAGATTTAAAAAATAGAATAGAGATATATGTAGGACCGTATGATTCTACAAAAGAGAGACAAAAGGTTTATAATCTACTTCTTGAAAATGGATTTAAAGAGGCTTATTTAGTTGATTTAACAAAAGAAGAGTATGAAAAAAGATGTAAATATTAGGAAATCACGAGTTTTCTAATATTTCAAAACACTTTTGAGTTTTGATAACTTTGTTATCTATATCAACTTCTAATATAAATTCTTCACGAATGTAAGGTATTAGAAATGATTTCGGCAGGTTTAAACTTTTTATTAAATCACTATTTGTAGAGACTTCTAAATAATCATCAAGAGGATATCTATGTATATCTTTAACTACTCCCAAACATTTTTCATCTTCAAAAATTTCGCAGCCTATGATATCAAACCAGAAGTACTCTTTATCTTCTAATTTACAGTTCTCTTTTGTTTGATCTTCCGAGACGTAAAGTTCTTGATTTGTAAGTTTTTTTGCTATATCAATATCATCATAGTTTTCAAATTTAATTAATTCTTTTGAGAAGTTGTACTCTTGTACAATAAGCGTTTCATCTCTGTTTGTAGTAAAGGTTGCACCTTTTTTAAACTGCTCGGGAAAATCTGAGTCAATAAAAAGTCTTAAATGACCTTTTAATCCCACTGCCTTCCCTAGCTTGGCAACATAAATTTTTTTATTCATTGTTGAAAATTAATTTGCAAGAACTTGTATTTTATAAGACACACCATCTTTTGCTTTACAACCATTAGCCATAGTTTTTAAAGCATTAATCATGTTTCCGTTTTTGCCTATTAGTTTACCTATATCCGCACTATTTGCTTTTATTGTAATTTCAGTAAATGTTTCATCTACTTTATGCGTTGATATTGATACTTCTTCAGGCTTACTAACAATTAGTTTTGCATAACTTTCTATAAAATTTGTAATCATGTTGTTATTTTATAATATAATTACTTTTGTGCCGCTAATTTTTTAACTTTTTCTGAAGGTTTTGCACCAACACTTACCCAATAGTTATATCTTTCTTCATCAAGTTTTAATACTTTTGGTTCAGATACAGGGTTAAAGTAACCAATTGATTCAATCCAACCTGAATCTCTTCTTTTTCTTGAATCTGTTACAACAATTCTGTAAAATGGTTTTTTGTTTCTTCCCATTCTTGTCAATCTAATTACTGTCATTTTTTTTCCTTTTTATTATCTTATTAGTATTGAATTCTAAACTCTTAAAATCCAAGTTTACAACTCAATACTAATTTAGTTTTGCTCTATCTAGGTAAGTTAAGTCCTCCCAGACCACCTGCACCTTGCATTTGCTTCATCATATTTTGAAGCCCTTTCATTCCACCTTTTGATGAAAGTTTTTTTGCCATTTTAGAAGCATTTTTAAACTGTTTTAATATTTTGTTTACTTGTGCTTCTGACAAACCCGATCCTTTTGCGATTCTTCTTTTTCTTGACGGATTCATCAGACTTGGAGTTTCTCTCTCTTTTAAAGTCATTGAACCTATTAATGCTTTAATTCTTTTTATCTCATCAGAGTTTTCAAAATCCATATCTTTTATAGGTCCTGCCATTTGAGAAAGCCCGGGGATCATACCTATAATAGATTTCATAGAACCTAATTTACTCATCATTGCTAATTGCTCTAAAAAGTCATTAAAGTTAAATTCACCTTTTTTGATTTTTTTAGTTACTTCTTTAGCTTTTTTCTCATCAATTACCGCAGCGGTTTTTTCTGCAAGCCCTTCAATATCACCTGCACCCATAAGTCTTGAAACAATCCTATCGGGAATAAAAACTTCAAGGTCAGGCATTTTTTCACCCGTACCGATAAATCTTAAAGGTACTCCAACTTGATTTGCAATTGAAATTGCAACACCGCCTTTAGTATCCCCGTCATATTTAGATAAAATAACACCGTCAATACCTATTTGTTCTTTAAATGAAGTTGCAGTTTTAGTTGCATCATGACCGGTCAAAGAATCTGCAACATAAAAAATCTCGTTTGGATTTACTGAATCTTTTACCTTTTTTAACTGCTTCATAAGCTCTTCATCAATTGCTAACCGACCTGCCGTATCTATTAGAAGAACGTCATAAAACTCTTTTTTTGCTTTTTCTTTTGCTGCAAGAGCGATTTTAACAGGATCTTTTTCATTATCGTCAAAATATATATCTACTTCAATTTGAGCAGCAATTTGTTTTAATTGTTCAACCGCAGCCAATCTTTGTAAATCTGCTGCTGCAACTAAAACTTTTTTCTTTCTAAGCTTTAAATAATTTGCCAATTTACCTGTTGTAGTTGTTTTACCCGAACCTTGAAGTCCCGTCATTAACACTACTGTCGGAGGAGTGTTTGAGAATACAAAACCTTGATTCCCTGTTGTTGTTAATATTTTCGTTAATTCATCTTTAAGAGCTTTTAAAAATGAATCATGACCAATACCCAATCTTTTTGTTTCTAATTCAATTGCAGTAACAAGATCTTTTGTTGTTTTATGATGAACATCAGCTTTAAGAAGTGATTTTTTCAGTTCTGTTATTGCTTTTTTTAAAGAAGCAACATCATCTTTATGTCTAATTTTATTTACTGCATTGGTAATTGAACCGGTTATTGAATCAAACAAAATAAACTCCACTTTTATTAAATTTTGTGGATTCTATCTACTATAACCTTTAAGTAAGTTTAAATATAGTGTATTTTAAGTTTTATTTAATATTCAAGTTTTACTAAAATCCCAAATATTGGGATTTATAATCTTTTTTAAACTTAATTTTTAATTAAAGTCAAACACTCTAAACTCTTTTGGTTCAGGTGCTTCAAAAGTATAATCAAAGATTTTAGTTTTTTTTGAATGAAGAAGAACTCTATTTATATTTGATACAGGTTTGCCGTATATTGCATCTCCTATAATAGGAAATCCCGCATAATTTAAATGAACTCTTATCTGATGAGTTCTTCCCGTATCAATAATAACTTTTACTTTTGATTTTTTCCCTTCTACAAACATAGGGTAGATTGTCGATTTAGCAGCTTTACCTTTTTTATCGACTTTTGATTTTGCCATTCCTCTATCTTTTGTTGTCAAGATTGGTTTGTCAATTTCTATTGTTTCAATCACTTTACCGTCAACAATTGCAACATACTCTTTATATACCCTATTCTCTTTAAACTCTTTTATGGCTTTTTTTTGAAACTCTTCATTTTTTGCAAAAAGCATAACTCCGCTTGTCTCTTTGTCAAGTCTGTTTAACATTATACATTTTGGATATTTACGTGCAACTTCATCGCTTGTCATAAAACATGGTTTATCTAAAGCCAAGATATCATCATCTTCAAAAATTACTTTTACATTTGCCATTTGTTTTACGGTAAATTTCGTATCTTCGGGGATTTCTCCTCTGGCAATTACGACTTTTTTCCCTTGAGCTCTTACTAGACCTTTATCTATTAACTCTTTTGCTTTTGAATTTGAGATTCCCTCTTGTTTTGCTAAAACTTTATAAGCTTTTTCATATGCTGCCATTTATATACCTTTTAATTCATCTATTATAGGCTTTACATCGCCTTTTTGAACTAAAGATGATTTTTTAATTTTATTAATATTATTTAATGTACTCTTTAATTCGTCATTTTTTATTATTACATAATCATTTACACACTCAAAAAGTGATTTTTGATTGAAGATATGTTCCCCGCTTATTAGTTTACAACCGAAATATGCAGGTTCTACAGGATTATGTCCACCTATTTTTTCAAAAGCTCCGCCTAATATCACCACATCAGAAACTGCATATATATTATTTAGTTCGCCTAATTTATCAACTAATATTATATCAGAATCAAAATCCTCTTTTTGAGAAAATCTATGATATGTTAAATTCATTTTTTTTGCATACTCTTTTATCAGTTTATCAACTTTTTCAAATCTTTCGGGATGTCTTGGCACAATTACAAGTTTTCCAAATTTTCTTGAATAGGCATCTAAAATCAGTTTTTCCTCATTTTCATGAGTGCTTCCTGCCGTTATTAAAATATCATCGGCTTTTTTTAACTCTTTTGTAACTTGCGGAAGCTGAGCTAATTTAATATTTCCGATTACTTCTACCTCTTTTGCTCCAAGCTCTTGCAATCTTTGTTTATCAATTTGTGTTTGTGCAAAAACTTTATCTATATTTTTAAATACTCTTTTATAAAAAAAAGCGAATTTCTTATATGATTTATAAGATTTATCAGATATTCTTGCATTTATTAATATAGTTTTTGCTCCTCTTTTTTTTGCAAATAAAAAGAGCATATACCAAAGTTCAGCTTCCATCACGACTAAAGCTTTTTGTCTGTTTATCCAAAAAGGCAGAAATATTTCATAAGGCAGATATCTTCTGTTTTTTGTAAGATTTTTTGCTTCATCAAAACCTGTATTTGTAATTACTGAAATATTAATCTGTTCATTTTTAAAACTATCTACAATAGGTTTTATAGCTTTTGTTTCACCCATAGAGCAAGTATGAAACCACAACCCTGAATTTTCAAAAGGGGGGTTATCTTTAAAAAAGAATTTAGATGGGATTGCTACTTTGTATTTTGGATTTCTTAACTTTAAAAATAAAAAAGGGAGAGCCAAAATATATACTATTAAGGCTAATAAATAGTAAACTATACTAAAAAGGCTCAATATTAAGCCTCTTCAGCAGTTTCTTCTTCTTTATATAAAATTCTTCCACAATGAGGACAATTAATAATTTCCTCAGATTTTATAACTTCCGAATAAGTTTTGTCGTTAATTTTCATATAGCATCCATAACATGCTTGGTCTCTTACAGGAACAACAGCTGTGTCTTTTGCCCATCTTCTGATTTTTTGATAGAAAGTTAAGATTTTTTTATCAAAAGTCTCTAACAGTTCAGCTCTTTCTTGAGATACTTTATTTCTCTCTTCATTGATTTTTTCTATTGCTTCATCAACTGATACTTTAATTTCTTTAATAGAGTCCTCTTCTTCTGCAAGTTTTGCTTGTAGTTCTTTTAACTCTTCTTCTTTTGCTGCAGCTATTTCATCAAGTCTGATAATCTCTTCATTGGCAAAAGAGATTTGTTCTTTTGCAATTTCTTCTTCTAATTGTAGAGCTTTTAACTCTTTTTCATTTGTTATTTCACTGTTTTTTCTAGCAATATCTTCTAACTTTGTTTTTAATTCAGCTAGATGAATATTGTTTTTTGTTCTTTTAGATTTAACATCATCAATTTGTGCATAAGTATCATTAATTTGTGACTTGATTGACTCCGCAACTTCAACAAAAGTTGACAATTTTGATTTTTCATTCTCAATTTTTGGTTCAAACATACTAATAATACTATCGTACTTAGATAGCTTTATTAAATCTTGTAAATATTTATTCAACCGTTTCTCCTTGTATACAAAACTTAAATGGATTTTTTGAAGCTGTTATTATAGCTTTTAATTCATTTTTTTTCAAATATTCTTCTATAAGTGCCGATAATAGGACACTAAAGTGTTTTTCACTTTCATAGTGTCTTATATCTATTAAAGATATACCTCTAGCTTTTGCTTCCATTGCATCATGATATTTTATATCTCCTGTTATAAAGCAGTCGGCTTTAACTTCATCTATTAAAGACATTCCTGCTCCTGTTACTAATGCAACTTTTTTTACCTTTTCACTGCATTTTACATATTTTAGATATTTTAATCCTAGTTTCTCGGCTATATTATTTGCAAAGTTTGAAAAACTATCGTTTACCTCGGCATAACATATAAACTCTTCACTATGTATTACATCCAAACCTAAAATATCTTTAGCCACATAACTGTTTAAATGTGTTTTATCTATATTTGTGTGCATAGAAATCAATGCAATATTTTTTTGAATTAAAATTTTCAGTAATTTTGTACTGTAGGTATCAAAATTAACTCTTTTTAAAGCAGAAAAAATAAGAGGATGATGAGTTATAATTAAAGAGTTTTCTTCAATATCTTTTAAAATCTCTTCATCTAAATCAATAGAGATATATACTTTTTTGATTTGATCTTCCAAATTACCTACAAGAAGTCCCGAGTTATCCCATTTTTCTTGCAGTTCAAAAGGTGAAAGCTTATCTAAGTATTGATAAATCTCTTTTAATTTCATAAATTATACTCTCCCAACTCTTTTTAATCTTTGTTCTTCTTGCTCTTTATACAGTACTGCGCACCCTTGAGCTAATTCTCGCACCTTTAAAATATAATTCTGTCTTTCCGTAACAGAGATTGCTTTTCTTGCATCAAGTGTATTAAAAGCATGTGAAGCTAACATACATTGATCATAAGCAGGAAGAGGCAAAGCTTTTTCAAGACAAACTTTACACTCGTTAAAAGCATCATCAAAATGTCTAAAAAGCATATCTGTATTTGCTACTTCAAAGTTATAAGTAGAGAACTCAAATTCCCCCTCTTTGTGAACATCTGCATATGTTGTTTTTCCTAATTTATTTTCATTCCAAACAATATCATAAACAGAATCTACTCCTTGAAGATACATAGCAAGTCTTTCTGTTCCGTAAGTTATTTCAACTGCAACAGGATCACAAGCAATACCGCCTACTTGTTGAAAATAAGTAAACTGGGTAACTTCCATACCATCAAGCCAAACTTCCCAACCAAGACCCCAAGCACCCAAGGTTGGAGATTCCCAGTTATCTTCTACGAATCTAACATCGTGTTTGCTTAAATCAAGACCTAAAAATTCCAAAGATTTCAAATATAAATCTTGAATATTATCAGGACTTGGTTTGATTAAAACTTGAAACTGATAATATGCCCCTAGTCTATTTGGGTTCTCTCCGTATCGTCCGTCTGTAGGTCTTCTACTCGGTGCTACATAAGCCGTTGACCAAGGAGTCGAATCCAAACTTCTTAAAAGCGTAGCCGGATGAAAAGTTCCCGCACCTGCCGGCATATCGTAAGGTTGAACAATATTACACCCTTGTTCAGCCCAAAATTGTTGTAATTTTAATAGAATTTCCGAAAATGTTACCATCTTATTTTATTCCTAATGCTTTATTTATTTTATTTTTGTCAAAACCACAAATCCACTGATTCTCTATTAAAACTACAGGCGCACCGCTGCAGCCATGCTTTTTACAATCATTTAAAGCTTTTTTGTTTGTGGAAAGATCAATTAAATTGAATTTAATCTTTTTTGCTTTTAAATAAGCTTTTGCTTCATTGCACCACTTACATTTTGGTAGTGTAAATAGTGCAACTTGTTTCATTATAGTCTTACTTCTATACTAGCTGAATCAGACTCTACAGCTTTAGCTTTAACTAATCTGTCTTCTCTTAATTTTACAGCCAACTCTTTATCTGTGATTGCCAAAATTTGCATTGCTAAATAAGCTGAGTTAACTGCCCCTGCTTTACCTAATGCAACTGTTGCAACAGGCATACCTGAAGGCATTTGAACAGTTGAAAGCATAGCATCCATACCATCCATTGCTCCACCTTTCATAGGAACTCCTATTACGGGTTTAGTTGTTGTCGCAGCCAAGGCACCTGCCAAGTGTGCAGCCATACCTGCAGCTGCAATAAATGCAACAGCACCTCTCTCTTCAGCGTCTTTTACATAGTTTTTTGTTCTTTCAGGACTTCTATGAGCAGAAGAGACAATCATTTCATATTTTACATCAAATTTTTCAAAAGTATTTGCACAATTTTTCATAACTTCATAGTCAGATTTACTTCCCATGATAATAGATACAAAATTCATTTTTATCCCTTATTCTATTTTTTTAAAATGGGTGATTATATCAAAAAGTTTCTAACAGTTTTATAATCTTTGAAGCTTTAAGATTATTCCAGCCGTCAAATTTATGGAAAATCAAAGCATCATTTTCAAATATAAACTGGCTGTAATTTTTTGATTTATCTTCTACATATATTGCTTTTGAAGTTTCATAGTTATGAGGAGACTCTTTTTTATTGCTGTTTGTAAAAATAACAACTGTGGGTATAAAAAAAGCTTCGGCAATATGGTATGTAGCAGTATTTACCGTAATAATTTTCGTCATATTTGAAACAATATACGCAAAATCTAAAAATGATTTTGAAAAGTTTGATAAATCGATATATCGGTCTTCATCAATTTTTGAATCAATTTTTAATGTTGAGACGATTGTATAATCAGGAAGTTTTAAAATTAACTCTTTTAATAGTGAAATTGCAATCTCTTTTGGAATAGATTTTGTTATATTTGCCGAAAAAGGATGAAAAAGAATTGTTTTCCCTTTTGTTTTTAAAGAGTCCAGTCTCTTTTTTAATTCATCTTTTGGTCTATACATTTGAAGATTGATAATATTATATTTTTCTGTTTTAGGAATACTTTTATAATCAATTCCAAATTTATATAGCCAGGCATCTATATGAGGGAGCTGTTCATAATAACTTCTTTTTGTAACAGAACTAGCATCAATAAAAAAATCATATTCACAAATTTTTTTTACGTCAATACTTAAAGCCCCTACTTTGTTTATAAAAGTTTGATTTGCAAAAATTAATTTATCTCTTGAAAAATATTTGTTTTCAGAGGCATTTAAGTAGATATCAATTTTTACATTTTTAAATTTTGCTTTCAATTTTTTATGTAAAATTCTTAAAGCCGTACAAGCACAAATCATTTCAGATATCGTAAGTCCTAAATTACCTAAGATTGCAAGAGTGATGTCTTGTTTAAAGAAACCTTCTAACTGTTTATTTATATCTGTTTTTTTCTCATTTAGATACAAAGATTTAATCTCTTCTTTAATACCTGCAAAAGAGAATTGTTTATATTTAAAATCTAAATTATGAGTTATGGAATACTCATTTAAGTTTGATATTCCTAACTCTTTGGGAAATTGACTTAAGTATCTAACTCTTGCTTCGTCAATAACTTTTGCTTTGTATTTTTTACCGACGCTAGAAAATACATTTTTTAAGTCCTGAAAATCTTCAAGAGTAGTTATATAAATATTTTCATTAAACAGGTTTGATGGATTTTTTAATTTGCTATATTTTATTAAAGTTCCGTCAGTTGTTTTAATATTTATATTTTCTGCTGCTCTAAAAATAACCATTTAATCGCTACAACCGCCTGACATACAGCTTTCTTTTTGCTCAAATTCCATATTTTCCACTCTTAACATAGTTAAATAAGGTAATTTTCCCGGAAGTTTTATTTTATTTGTATTTCCGCTGTGAACAGACTCTAACTCTTTGTTTGTTTCAGTTAGAATCTTTTTAAAACTTACATAATATTTTCCATCATCTTTTTTGTAAATTTTTCCTATTTCATTGTCTACTTCTTTTATTTCAGAGTTTAAAGGAGCAAAAATTTCTATCTCATCATTTGGATAGGTTTTGTATTTACAATAAAAATGTTCTTCATCTTCGGTTACTAAACCGCTTACTTCAAAACTTCCTTTACTTAAAGCATATTCATGGTTTTGAGTATCATTTTTTTCAAAAGGTCTGTGAATTAAATAAGCATCGGTAAAACCTCTGTTTTTGGTAGTTGCAAGTTCTTCTTGATATTTTTCTGCATCAAATTTGCCTGCATAAAAATCATCAATCGCTTCTCTGTAAGCATAAGCCGTGACAGCTGCATAATATGGAGATTTTGTTCTTCCTTCAATTTTTATAGAATCAACTGCACCTGAACTTAAAATTTCATCCACATGAGAGGCTAAATTCATATCTTTTGCATTAAAAATATATGTTCCGACTCCAGGCTCTTCTTCAAGTCTAAACAGTGTACTGTGATCTTCGTTTGCCGCATATAAAGTGTATTGGAATCGGCAATCGTTTGCACAACTTCCTCTGTTTGGAACTCTTCCCATTTGAACTGCACTGACCAAACATCTTCCCGAATATGCAAAACACATTGAACCGTGTACAAATATCTCTATTTCCATATCAGGCAAATGTTTTTTTATCTCTTTTACATCTTTTAAACTGATTTCTCTTGCTGCAATTATTCTTCTAACACCCATATCATAATATACTTGTGCATCTAAATAGTTCATTACGTTTGCTTGTGTTGATAGATGAATCGGAATATTAGGAGCCAATTCTCTACAAAGTCTTACAACACCGGGGGCTGCTACAATTAAAGCATCAGGTTTTAATTCAGCCATTTTGATAATATGTTTTTTTAATAATTCTATTTGCGAGTTAAAAGGGAAACCGTTTATTGTTGCATAAACTTTTTTACCCAAAGAGTGCGCATAGTCTATTCCCTCTTTAAAAGATTCATAGCTAAACTCTTTACCGCTTCTAATTCTAAGGCTAAAGTGACTGACTCCGCCGTAGACTGCATCTGCACCATACTTAAAAGCAATTTTTAATTTTTCTAAATTTCCGGCAGGTGACAGTAATTCGATTTTTTTATTACCCATTATTTTCCTTTAAAATCGCAATTATATCAAATTTTTTTATAAAAGAGTTTTTCATAAAAGTTAGTTAATTTTTATTAAGAAAAGTTTAGCTTAAAAAGAAGAGCTTTTAAAAGCTCTCCCATTCATCATCTCCCTCTTGATTTGAAGATATCTCTTCTTTATTTTTTATCTCCTGTTTTGAGGTATTATCTTTTTTTACTTTAACAACGTTTTGTTTTTCTTTATTTGAGCTGCTTTTTTTATTCTCTTCTTGTTCTTGTTTTAAATTTTTGCATCTTTCTACTTTTACTTTATCCATTACTTCAAAAAGTTTTTTCGTTGAATCTTCTATCTCTCTTGATACTCTTTCAAGTTCGCTATTTGATGCTTTTTGTGCATTTAAGTTAACATAAACTCCAACTGTATTATGAACTTTTGCATGTAACTCTTTCATATTTTGCCAAATTGAAGCTTTAGTAAAATCTTTTTCTTCTCTCTCTTGTGCAGCAATCCATTTTCCGAAATTACAATCTTTTGAACTAGATATTTCCCATTTCTCAAAAGTTCCTACTTTTGCAAAGTTCTCATTTTTAAATCTTATATGATCATTTTTTAGCTCTGTTATTTTAAAAACCAAATCAATATCGCAAATCTCTTTTCTTTTATCCAAATTAAATTTTGCTCTGTCTGCAATATTTAAAAGATTTGTTGAAAGACTAGAAACCTCATTTGCCAAAGTACTTATTTGTGTTGAAGATGACGCATTTACTTGAGTTGCCTGATCTAAAGAGTTCACCGCATCGTTAATTTGCACGATTCCTGTTTCTTGCTCTTTACTTGCACTTGTTACATCTGATATAAGCCCTATTGTTTCATTTACTTTACTGTTTAAGTCTGAATAACCGCTAATCATATTATCGGCAATTGCTTTACCTTCATTTGCCTTACTTGTTGCATTTTCAACTAAATCTTTAATCTCTTTTGCAGCTTCAGCACTTCTGCTTGCAAGATTTCTTACTTCTTGTGCAACTACAGCGAAGCCTTTTCCTGCTTCACCCGCCGTTGCCGCTTCCACTGCTGCATTTAGTGAAAGAATATTTGTTTGGAAGGCTATTTGGTCAATTACCGTTATTGCTTCATTGATTGAGTTTACCTGCTCATCAATATCTTCCATAGCTTTTGTAGTTTTAGAAGCTAAGTTCTCACCCTCTTTTGCAGAATTACTTAAATCATTTGCCAAAATTGACATTCTATTTACTTTTTCATTACTTGATTTGATAATAGAAGTAATCTCTTCAACAGCGGCTGCCGTCTCTTCTAATGAAGCTGCCTGTTCATTTGCCGAAGTTGATAATTTAGATGAAGAAGAAGATAATACTCCCGTATCGCTATCTAATTTTTCTCCCGTATTAGTAATCATTGCCAAGAATTCAGATACAGTACCTCCTAAAAGTCTGCTGCTTGTATAAATTGATCCTATTATTCCGTTTGAATTTGAGTGATCCACATTTGCAGGTTTATAGTCAAAATTGCTGTTTCCGTACTCGATTAATATTTTGTTTATCTCTTCTAGTTTTTGGTTTGTTCCTTCAATCATTGTATTTATTGAAGTTTTTAACTGTTGAACTAAAGGATTAGAAGAGTTTTTTTGTACTTTATATACATAGAATCCATTATTTACTTTTTGAATAACATCTTCAACCTCTTCTATAACTTTGGCATCCTCTTCAAAGCCGTCTTGAAGTTTTTTAATATATCCGTTGAAGCTGTCAACTACTTTACCTATCTCATCATCAGATTTTTTCTCTATTTGTTTATTGCTTGAAGAATCCGAAGATACCGCTTTAATAGCACTGTTTAGGTCATCTAAAGGAGCAATAATAGCTCTTTTTACTAAGAATGAATAAATCAAATATATGATTAAAATCGAAATAAGTGTATAAACAGAAATAAAAACTATAATATCGTTTATCTCTTCATTTGTTTGTTCTTGCATTTTTAAAATATTATCTTCAATATCATCTACGTATGCACCTGTTCCTATAATCCAATCCCACGGAGCGAATCTATGTACATATGAAAACTTTTTTTGAGGTTTATCTTTGCCCGGTTTTTCCCACATATATTCTACTAATCCGCCTTTTTTGTCGGTGTTGCTAATTTTTGCCATCTCTACGAAAAGATGTTTGCCTTCAGGGTCTGCTACACCTGAGATATCTTTTCCGTCAAGTTGCGGTTTAAAAGGATGCATAATCATATTCGGATGAGAATCATTTATCCAGAAATATCCGTTTTTCCCGTATCTCATATTTGAAATTGATCTTAATGCCTCTTTTTTCAAACTTGCCGAAACATCAGATACATATTCTCCTGTTCCGATTACCCAGCCAAAAGGTTCAAACAATTTTACGAAAGAGACTTTAGGCTGCGGTTTTTCAAAACCGGGTTTAGGCCAAACATAATCAACAAAACCTTCACCGCTGCTTTTTGCTACATTTGCAAATTCCGTAAATATTTTTTTGCCGCCTTTATCTTTATATTCAGATAAATCTTTCCCGTTTAATTGGGGTTTTATAGGATGAATAACAATAACCGCATTTATATCATTAACCCAAAAATAACCGTGGTTACCGTATCTTGTACCGTTAATAATATCAATAAGTTTTGCTTTTAATTCATTTGTACTCAAAATATCTTTATTTTTATTATATTCATAAGTTAAAATAGAAAATAAAAATTTTGACTGAGATTTTAAATCTTCTTGAACTTCAAGCTTTATTTTATCAATAGCAGTTCTTGCATAATATGATTCAACAGTTTTTAGAGCTAAAGAGACGTAATTTTGTAACTCTTTTTCTTTATTAGCATATGCTTCTTCTTTAAAGTTCTCTATTTTCTCTTTTGATAGTTTCTTAATAGAGTAAATTGATTCCACTGAAATCAAAATTGAGACTACTAAAATTGCCATAAGAGAAATTAGCAGTATCTTAGCTTTTATAGACATATTCTTAAACATAAACCAACCCCGCTTTATTATTTTGTATATATTATATACTGTATATATGCCAAAGTCAAGATTCTTTAAAGAAATGCAACTATTATTTTTTCTTTCTTAATTTTGTGTAAAAAGGGAAATTAAATGAAAAAAAAGAGTTAAACCTTTTTTTCATTTAGAAGATTTTTTGCAAAAGTGTAAGCATCCTCCGTAATATTTTCACCGCTTATCATTCTTGCTATTTCATCTACTCTTGATTTTTCATCAAGTTTTTTTACTGTTGATAAACCGTTCTTTTTATCAACTAAAAAGTGTAAATCTGCCGTAGAAGTTAATTGGGGTTGGTGAGAGATTGCAAAAATCTGATAATTTTCAGAGAGTTTGCTTAATACTTTTGCAATAGCCGAACTCTCTTTACCGCTTAGGTTTGCATCAATCTCATCTAAAAACAAAATACCGTTTCCTATAATATCAAATTCGCTAATTGAAGTTAAAAGAGCAAGTCTTAATCTGTTGAACTCTCCTGAACTTATAGTTTCCAGATTTACGCCGTTTAATTCAAATACCACTTCATCTATTCCTGATTTATCAAGTTTTTTCTCTTTTAATTTGATTTTTGCATTTGATAAATAAAGATATGTTAGATAGTGGTTGATTCTTCCTTCTAAAATTTGACTGTACTCTTTTCTATAAGAGCTTATTTTTAAAGCTTCTTCTTTTACGCTTTGTGAAAGTTTTTCTATATTTTTTTCCAATGCAGCTTTTTCAAAAGAGATATTTTCATAAGAGTCCAGTTCTTTTTGTTTCTCTTCCTTATAGTCCAAAGCTTCTTGTATAGAGCCGAATCTTTTTTGTAAAGAGGAAAGTTTTTCTATTCTGTCAAGTACATTTTCTATATCTAACTCTTCAAGTTCTAATAAAGAGTCGTTAAACTTTTCAAAGATATTATTTAGTTCATTTACCGTTTCATCAAAAAAGGTACTTTCTTCATTTAAAAGTTCTAAAGCTGTGTTTACAGAAGAGGTGTAATTGAAGATTTCACTTGCATTTTCTATTACTTCTTGGATTTTCTCTTTTTTCGACAATCTTTTTTTTATCTCGCTTAGCTCTTCATATTCACCTACTTGAGGATTCACAGAAGCAATCTTTTCAATCTCAAATTTGGCAAACTCTTTTAAATCTTCTAATTTTGTTTCATCCTCTTTTATTTTTTGTAGCTCTTTTTCCATATTAAAAAGTTTTTGGATATTTTCATCAAATGAAGTTTTAATTTCATTAAACTCTTTTTTCTCTTTAGAGCAAAGAGAATCTAAAAAGCCTATTAGTTTTGAAGATTCAAAATCACTTGTATCTTTTAGATGCAGATGTTTTATCAAGCTTTTTGAAAAAGCATTTAAATTCTTTTTAGAAATAGTTTGAGAGTTCAAAAAATATCTTACTTTATCTTTTTTTATCTCTTTTATGGTTATTTCATCACCTTTATCAATTCCGTAACTATCTTCTTGAATATCTAGATTGCTAAGCGTTACTTCACCTAAACTTGCTTTACATTCGGTAATTGCAAAAAGAGATAAAATCGATTGCATCAAAACTGATTTACCGGCACCAGAAGGTCCTGTAAAAACGATTAGACCTTTATCTAACTCTAAATCTACCTCTTTAAAGGATAAGAACTCTTTTAAATATATTCTGTTTATCAACTAATTTCCCCAACCTAATTTATCGTTTAATACTCTAAAAAAATCTCTTTTTGTTTGATGTATTAATTTAGCTTTTTTATTTGCTATTTTAAATTTTACTATAGTTTCATTGTCAACTTCATAAGTATCTTGTCCGTCTATTAATAAAACTGCTCCTTGAGAATCTTTTATCTTAAACTCTATTTCTATATCAGCAGGCATAACAAGAGGTCTTTGAGTCAAAGAGTGAGAAGCTACGGGAGTTATAATAAAAGCTTCGGTTAGAGGATAAACAATAGGTCCTCCAACTGAAAGATTATAAGCCGTTGAACCTGTAGGAGTTGAAATAATAACTCCGTCTCCGTAATAGGTATTAAAAGAGATATCATCAATTTTGGCTCTGATTTTTATCATTGAAGAGACGGTTTTTCTTGATATTACTATATCATTGAAAGCTACAAAACATTTGTCGTTTACATGGCATTCAACCAGCATTCTGCTGTCCATTTTATAATTGCCTTTTATAAAATCGTTTAGAAAATTATCCACTTCTTCGACTAAAACATCAGTCAGGAATCCCAAAGTTCCCATATGAATACCAAGAATAGGCAATGAAAATTCAAAAGAGTTTCTTACAACGGAGAGTAAAGTTCCATCTCCTCCTATAGATACTAAAAAATCTACTTTTTTGCACAACTCTTTTAGTTCTACTCCTTTTTTTGAACCAATCATTAAAGCACTGTTTTTTTCTAAAATAAAATCGATTTTGTGAGAAGAAAAAGAGTCTCTTATTTTTAGAAACTCCTCTTTTAGTTCAGGAGAATCAGGTTTTAATATTATTCCGGCTTTTTTTATTGTTTTTAGTTTTTCAGCACTTTTTGTAAGCTTCAATTCTTCTCCTACTTAAACTTTATTTCAGAAGCATTGTTAATATAATCTTCTATTTTTCTATCATTATAACTTTCAAACTTCTCTTGATTTGTCTTGATTTTTGAGACATAAGGTCTATTCTTTTTTAAGTTTGTATTTAATGTTTTTAAATTATCTTTTGCTTTTGTAAAATTATCATAAACTCCGTAAAGAAATCTATAAAATCCGTTATCGCTTCCTATTGCATAAACAAGTGTATTATTATCTAAACCGTTAGTTGCAAGAAATTGATCTAATTCAATATCTTTTTTAGGCAGTGTTACTAAAGTAATCGTATATTTATCGGTTTTTTTATCAAAAAACTCTTTTTTCAGTATATTCTTTTTTCCGTTTTGAGTATAAAAAA
The DNA here is from genome assembly GCF_006459125.1 of Halarcobacter anaerophilus. NCBI lineage: Bacteria > Pseudomonadati > Campylobacterota > Epsilonproteobacteria > Campylobacterales > Arcobacteraceae > Halarcobacter > Halarcobacter anaerophilus. Next base: position 2,427,298 of record NZ_CP041070.1, read on the forward strand.
TTTGTTCTTCTAAATCTTTAGCACTCTTTTTCATCTCAACTTTATCTCCTATTGGCTGATTATGTTGTATTTTATAAAGAATCTGATGATTTTTTATGCTAATTACTCTTAAACCTCTATCGGGAAAATTTAATTTTTCTATTGCATCATTTGAAGCTTCTCTTGTTTCGTAAGCTCCGTAGAGTACTCTGGCATACTCATTTTTGTTTCCGTATTTATAGGCTAAAACATTGTTTTTCAAACCGTTTTTATTTAAAAAATCTTTTATTGAGACTTCTGATAAATCCAATTCTCCGAAATCTATCGTATAAAAAGTTGTTTTATCGTTTAAAAACTCTTTTTTAATGCTGTGTTTGTTTTTTTTAGTTTCAAAAAAATACAAGTCTTTGTATATAGAAGATTTTGCTTGAAGATTTTTATCTTCTTTTTCCGGTTGTTCTTCTTCGTTTTTATCTTCTATAAGCATTTGCATACCTATTTGATGTTTAATCTCTATAGGCTTCTTAGACTCTTTTTTTTGTATAACTTTTTTTTCTTTCTCTTTCTCTAAATCTTTAGGAAGACTCTTTTTATAAAAGCTTTGGAATTTTGCCATTTTCATAGCAAAAGGTTTATTTGCCCTTAATGCTTTGTTTAAACTTTTTATTGCTTCCGTTGCCTCTTTTCTTGTTTTGTAAAGACCGTAAATAATTCTTGCTTTGTCTCTGTTCTTCCCATAAATATGTGCAAGACCTTTATCTTCTATTCCATTTTTTTTAAAAAAGTTTTTTATGGTGTTGCTTTTTAAATTTACTGTTGCGATTGATAAAGAGAAATATTTTGAATTTTCATTAAAAAACTCGGATTTTAAATCTTTGGCATCTTTTGTGTTTGAGATATAAATTAACTCGTCAAGCTTTTTTAAATTACTATTTTCACTCTTTGTTTGGGCATCTTTCAAACTTTTATTAAAAAAATTCTGCTGTCTTGATATTTTTGAAACATAAGGGGAATTCCTCTTTATATTTGAAGGCAATTTGTTGATTGAAGCTTTTGCCTCTTCTTGACTTTTAAATACTCCAAAAAGAACTTTTGCATATTTTCTGTTTTTCCCGTATTTATATGCCAATACGTTTTTAAGATTATTTTTTTTGAAATATTCATATGGATTTGTAGAATCAAGATTTAAAGTAGCAATTGAAAGAGTATATGCTTTGCTCTTTGGATTCAAAAATTCATCTTCCAAGGTCTGCTTTTGAATATTATTTGCACCCTCTACAAAAAATATATCATCTTTTGCAGATGCCAATAGTACAGTTGCAGTAAGAATTAAAATAGATAGAGTTTTAATTATTTGCATTAATTTCTCTTAAATTGATATAAGCAAGATTTTATCAAATAGTAATTTAAAAAAGGATTTAAAAATTTATCTAAATATAATAAAAAGAGATATACTTCAAAGTATATCTCTTTTGAGTTAGTTAATTTTATTTAATTAACCGTTTCTTTTTTTGATAATTTCATCAGAAACATTTTTTGGTACTTCTTGATATGAATCAAAAAGCATAGAATAAGTTGCTCTACCTTGAGACATAGATCTTAAGTCTGTAGAGTATCCGAACATTTCAGATAATGGAATCATTGCAGTAACTAGTTTAACACCTGCTCTGTCATCCATAGATTGAACTTGTCCTCTTCTTTTGTTAACGTCACCGATAACATCTCCCATATATTCTTCAGGAGTTTCAATTTCAACTTTCATAATAGGTTCTAAGATAACTGCTTGTGCTTCAGCTTTTCTACAAGCCTCTTTGAAACCCATTGAAGCTGCAAGTTTAAACGCCATTTCAGATGAGTCAACGTCGTGGTAAGAACCATCAAAAAGCGTAACTTCAATATCAACCATTGGATATCCGGCTAAGATACCTCCAGCCATTGCTTCTTCACAACCTTTTTGAACAGCAGGAATATACTCTTTTGGTACAACCCCACCTTTAATTTCGTTGTTGAATTTAAAGTTATCTTCAGATCCTGCAGGTAATGGTTTAATATCTAAGAATACGTGACCGTATTGACCTTTACCACCTGATTGTTTAGCATATTTGTACTCGTTTTTAATCTCGTTTTTAATAGTTTCTCTATATGCAACTTGAGGAGCACCAACTTCTGCTTCAACTTTAAATTCTCTTTTCATTCTATCAACAAGAATTTCAAGGTGTAACTCACCCATTCCTGAAATAATAGTTTGTCCAGACTCTTCATCAGTTGCAACTCTAAATGATGGATCTTCTTCTGCTAGTTTTCCTAAAGCAATACCCATTTTTTCTTGGTCAGCTTTAGTTTTTGGTTCAACTGCAACAGAGATAACAGGATCCGGGAAGTCCATTCTTTCTAGAATTACAGGATCTTTTTCAGATGCTAATGTATCCCCTGTGATTGTTGATTTAAGACCAACAACTGCACCGATTTCACCAGCATAAAGTGCTTTTACTTCTTCTCTGTTATTTGAGTGCATTCTAAGAAGTCTACCGATTCTCTCTTTTTTCATTTTTGTAGAGTTCATCACGTAAGTTCCAGACTCTAATTGTCCTCTATATACTCTTACGAATGTTAACTGTCCAACAAAAGGGTCAGTCATAATTTTAAACGCTAGTGCAGCAACTTCACCCTCATCACTTGAAGGAACAATTACAGCTTCACCGTCTTGAGTTTCACCTTTAATATCAGCAACTTCTGTTGGAGCAGGTAAATACATAGCAACAGCGTCAAGTAATGTTTGAACACCTTTGTTTTTAAATGCAGTACCGCAAGTCATAGGAGTGATTGTCATAGATAAACATCCTGCTTTTAATCCAGCAACGATTTCATCTTCACTTAAGTCACCCTCTTCAAAGTATTTTTCCATTAACTCTTCAGAAGATTCAGCAGCAGCTTCAATCATTTTTTCTCTATACTCTTCAGCTTTTTCCAACATATCAGCAGGAATCTCTTCTACGTGATAGTGAGAACCCATTGCAGCATCTTCATCCCAAACGATAGCTTTCATTTTTACTAAATCAACTACACCTTGGAAATCTTCTTCTGCACCGATTGGTAATTGAATTGGAACAGGATTAGCTTTTAATCTTTCAGTAACTTGTTTTTCAACCATATAAAAATCTGCACCTGTTCTATCCATTTTATTAACGAATATCATTCTTGGTACTCTATATTTATTTGCTTGTCTCCAAACAGTTTCAGATTGAGGTTGAACTCCACCTACTGAACAAAATACAGCTACTGCACCGTCAAGAACTCTCATTGATCTTTCAACTTCAATAGTGAAGTCAACGTGTCCCGGAGTGTCAATTATATTTATTTGTAGATCTTCATTTGTTTTTGGGTGAGGCCAGTGGCAAGTTGTAGCAGCAGAAGTAATTGTAATACCTCTTTCTTGCTCTTGCTCCATCCAGTCCATTGTTGCAGCACCGTCATGAACCTCACCGATTTTGTGAGATACACCTGTATAAAACAAAATTCTTTCTGTAGTTGTTGTTTTACCGGCGTCAATGTGTGCAGCAATACCAATGTTTCTAACTCTGTTAAGTGGTGTTTTTCTTGCCATATTATTAGTTTCCTATTACCATCTGTAGTGAGCAAATGCTTTATTTGCTTCAGCCATTCTGTGCATGTCTTCTTTTTTCTTGAATGCAGCACCTCTGTCATTAGCAGCTTCGAATAATTCGTTAGCTAATCTCTCTACCATAGTTCTTTCGTTTCTTTTTCTAGCAGCATCTACAATCCATCTTAAAGCCAAAGTTTGTCTTCTAACAGCTCTTACTTCAACAGGAACTTGGTAAGTTGCCCCTCCAACTCTTCTAGATTTTACTTCTAAAAGCGGTTTTACATTTTCAATTGCTTTTTCAAAAAGATCAATTCCTTTATCTTCACCTCTTGAATCAAGGTTAGCAATTGCACCGTACATAATTTTTTGTGCTGTAGATTTTTTACCATCTAACATAACAGTATTAATAAATTTTGTGATCACTTTACTATTGTAGATAGGATCAGCCATAATCTCTCTAACAGGAGCTTTTCTTCTTCTCATTGTCTTATCCTTCTACTTATTTCTTAGGTCTTTTAGTACCATATTTAGATCTTGCAACAGTTCTGTTTGCAACACCAGCAGTATCTAAAGCACCTCTAACGATGTGATACTTAACCCCAGGTAAATCCTTAACTCTTCCCCCTCTAACTAATACAATAGAGTGTTCTTGTAAGTTGTGACCCTCACCACCGATATATGAGATAACCTCAAATCCTGTAGTTAATCTAACTTTAGCAACTTTTCTTAAAGCCGAGTTAGGTTTTTTTGGAGTTGTTGTATATACTCTTGTACATACACCTCTTCTTTGTGGACATTCTTTTAATGCTGGTGATTTAGATTTTTTAATCACCTTTTTTCGCTCTTTTCTAACAAGCTGATTGATTGTAGGCATTCTTTCCCTTTATTTTTTTTATAGAGAGTCTATTTGTTATAATAAATGAATCATATAGATTCTCTAATACGTGGTTTGAGCTTTAAAGCGGCTCAGGCTTCTCGTTACGTCCCAATGACGCCATGACATATGCAAAGTTGCATAATCAAAACGATACTACCATTCTAGAGAAACGTTGAGTGTTTTCTAAAAAAGTTCGTGATTATACTTAGTTTAAACTTAAATACAACTTATTATTATACATACCTTTTTATATAATTATAAATCTTTATTATCATAAAATCATGGTTTACACAATATTCTAGGCTTTATTTCATTAATCTTACAAGCATTCACATAAGATGCGAGGAACCATATCAACTGCGATAAATGTTTCTGTTTATTTTTTCCATCTCTAAAATCAATTAATTCTTGTTTCAATTGTTTATATGACAATAATGTAGTCACAACACATAGTGTTCTAACAGTTTTAGGATTAACTATTAATTTTTCTACATCATCTAGCACTTTATTCCAATCTTTTTCATCCGAACGTAATCTATTTATCTTAGTTCCAGACCAATTATTATTCCAAGTTTTAATTTTATCTTCAAATTTTTCTTTATCAAATTTTATATTACCTATATTCTTACTAACCTGACCTAATACATCATGTAAACTTGATGCCTTAGTAGATGTTTCACCATGTTTTGAAATATAAAATAAAATTTCTGGTGATGTATCATGTATTTTACAGTGTATATGGTCAGCCCATTCATCTCCCAAATCATCACAGATAAGATGTCCTTCATCATAGACTTTTTTCTCTACCATATTAAACAATGTTTTTTCATCAAAACACGTTATTGTTTTATCAATTTTCTTCTTTTCATTATCTGAGTATAACTTTTCGTTAATAACATCCTCAAGGTAATCTTTTGGTTCAACTATTTGTAATAAAGATTCAATATTATTTAATATTCCCTTATCAAAATATAGTTGATGTTTATTATAAATATATTTAGGGTCTTGAAAGATTATTGAAAAATCTCCTTTTGAATTGAAATAACTTTCAATATTTTGAGGTCTTTTAGAATTTACATTAAAAAGATAAATTTTTCTAAAATCATCAGACTTTAATTTCAGTTTATTATCCAGTGCTTTTATTTCAATGGTTGATTTATTTAATTCAAATTGATTATTACTAATTGTAAAAGAATATTTTGCTTCATTTATAACTTTTCTAAATCTACTGTGTTTAATAGTAAGATATTTTTTATCAGATTTTTTATATTTTAATTCATAATTTCCATCTCCATTATAAATTTTATCTTCCAATGATTCAGTTCTTAATAAAACTCCAACTGGTGATAGTTTATTTTTTTTAATTTGTTCATAATCAATTGGTGCAGCAAATGAATCTAAAAATGTACTTTTCTTAGTTTGGTTCATTTTAACAATAATTTTTTCTGCCCATTCAATAAAACTTCTTATATCAGTTCTTTTTCCTTTTGTTTTAATTCTTCTAGTGTTAGGATTAACTGAATTATCATCAAATTCAGAGCTTTTCGTTTTAACATTATATGAATTTGCAATTGATTGTTGAACTCCATAAGAATTTAAAGCACTTTTTAAATCATTACCTTCATAATTAGCAGTTCTAACACCTATATCAACTAATGATGTTGATGATGTATTAAGTTTATTAAAAACTGGTTCATCATTAGAAAATACTGTATTTATTTCCTCATGAGCTAAATATTTTATATGTTTAGGAAAATACTTTCCCATATCAGGTGCATTTAATTTAGAGACAACAAGCATATTATTCATTTCTACTAAAACTATATACGAATACTTCTTTTCTCTATAACCAGAAACATTTTTAATAAAGGAAGGGCTTTTTTCAGTTGAATATACTAATGCAGAAACATATACATCTTTTCTTCTAATATTATTTCTAATATTTTTATTGATTGGAACATTAGTAAGTGATGTTTTTTTTTCATTTTTAATTTGTTTAAAAACCTTACTAACTAAATTATTTGATAGACTTTTATTTAATGCATAAAATTGTGCATTATACGTTAATTCTATATTATCAAGTTCAATAGCCATTTACATTTTCCTTTATTAACTCAATTATAATATCAAACTATTAGTATTTTATAATTATATTTCTTACTAAAATATTAAGATAAAAACTAGCTTTTAGGTATCTCGAGTGATGGGTGATTTCTTAAAGAGAGTGTACTCATGTAATAAGAAGAAAAGTAAGTTTAAATTAACACAAACAATTAAACAAATCCTATCTTTTTAGTATCCTCTTTAGCCTCATCTTGTATTTCTTGCATATTATTAATAACTTGTACAATTTTACTTAATAACTCTTTAGTTTGATTATCACTTATCTCTAGTTTTTCAATTCTTTTTACAATATCAAAATATGGCACTGATTGATTTTTTAATTTAGTAAAAGTTCTCATTATAGATATATTTACTTCCCTTGCAATTTTACTTTTTAATACTGTTGCCAACATGTAAACACCTTGCTCTGTAAAAACTTTGATTTTAGAAGGATTAAATTTTAATGATTTAAGGTTATCACATTTTGTGATAAGCTCATTTTTCTCATCATTGTTTAATTCAAACATAAAATCATTTGGAAAACTTTCACTATTTCTTTTAACAGCTTGGTTTAATGCCCTTGTCTCAACCTCATAAAGCTCTGCCAAGTCTCTATCAATCATCACTTGAATACCTCTTATTATAAAAATCTTATCGTCTACTATTATATTTTTAAGCTGTTTCATACTCTTCTCTTAAATAAATTTTCCATATTATAATCAGAAAAAATATTTTTATTCGAAAAGATTGCATAATGTAATATTTATTAAGTTACCATAATAAGTGTACTAATATTCAACAAGATATTTATAAAACAAGCCCCTTTAAACTTTTTACAGTAAAGAGTCTAAGTCCTTGACCTTTTTGCCCTTTTAATTCATTTGTAAAACCGTTTTTTGAAAATAATACTACCTCATCAGGTACTATTTCGAGTTTCTTACAAAGCTCTTGTAGTCTGTGAAGTTCTGTTTTTTTCATTTTTGAGTTTGTATATTTACAAGAGCCTACTATGATTTTTCCGTTTTTAGCTTGAGCTAGGAGATTTATCTCGTTTTTATCTTCATCCCAATATCTTCCGATTTCTTCAATTTCATCATCTTTGAATACTATTTTTACATATTCATGGCAAAGTTGTTCAAAGATTAAATCCATAAACTCATTTTGGTAGTTATTAAACTTTTTAAAACACTCATCATACTCTTGTCTTGCTATTCCTCTGTACAAGGGTGAAACAAAAGCAAACCAAAATCTTAAAAAAGCAGCGGTAAAAAGTAGTTTGTCTGCGACTTCATTTTCTTCAAATCTATTTGTCAAAAAATCCATCGAAGTTTCAGTTTGAATTATATTTAACTCTTCAAGTTCATAAATACTTTTGATTCCCTCATCATACTCAATATCCGCTCTTTTAAATGCAGAGTTTACTCTTCTGTCTCCTAACGCTATTCCTGTTAAGATTTTATGATAGGGTGCAGAATTTTTTGTAAGTTTTGATATATAATCTTGTATTTCATAATATTCATCCAAGATATGTCTTATTATCAAAGTTCTTAAGGGTTTGTTTATATCAATTTTAACATCAAGCCCGCCAAATACGGCAAAATAATTTAATGCTGTTTGAATATCTTTAGGATTATTTGTTTCACAAAATATTTGAAACTGTTCTATTAGGGATTTATCGTTTAGTATTATAGTAAAGCCTTTTTATCTGTTTTCGGAAGTATATCATAAATGCAGTATATTATTGAACCTTACAATATTTTTGCAAAAACATATTTAATTGATTTGCAAACTTTTGGACATCGTTTTTTGAAAAAGGTTTCGGTCCTTTTGTTATTTCTCCGCTGTCTCTTAACTCCTGCATTAAATTTCTCATTGCTAAATACTCTTTGATATTATCTTCGGTAAAAAGTTCACCTCGGTGATCTATTGCATGAGCCTTTTTTTCAATTATTCTATTTGCCAAAGGTATATCGGCTGTTATTGCCAAATCATTTTCTTTGATTAACTCAACTATTTTATTATCTGCCTCATCGGCACCTAATTCAACAATTATATAATTTATCAAAGAAGAGTTGCCGATAGTTACTTTTTTATTTGAGATTACTACTGTTTTTAAATTTAATCTTTTTATAGCTTTAAAAAGTATAGGTTTTAAAAGGTTAGGAAAAGCATCTGCATCAACATATAAAGTCATTATAAAATCTCTTGTACCCGCCCTACTTGACCGTCTTGAAGTCTTACTTTTATTCCTCTTGGATGCATTGAAGAGTTTGTTAAAATATCTTTAACAACTCCTAAAGTCAGTTTTCCTGTTTTTTGATCTTTTTTAAGAACAATCTTTACTTTAAGTCCCGGTTTTATATCAGCTCTATCTTTAGGATCTCTTATCATCAGGTTCCTTTATAAAACAAAACTTTTTTAAGTTCATCTAAATGATAAAAGAAGATAGTTTTAAAGGCAAAAGTTACTCTTGTCTTTTTCTCTACACTTGTATCCAATATGTTAAAAGTGAAGGTTTTTCCTTCTTCACTTTTAGTTTCAAAAGTTATTTGAACGGGTTTTAACGTTCTTATCATATTCATTGCTGCTTTATACTCTTTTGGAGTAACTCCGTCAAGCATATCACCGTTTTTTTCTTCTCTTCTAATAGCTTCAAAAAGTGCCGTCAAAGTATCTTTGTATATTGACTTGCTTAAAACAACTCTTGCTTTTGAAGTATGAAATGCTCCACTTTGATTAAGCAGTGGATTTGGTTTTTGTTCTCTTATCTCTTCAACCATAGTCAAAAAAAAGTTGCTGCCTCCCAAAATTTCAGAATATTGGATAAACTGCTCATGTAAATCTTTTTTTGACTCTTTATCTAATTTATTAAAATCCATAAAACTCCGTTCTATTTTCTTGTATATTTTATCAATTGACCTTTGAAAACTTTAGATAAATACTCTTCGGTTTTTTTAGGTTTAAACTGCATAAATGAAAAACCTAAAGATACCATTGTTTTGCTAAACTTTGCATGATTTCCTCTTCCTGGATCCGAAATTATAATTTCACATTTGTCTTTTGCATGTTTGTTAATAAAATTTGACAACTCTTTTATATGCCATCTCTCATATAAAATATCACTTCCCACTATCAAATCAAACTTTCCTAAATGGTCAGTGTTGTCAGTCCAGCTTGTTCGTTCAAAAGGAATTTTTTTTAAATGGTTTAATTTGGTGTTTTCATTTAAAAAACTCTCCACATCAGGGTTATAATCAGTTGCTGTGATATCCGCTTTTTTACTGTTTAAAAGATGGCTTGTTAAAGCAATCCCACATCCTATTTCTAGTATTCTTTTACTCTCCACATCATAATTTTCCATATAATGAGCTAAAACTTTTGAAGCAGGCCAAACTACACCAAATAAAGACCAAGTTGCCGATGATATTCCATACTCATTTAACTCCTGCTCTTTTTCACTATCATATTGTTGTCTATCACGAAGGGTTTTTAAGTGAATATCAATATTATTAAATTCATACGTATTGTATTTTACACGAATTGTGCTCATTTTTAAATCCTTTATTTAATCAATAAATAAAGTTAAATTGTTCTATTAAGAAGAATAAAAAATCAAAAGATATTAATTAAAGTTTTACCCATTATATATTTAATAACTTAATTTAACTTGACTTAAGTAAAAGATATAGATTTAAAGAGATTAAAAAGCAGAAAAACTCTCAATTAAACTATTTAGTGCAAAAAATACATAAGTAATAGAAAGTTTTATCTACTATTTATCAAAGAAGAAATAGACTTTTATAAAACTTTGGAGTAATTTATGAGATTAGTTTTACTTATAATACTTTTTACATTTAGTCTAAATGCAACTACATTTACCGATATGTATAAAAGAGATATTCAGATTAAAGATAATAAAAAAATCGTATGTTTAGGTCCCGGTACTTTAAGACTTGTAACTTATATGCAACTACAAAACAGACTTTTAGGCATTGAAAAAAGTGAATTTAGATTTAGTGTTAATTCTCCTTATAGTTTAGCTTTAGATAAAGATTTTATAAAAACTCTTCCCGTAATAGGTCAAGGAGGTCCCGGAAAAATGCCCAACCTTGAAACACTTATTACTTTAAAACCTGATATTATTTTCAGTTCTTTATTATCAAAAGAGCAAATTCAGCTAATCCAAGAGAAAACAAAAGTTCCCGTCGTGGCACTAAGTTACGGTTCAACTTACGGAGGGAATAATAAAAACCAAAGTAAACTTGAAGCAGTAAAAGACTCTTTGAAACTTATCGGGAAAATCATGAATAAAGAAAAAAGAGCCAAAGAGTTAATCTCTTTTATGAAGGAAGAGGAGAATAAACTAGCAAAAATTTCGATTGACGATAAAGCAATTTATGTAGGCGGTGTAGCATACAAAGGACTTCACGGCATTACAAGTACAGAGAGTGATTATCCCGCTTTTTTGCTTTTAAATATTAAAAACAGAGTATTAAAAGATCATATCGGACACGCTTTTATAAATAAAGAGACTCTTCTTGAATTTAATCCCGAAGTTGTTTTTTTAGACTCTATTAGTAAAAAAATCGTTTTAGAAGAGATAAAAAAGGATAGTGTAATTTTTAATCATATAAAAGCTTTTAAAAAGAAAAATATTTATTGGTTATATCCAAGCAATTTTTATAATACTAATATTGAAAATATCTATATAAACAGTTGGCTAATTGCCTCATATTTTGGAAATAACATAAATATGGATTTGGTTAAAAAAAGAGTTTACAAAGCATTTTTAGGAAAAGATATAGATTCACATGTACAGTAAAAAGTTATATTCAAAAGAGAAATTATCGGCAATATTTTTTTTATTTTTATTTTCACTTCTTTTAATCTGGGTTTCACTTATAAGTGGGAATGACGGTGTTGTTTTTAGCGATACCCTTAAACTTTTTGAAGCAAAAGGAAGTTTTTCAATAATAGTTTTTGAGATAAGAGTTCCAAGAACTTTGGCAGCTTTTTTTGTGGGTGCGGCACTTGGCCTTTCAGGAGCTATGATGCAAGCTGTTTTAAAAAATCCTTTGGCTTCTCCTTTTACTTTGGGTATTTCTCAAGCTAGTGCTTTCGGAGCTAGTTTTGCAATAATTGTTTTACAGTCTTATTCCGTATCATCTTCATACGGTGCCGGTTTTTTAACTGCCATTTTCGCTTTTGCTTCAAGTATGATAAGTACTTTATTAATAGTCTCTTTGGGTAAAAGAGCTAATATGAGTGCCGAATCTTTGATTTTATTCGGTGTTGCTTTAGGGGCTTTTTTCTCTGCTTTTACTATGTTATTACAATATTTTGCAGATGATACGGATGCGGCTGCTACACTTTTTTGGACTTTTGGAGATTTATCAAAAGCCGATGCAAATTCTATTTTACTTATCTCTTCTGTTTTACTTATTGCTTTGCTTTTATATTTTAAAATATTTTGGAAATTTGATGCTTTGATGTTAGGTGAAGAGAGCGCAAAATCTCTTGGAATAAATACCCAGAATTTACGTTTAAGCTCTATGATTATAGCTTCTCTTTTAAGTGCTATTAGCGTATGTTTCTTTGGTATAATCGGTTTTGTAGGACTTATTGCTCCGCATATTATAAGACTTTTGATAGGAAATTCCCATAAATATATTCTTCCTTTTTCTGCTTTAAGCGGTGGAGCCTTACTTCTTTTAGCCGATATTGTCTCAAGAACTATTATGCTTCCCGTAACTATTCCTGTGGGAATTATTACTTCTATGCTAGGAGCTCCTCTATTTTTGTACTTCTTATATAAAAGGAGTTCTAAATGTTAGAGATAAAAGATTTAAACGTAAAACTAAAAAAAGAGACTCTTTTAGAAGATATAAATTTAAAACTTCTTTCAGGTGAATTAAATATTATAATAGGACCAAACGGTGCCGGGAAAAGTACTTTTTTAAAATCTCTTATAAAGATAGTCGATATTTATAAAGGAGAGATTTTTTTAGATAATAGAAACCTAACAAAAAGTTCTATAAATGAACTTTCCAAAGATATAGCTTATATGGCTCAGTTTAATCAAAACTCAAATTTAAATACTATAGATGTTTTGGAAATTTCAAGAAGAAAACACAGTGGATTTACGCTAAAAAACAAAGACCATGATTTAATAGAAGAGATTATAAAAGAGTTTGAACTTCAAAAGTTTTTACATAGAAATATTGATACTTTAAGCGGTGGAGAAAGACAAAAAATTTTTTTGGCAGCTGCTATTATACAAGAACCCAAAGTTCTCCTTTTGGACGAACCCATTTCACATCTTGATCCTAAAAATCAAATTGAGATGTTGGAAATTATAAAAAGAAAAACAAAAGAGAACAACTTTATTACTATTACTGTTTTACATGATTTACAAAATGCTTTGCACTATGCAAATAAAATTATAATGCTGAAAAACAAAAGAATTATAGATTTTCAAGACTCTTTAAATGTAGATGAGAAGATGGTCTCCAAACTTTTTGAGATACCTTGCAAACTTTTTTGGCAAGAAGGGCATCCTTTTTCATTTTTCGGTCACAGCCATGATGAACTTCATAAAAACAGACATTCACATAAAAAGGAAAATAATGATACTTGATGAATTAAAAGAAAAAGCACTTAAAAGTATAGAAAAAAACAAATTGACTTTAGAGAGTTTTCATTTAGGAGAACTGTTTACTTATGTTTTGGTAAAAAATCAAAACAGAAGCGCAAAAGGAGTCGCTCTTACTCCACTTAACGAAGGAGAACTTTTAGAAAAAGATTTTAACTCTTTAGAAGAGATATTAGAAGAGAAAAGTTTCAATCCTGCTTCAAGGGCAATTGCCTTAGCAGCTATAAATGCCGTGGGACAATATGAGTTACAAGAACAAAATCTAGATTTAAAGAAAGATCTAAGAGAAGAAGGATTTAAACTTATTTTAAAGAACAGCCAAGAAAAAGATAAAATAGTTTTTATCGGAAATTTAAGACCTTTGGTTAAAAAATTAAGAGAAAATTCAAGAGATGTAACTGTATTTTGTAGAATGAAAGTTGAACCTCAAAACGGTGTTTACAATGATATTTTTGAATATGAAGCCGTAAACAACGCCGATATAGTGATTATAACCGGAGCAGCCTTGATAGGTTCAACTATTGATGCTTTGCTAAAATTTACTTCAAAAGCAAAAATGGTGATGATTTCAGGATTCTCCGTAGGTCTAAATCCTGTTTGGCTAAAAGGTACGGGAATAACCCATGTGGCAAGTCTATATCTGGATGATTCTTCAAAAGAAGAGATTGAGAAAGATGAATTAGAAAATATTTTTGAAAACAGATGTTATATTCAAAAAATATAGAGAGTAAAAAGGGAAAACCTTTCTACTCTTTTCTAAATTTTTTCTGATTTACATTATCTATAATATTTTTTGCAATATTAGAAGTATCAATCGAAACTTGGTGCGTATGAGTTGCTACACTAGCATTTTCCTGTGTTCTTCTATCTAGATTTGCAACTGCGTCATTTATCTGTTCTATTCCTTGTTGTTGCTCTTTTGAAGCACTTTCAACATGAGAGATAAGCTCTGTTGTTTTATTTATATTTTCATTTAATTTTGTATAACCTTCAATCATTTCATCGGCATTCTTTTTACCTGTATCGGCTTTAAGCGTAGCATTTTCAACTAAAGCTTTAATCTCTTTTGCAGCTTCCGCACTTCTTGCTGCTAGGTTTCTTACTTCTTGGGCTACTACTGCAAAACCTTTTCCTGCTTCTCCTGCCGTTGCCGCTTCTACTGCCGCATTTAAAGATAATATATTTGTTTGAAAAGCTATTTGGTCGATTACCGTTATTGCTTCTGCAATAGCTGTTGTTTGTTCATTTATCTCATTCATTGATTCTACTGTTAGTTTCGCAAGATTTTGTCCTTGGTTAATTGATTGAAGAAGAGTATTTGAATATCCCGCCATTTTTGAAATATTTTCTGTAGTTTCGGCTATTGTTGACGTAATCTCTTCAATTGAAGCAGAGGTCTCTTCCAAAGAAGCAGCTGTTTCATTAGATGATTTATTAAGTATATCTACATTTTCCAAAAGCTGTTTTGCATTGTTTTCCAAGGTAGTTCCCAATTTATAGTTTTCCCTTAACATTTCATTGATTATATCGCATAAACCGTTTAATCCTTTTGAAATTTTACCTTTTGGATTTTCTATATCATTTACAAAGTCAAATTTTGAGTAGTTGTCAAGTGCTAGAAGAATAGTATTTATATTGTTATGAACATTTCCTCTTATTACTGTAATCATCTCATTTAATATATTTCTTAACTCATTAAGAGAAGCGTTTGAGGATTCTTTTACCACTTGTACATCAAGATTCCCCTCTTTTATCTCATTTACTACTTTTTTTACATCTTCAATTAGTATTCTATCTTGGTCAATTCCTTTTTCAACACTTTGAATCTCCGTATTAATTTTTGAAGCCATATTTCCAAATTCATCGTTTGTTTTTATACTCAATAGTTGAACACTCTTTTTCTCACCTTTTAAGTATTCAAAAAATGCAAAAAGCCCTCTTTCAAGTTCACTTAAAGGAGTCAATAATTTTCTTAATACAAAATATATAAAACCTAATATGGCTGCAAGAAGAACAATATAAAGAAAAATATCAAAAATAATACTTTTTTTAATATTTGCAAAAATAGTATCTTTTTCTATTTCAACAATCAAATACCATGAAGACAGAGGAATTTTACTGTATGAAATAAGTTTAACCACTCCGTTATCTTTTGCTTCTGAAAATTTTGTATTCTCTTTTGTTTTGATTGCTTTAAAAATTTCACTATCTTTATTTATAAGTTTTTTGTTTTTATGTATTAAAATTTT
Organism: Halarcobacter anaerophilus; assembly: GCF_006459125.1. Lineage (NCBI taxonomy): Bacteria > Pseudomonadati > Campylobacterota > Epsilonproteobacteria > Campylobacterales > Arcobacteraceae > Halarcobacter > Halarcobacter anaerophilus. The sequence goes on from NZ_CP041070.1 coordinate 2,442,762, forward strand.
TCCTTCATTTGATAGAAGGTAAGCAAAACCTCCTTCTCCTAATTTTAGGTTTAATACCTCGTTTACTACCGTATCCAAAAAGATATTTGCTCCCACAACTCCTATTAATTTTCCTTCTTTTTCAACAGGAGCAAAAAGAGTTATTACTAATCTTTTCGTATTACTATCGGCAAAAGGTTCGGTAACGCCTTTTTCTTTAATTTTTAAAGCTTTTTTATACCAAGGTCTGAGTCTTGCATCATAATTCATTGTTGCAACACTTTTAAAAGTACCGTCAAATCTTATTAAATCTCCGCTGTCTTGTAAACCGAAATACATACTTGCAAAATTACCCGATTGTTTTCCTGCCATTAATTTATCGACTAAAACCTTATTTTCTATGGTTAGATTGTTATTTTCAATCATATTTGCAACAGAAGATACTACTTGCATTTTAGATGTTAAATATTCATTGATAAACTTTGACGTTTGTTGAGATATTTGTAACTGGTCGTGTTTGACCAAATCATACTGTGCTTCGAACTCATTTGTTGCATTATAAAAACCCAAAATAAAAAATGAGCAAGAGATACCAATAAGCAAAGGTATTAAAAGTTTTGATTTTAAACTTACTACTTTCATAACAATCCTTTAAATTTTTTTTGTTATTTTAGTATTATAAAATGTCATTAAGATGTTAAAATTAAAAAATTTAATTATTTTTTTAACTTTCAAACAATTTTATAGAAAAACAGGCTCCTTTATATTTCTCTTTTTCATATTCAAACTCTTCATTATAAGCTTGAATAGAACCTTGATGTCTTTCTCTGATAATCTTATCACTCATTGAAAGTCCCAACCCTGTACCTACGGATTGATGTTTCGTAGTAAAATAAGGTTCAAAAATTCTATTTATTACCGCTTCTTCTATTCCTCCTCCGTTATCAAAAATTTTTATCTCAATAGCTTTATTCTCTATTTTCTTTGTAGAGATAAAAATAAGACGTCGCTGTTTTGCCTCTTCTATCTCTTTTAATTTATCTTTTGCATTATTTATTATATTTATAAAAGCTTGACTTAATTCATTTTTATTTCCCTTAATTGTAAGATCCTCATCAAGCTGTTCAATAATTTCAATATAATTACTTTTTATAGCGGCTTTTGTCAAAGTTATTGCACTTAAAATAGAGTCTTTAATACTCATCGGCAGATAATGTATATCGACTTTTATAAAATTTCTAAAATCATCAATTGTTTTTGAAAGATAATCTGCTTGTTGAACTACTTGATTTGAGAACTCTTTTATTTCACTTTCAGTGATTTCCATTTTCATATCGGCTTTTAAAGATAATCCCGTAGCACTTGTCGTAATTATACTTAAAGGTTGTCTCCATTGATGGGCAATATTTCCAAGCATCTCTCCCATTGCCGCAAGTTTAGATTGAGACTCCAAAAGTTTAATAGATGTTATATCTTTGGAAGTTAAAAGAAGCTGTGTTTTATCGGGCATTAACGTTACAGTCATTTTTGTTGAAAGTTTTTTATCGTCTTTTCCTATACACAGTTTTTCAAAATGGTCGATAAAACCTTTTTTAAATATTTTTTTAAAAAGTTTCTGCATCTCTTCTTGATTCTCTTTAGGAATAAGTATTAAAAAAGATTTAGCTAAGAGCTCTTTTTTTTCATATCCCAGCATATTAAGATATGCACTGTTTATATCTATAAAATTTAAATCCTTATCTAAAATTGCAATTCCGTCTTTACTGTACATAAAAACTGCTTCAAACTCTTCCTTTTTTTTCAATATCTCTTTTTTTGAAGCATATAACTCTTTATTTATTCGATTTATCTCTCTGTTTTTATTTTTTAGTACGCTATATCTCCATACTCCTAAAAAAATTATAGCCGCTATTGCTATTAAGACTTTATAAACAAAATCATAATTTATAACTTTTTTTATTTTTACTTCTGTCCAGTTATTCAAAATCGAGTCTATTTTAACTTGTGAAAGGGTATTTATTGATTTTTGTAAAACAGAAAAGAGTAAGAAGTCCTCTTTTACTGAAGCAACGCTAAGCTGTAAAGGTTTTAACAATCTTCCGATTATTTTCAAATCACTATTTGAAGCTTTGGCAATATAAAATTTTGCAATAGGATATAAAGTCAAGTGTACGTAAACTTTGTTTTGTTTTACTAATTCAAGCCCTTCGTCTATACTATTTACGCTTATTATTTGTATTGAAGGATATTTCTTTTTAAGCTGCTTTACTAAAGAAGTGTATGAAACTATTGATACTTTTTTCCCTTTCAGTTCGGAAATATCAGAAAAAAACTCTTTATCTTTTTTACCTATTGCCACGTAAGGAATACTTAAATAGGGTTTTGTAAGATTATAAATTTTTTTATTTTTTTCAGAATATTCAACTGTAGGAATAAACTCGCAGTGTTTGGTCTGTAAAGCTTCAAAAGTCTCTTTTAAATTTTTTGTTTTTACTAATTGAAAATCTAAATTCGTCTTATATTTTAATTCATTGATAATATCAGAGACTATTCCTTGGGGTTGATTATTTTCAATTCCGCTTAGAGGAATAAAATTAGGAAATAGACACATTTTTATTATCTCTTTTTGATCTAAATATTTTTGTTCTTGAAAATTAAATATTGATTTGCCTATTATCCCGCTTCCAAACCATTTTTTCTGTAAATTTTCAATATCTTCAATATTTGTATTAAGATAGGCTTTGTTTAAAATAGAAATTAGTATTGAGTTTTTTTTCAAAGTCGCAAAATAGTATTTATCTAAATGTTCGTCATTCTCTTCAATTATGTCGTTAGCAACTTTTATATTTCTAAAGCCATACTTTTTTATATAATACCTTGCTATATTTTTATCACTAATAATTGCATCTATTTTACCTAAAGACAGAGCATTTAATTTCTCTTCCAAGTTTTTAAAATAGAGCTTCTTTATATCCTTATATTTATTTGCTAAATTCTCTTCCAGCCACCCTTTTGATACACCTATTTTTTTGTTTTTCAAATCACTAAAAGTTATTGTATCTTTATTTGTTTTTCTTACAACAAAAGCATTTTCACCTACTAAATAAGGAAAAGAGAATTTAAAAACCTCTTCTCTTTTTGAGTTTTTATAGATTGTATGCATCAAATCTAACTTGCCGTTTTTAAAATCTTTTAATAACTGCGTCCAAGGTCTTGTTACATACTCAACTTGCAAATCTAAACTTTTTGCCAAGATATTTAACAAATCTATAGAGTATCCAATAGCAATTCCTTCAACATTAAAATCCATAGGTTCATAATCAAATTCATTTGAAGCAGTAATTATTTTTTTATTTTTTATATATGAAATTTCTTCTTTAGTTAAATATTTTTTTATATTTGGATTTATTTTCAAATCAACTTGATTTGATGCAAAAGAGAAAGATAAGAGCAGACTCAAAAGTAAAAATTTAGCCATCTTAAATCCATTTTAATATAAAGATATATGCTTCTCTTGGTATTACACCGTTAATTATTATACTACAGAAACATACTTAATTTACAAATTAAGTGAAAAAACTAATTTGTTGAAAAACTCCTTTTATTTTTATAATCAAAATAGAAATAAAAGGATTCTTCCAATAAAATTATTAAAAACTAAAGAGGTTTTAATATGACAATGTTAGGATATAAAATTATAGGAGAAGGAGAAAAAAAAGTAATAATTCTTCATGAGTTAATGGGAGACCACAGAAATTATGATTCTTCTGTCTTTTATTTTGATAAAAAAAACTTTAGTTATATCTTTATTGATTTAAGAGGTTACGGATTGTCAAAGAATATAAAAGGAGAGTATAGCTGCGATGAAGCTTCAAATGATGTTAAAAATCTTCTTTTAAAACTAGATATTAAAGAGTATTTTCTAGTAGCCCACTCTATGTCGACAATGATTGCCCAGAAAATTGCTTTAATTGATAAAAGAGTAAAGAAACTGCTTCTTATCACTCCTATTTCAGCTGCGGGAATAAAAATGAAAGAGAGTGCAAAAAACAAACTTTTGGAAGAGATGCAAGAGAATAGAGGGAAAATAGAAGAGATTGTAAACAGTTCAAGTAAAAGATATAATCAAACATGGAGAGATTACAGAATCAAGCTGGCTTACGAATCCTCAACGTTAGAAGCAAGGGTAGGATATATGAAAATGTATTTAAATACCGACTTTTTAGAAGAAGCTTATGAAAATATTGATATTCCTATAAAAATTATTATAGGAGATTACGACTTCCCCGTATTTTCTATGAATCAAGTAAAAAAAAGTTTTTCAAAATATAAAGATGTACAAATAGAAGAGTGTAAAGAATCGGGACACTATGCAATGCTTGAAACGCCTGTACTTTTTGCTTCAAAACTTGAAACTCTTTTAAAAAGCTGATATTGCTTATTATAAGTGCCAAAAGAATATAATTCTGCAAAAAATTTAATTTTTAGGATTTAATACAATATGACAAAACAACTTTTCCCTTTAGCCTTGGGAGGCTTAGGAATAGGTACGACAGAGTTTGTTGTTATGGGACTTTTACCTGATATAGCAAATAATATTGACGTTACTATCCCTGTAGCAGGTCACCTAATTTCATCTTATGCTCTAGGAGTAGTAATAGGAGCGCCTGTTTTAGTAGCTCTTAGTGCAAAGTTTGCACCCAAACATATTTTAATAGCTTTAATGATTTTATTTACAGTTTTTAATTTTCTCTCTACTATTGCACCTGATTATTATACTCTTATACTTTCAAGATTTTTAAGCGGTCTTCCTCACGGTGCCTTTTTCGGAGTAGGAACCGTAGTTGCCGCAAAACTTGCAAAAGAGGGAAAATCCGCCCAGGCAATAGCCTCAATGTTCACGGGGCTTACTTTGGCAAACCTGGCAATGGTTCCCGTAGTTACTTTTGTAGGTCATCATCTTCACTGGAGATACGCCTTTGCTATAGTCTCTCTTATAGGAATATTCACTATTTTCTTTTTATATAAATGGCTGCCCGAACAAAAACCTCTTAGAACAATAACCTTTAAAGAGGAGTTGGAATTTTTTAAAACCATCAAAGCTTGGCATATTTTAACTATCGTTGCAATAGGTTTTGCAGGACTTTTTTCCTGGTTTAGTTATATTGCTCCTCTTTTAATTCATGTAACGAATTTTGAAGCAGGTAGTGTCTCTTATTTGATGGTTGTTGCAGGAGCTGGAATGGTTGTAGGAAATGTTATAGGAGGATATTTAGCCGATAGAAAAAGTCCCGTTAAAACCTTGATTTTTCTTTTATCTATGATGACAATATCTTTATTGTTAATATTTTTTCTATCACAGAGTAAAAGTATTTCCGTATTTCTTACTTTTATTTGCGGAACTTTAGCTATGGCTTTAAGTTCTCCTATAAATATGGTTATGTTAAAAAGTGCAAAACACTCTGCAATGCTTGCAGCTGCTTTTTTACAAGCGGCATTTAATGTATCAAATACTTTAGGAGCATTTTTCGGAGGTTTGCCTTTGGTTTTCGGATTAAATTACAATTATCCGGCACTTGTAGGAGCTTCTATGGCTATGATCGGTGTAGTTTTATGTGTTTTATTTTTAAAAAGATATAATGAATAGATGATTTTAAGAGTAGGAACCTTTAACCTTTTTCAGTTTTGTGCCCCTCCTTATGCTTGGTATATAAAAAAAGATAAATTTGACAAGCAGCAGTGGGAAGAGAAAAAAGAATGGATAAAAAATAAAATCCAAAAAATGAATTGTGAAATAATCGGTTTTCAAGAGATTTTTTCCCAAGATGAATTAGAAAAATTGGTAAAAGAGTTAGGCTTTGAATATTTTGCAACAGTTGACAAACCTAAAGTTGACGAAAAAAGAAAAGTTTTTACCTCAACAACGCTAGCTTTAGCTTCAAAATATCCTATAAAAGAGATTCAAAAAGTAAAACCTCACGGACAAAGTATTATCAAACACAGATTTGAAGGTCATTTTAGATTTTCAAGATTTCCTATAAAAGCTTTGATTACTCTGCCGAATAACTTAAATATAACCGTTTACGTAAACCATTTTAAATCAAACAGGTTAAATGAGTTTGAATATATATTTAATAAAAAAAGCACTTTAAAGCAGAAAAAACTAAAAGTAAAAGAGGCTTTGGAAAAGAATTACTCGCCCTCTCTTAAACAAAGACTTTGTGAGACTTCATCTTTATATTATGATTTTAAAAAAACTAAAAGTGCAATAATCTGTTTATGTGATTTAAACGATAAAGAATACTCTTTGTCAATTGAGGCTTTAACAAACAGTGCTTATCATCAAAATTTGGATAAAAACTTCTATTTGCTCTATGACAGTTACTATTTATGGGATAAAAAAGTTTATAATCCTCATCCCGAAAAAAAGCAGCAAAGAGTTCCAACAAGTTATTACCAAGGTTTTGGAAATGTAATTGATTATATTTTTGTTTCAAAACATTTTAATAAAAAAAGCAAAAGTTCTATCGGTGAAATTGAGTCTTATGAGGTATTTGATGAACACTTAAGAAATACTCCCGACGGAAGTTTACTTCAAAGCGATCACGCAGCCGTTGTTTGCCAGATTGCGTTTAAATAATCTCTTTTAAAGATTTATTCAATTTATACGCCCAGACTTTATAGGCTTTTTGCCCTAAATGAAGTCCGTCTGTAGTAAGTTCCTCTTTTAAAAGCTTTTTTTCATTTTCAAAAGCTTCATTTATATCAAGGAAAAGAATATTTTGTTTTTTACAATACTCTTTCAAAAGTTTATTAAAAGTAAGAACTTTTTTATTTACTGAAGGCATTTGCGTTATGAAAATTGCATTTACGACTATTTTTATATGGGAAGTTTCCAGTTTTTTTAATATCTTTTTATAATTTTCATAAACATCTTCCATAGGAGTTGAAATACATAAATCATTTACACCTATCATCAAAACTACGACTTTGGGTTCTATTTCCAAAACAGCATCTACTCTTTTTAAAACACTGCTTGTTAAGTCTGCTTCTACGCCTAAATTTACTATATGTTCTTCTTTTAAAAGAGTTTTCCAGTCTCCTCTGTTTATTAAAGAGTCTCCAAGGAAAACAATATCTATATTTTTTTTCATGAAAGTGCTTTTAAAACTGCTGCATTGGCATGAATTTCTGTTGTATCAAAAATAGGGATATCCACATAACCTTGTTTTATAAGCATTGATATTTCCGTACAACCTAAAATTACACCTTCACACTCTTCCTCTTCTTCTAATCTTTTTATTATCTTTATGTACTCATCTCTTGAATCTTTGTTACAAATTCCCAAACAAAGCTCTTTATATATTACTTTATGAATAATATCTTGCTCTTTTTCATTTGGAATTACGACTTCTATATCAAATTTTTCTTCAATTCTATTTTTGTAAAAATCTTCCGTCATCGTAAATTTAGTTCCTAAAAGAGCAACTTTTTTTATCTCTTTTTCAACTAAAACTTCACCTGTAGCATCTGCAATATGAAGAATCGGTATATCAATATTTTTTTCTATTTGGGGAACGACTTTGTGCATTGTATTTGTACAAATAATCAAAAAATCCGCTTTTGCATCTTGAATTGCTTTTGCTTCATTTGATAAGATAACAGCAGTTTCATCCCACAAAGAGCTATGCTGAAACTTCTCAATCTCTTCAAAATCTACACTTGAAAGAATAATTTTAGCACTATGCAGACCGCCAAGTTTCTCTTTTATTCCTTCATTTAACAGTTTATAATATGTAGCAGTACTCTCCCAACTCATACCGCCTAACATTCCAATTTTTTTCATAATCTCTCCAATATATAGTTTAATCCTAGATTCTAGAATTATTATATCTTCTTAATAAATCTTGCGGAAAATTGGCTTAATTGCAGGTTTAGAGCAGGAGATAAAATAACAAAAAAGATTAAGATGTTAATTATCGTCCCAAAAAATAAATAAATTTATTGTGCTACAGCTTTTGAAGTATCATAAACTAACTCGTAAAAATTGTTATTATTGAATTCAAACTCGGTAATAACTTCAAGTCCTAGTTTTCTTACATGTGCTTCATATGATCTTTTATTTATTTTATTGATAAAAGTTACAAGTATAGGATATCTTTTGTTCATCTCTTTTCTTGCGAATTCAAAAATATCTTTAAAAAGTCCTGTTCCTCTGTACTCTTTATCTATACATATGGGTCCGTATTGATATGAATTTTCAAAAGTTAATTTTTTGCCTTTGTACTCTAAAGTATCTAAAAAACTTGCCATATATTCAAACATAGGCCACTGAATCCAATATTGCCATGAAGCACACATTACGTAAGAGACGACTTTTTTATCATCAAGAGCTATAAATACACCTTGCAATTCAATCAAATCTCTTATTTGATCAATTGAAAAAGGAGTAGTCACAAAACCGTCTTCTTTTTCATCATCATTTAAATTTGTCACTAGATTTTTTGCTTGTAATTCTAAAATTCCGTCTATATTTTCTTCTGTTGCTAAAGTATACTCTATCACTATATAATCCTTAAAAAATAATATAATAATAGCTAAAAAGAGCCTAAAAAGATAAAACTTTTTGTTTAGTTTTTATATTCTGTTTAAGCCCTCTTTTGTCAACTTATAGACTGTAGGAGCTAGTTTTTCTATAAAAGTTTTATGGTGAGAAACTATAATCATAGATTTTTTTATTGAGTTTAAAATATCTATAATTCTTTTTTCTGCATCTTCATCCAAAGCATTTGTAGGTTCATCTAAAAGTAAAATTCTGGGTTTTGTAATCAAAATTCCCGCAAGAGCAACTATTTTTTGTTCTCCTCCGCTTAGATCATAAATATTTCTGTTTTCCAAATGGGAAATTCCAAGCTCTTCTAGCATAGAACAGGCTTTTAAATAAGCTTCATCTTTTTTTTCACCCTTTGCCCTAAGAGCAAACATCACATCTTCAATTACCGTAGGACATAAAAAATGATCATTTACGTCTTGGGGCAAATATCCTATATCACTTCTATAAATTTTAAAATCTTTTAAAGAGTTCATTTTTTCATGGAAAAGAGAAATCTCTCCCGAACTTTGTTTCATAAGTCCTACTATAATTTTAAGCAGTGAACTTTTTCCGCTTCCGTTTGCACCTATTATTGCGACTTTTTCTTCATGGGAAACATCCAAAGTTACATTTTTAAAAACCTCTTTTGAAGAATTACTGTAAGTAAGCTCTTTTAGATTTATTGAACAACTCAAACTACTACCTCTTTTACATATAAAACACATACCAAAAATATCAAACCCACATCATGCAGACTTAAACTTGAGCTGCTGATTAAATAGATTTTTCCGTTAAATCCTCTGAGTTTAAAAGAGTCTTGCAAGGCTTGCGCTTTTTTTATTGATTTTACAAAAATATGCCCAAACAGATTTCCATAAGTTTCATAAGCAAAAAGAGAAGAGTTTGCTCTAAAACCTCTGGCTCTTAAAGTCTGTTTTATTTTTTTAAACTCGTCAGTTAAAGTCTGTATCATTTTTAAAGAAAAATAGACAGAACTTACAAACTCTTTTGGAAATTTTAATTCATTTAATGCTCTTACTATATCATAACCACTTGATTTTGAAAAGAGTAAAAGATTAAAAAGAATAATCATATTCGTACGAATATAGATATTTATACCGTTTTGAACATCGCCTTGCAGTATCAAAAAAACAAACAACATTCCTATAAAAAAGTTTAGGAAAAAAAGTTTTTTTAGAATAGTTAAAATATTTTTATATTCATAAAAAGCGGCAAAAATAATCGGAAGCAAAAAAAGCAGTTCTGCTTTATTGAAACTTACGATTATAGAGTATAAAAGCGCTGATATTAGAATAATTGAAGAGTTAAATCTGCTCACTTTTTAATTCTCTTTAATCCTAAAAATATAAGTGCCAGAAGAAAAGCTGCAAACAAGCCTTCCAAAAGATTATGTGACTGGATTTTCTCTTTTTCATGTTTTAGATTTTTTACTTCAAACTCACTTTGTGCAGCATGACCTCCCAAAGCTTCAACTTTTATAAGAAGTTTAGCTTTAGGATTTTTTACTATATATTCACCCTCTTTGTTTGTAAGTCCCTCTTCAATTAGATTATTTTTATCATCAAAAACGGTAACTTTACACTCATTACAATAACTTCCCGAAGCAAAATAAGCCGAAGCTATAACTTTTGAATCTTCATCATAAACAAAAAGATTTAGTTTATGGGCAAAAAGCGAACTAAAAAGAAAAAAACTTAGAATAAATATTCTCATAAATTAACCTCTTTTAACAATTCAGGGCTGGATTTTTTTAAATAATTTATTAAAAACAGTGTAATAACACCCTCTATAAACATAGCAGGTACATTTGCCAAAAATATCGTAACAGAAGCATATAAATACTCTTTTTTCGACAAACTTAAAATCAATGCCAAAAGAAAAGTCGATAATAAAACAGGAAAAAATCCAATAGCAAAATATTTTATTTTTTCACTCAATCTATCAAACCAACCTTTTTTTACGACTAAATACGTAATATATGCAGGCAAAGACATTATTATAACATTTGCACCAAGAGAGGTTATCCCTCCGTATCCAAGAAGTACAGCTTGAAATAAAAGTGCTATTAAAATACTTAAAAAAACACAAGGTCCTATTAATATTCCTATTATTCCTATTAAAATAAGATGAATCTGGGTGGGTCCTAAAGGAATATGAATAAAGGAAGCTATAAAAAATACCGCACTCATAGCAGATACAAGCGCAATATTTTTACTCTTTAAATTTTTAAGTGAGTATATTACCAAACCTGCTGTTATAACAGCAGTGGTAATAGCTACTTCACTTGATAAAATTCCATCAGAAATATGCATTTTTTAATAAGCCTTTACCCAAATCAACGCACCGTTTTCAATCGGGTATTTTTTACCTTTATACTCTTTTTCACCGTTTTCAATAAGTGCTGCAAATCCCCACCAACCTTTGTGATTCATTACAAAAGAGAAAACACCGTTGTCATCTGTTTTTACAACTTGTGTTATATGAGCATCCGTCGGTGCTTTTAATCCAAAATCATTGTAAAGTTCAACTTCAACTTCAGTATTTGGAACCGGTTTACCATTATATACAACTTTTCCTTGAAAAAGATTTCCTGCATACAAACCAAAAGGTTTTGTCAAAGGAATTATTTCATAAGTTAAACCTATTGGCTCATCCCAACCGTCTTCTAAACCGTATGCTGAAACAATAACTTTAGGAACATGAGAGATATATTTGCTCTCTGCGGGTTCAAAATACGGTTGCGGTTGAACATAAAATTTATATACACCCGGTTTTTTTATTTGATAACTGCTTTTCCAAGCTTTATGATCAAATTTTTTTGTCTCTTCAAGGGGAAGAACAGCTTTTTTGTTCTCATAATAGATCCCTTCAGGTTTTTCCATTGTCATACCGTTTTGTTCAAAAGGGTGAATAAACATCGCATTTAAGGTGATTTTTGAGTTTTCCTTTGATGTTACATTGTCTGTTGACGGTAAAAACGTCAAAAAGTGTGCATTTGCAAGTACTGCAAAAATTGCTACAAAGATTAATTTTTTCATGATATCCTCCATTAAAATTGCATTGATTATAAAGGCTTACTTTTTAATATGAAATAAATTATTTTTCTACTTATGCAGTTTTTGCACAAAATAGTAAAGTTTTTTTTACAAAAAATAAAAATAATAATTTTTATTTAATTTTCAAACAGCTAAAATCAACAAACTAAACTTAAAGGTTTTATATGTCTGATTTAACAAAAATAGGTGTAATCGGTGCAGGAAATGTTGGAGCTGCTATTGTAAATGCCCTTGTTTTAAGAAATATAGGAAAAGAGATTATATTTTTTAACAGAGATTTAAATAAAGCAATAGGTGAAGCTATGGATATCGATGATACTATCCCTTTAGTTTCAGAGATGCAAATCAAAGCAACAAATACTTATAAAGACTTAAGTTCTTGCAAAATTATAGCTATAACAGTCGGTGCCAGACAAAAAGAAAACGAAACTAGATTAGAACTTTTAGGAAGAAATGCAAAAATAATAGAAGATGTCGTAAAAAATCTTGATATTTACGCTCCAAAAGCTATTTTGCTTATGGTTTCAAATCCTGTTGATATTTTAACAAGAGTAGCTCAAGAAATAAGTACAAGAGAAAATAATAAAATTTTTGCTTCCGGAACTGTTTTAGATACTTCAAGATTAAAATTTCAATTAGGAAAAGAGTTAAATGTAAATAGAAAGAATGTTCATGTTCATGTTGTAGGAGAACATGGAGACAGCGAATTTGCCGTTTGGTCAAATGCAATTATAGGTTCAATAAAACTTGAAAAATTTCCTTTAAACAAAAATACGAATTTGGAAAAATTAAAAACCAAAATTATGGATATCGTAAAAAAAAGAGCTTATGAAATAATCCAAAGAAAAGGTTATACAAATTTTGGAGTTGCAATGGCAGTTGCAAAACTAATTCAATGTGTAATAAGAGACGAGAAAAAAATATTTTCAGTTTCAGTTGAAGCAAATAAAGAATACAACTTAATAAAAGATACCGTTTTAAGTCTTCCTTGCGTAATAGGGAATGAAGGAATAGAACTTAAACTAAGTTTATCTTTTGACAAACAAGAAGAAGAAAAACTAAAAGCCGCCGCAAAAAATCTTGATTTTGCTTATTCTCAAATAAAAAATTAGAGAAAGCAGTAATTAAACTGCTTTCTCTCTTTGTAAAAATTTTTCAATTTTTTATATATCTTTATATTTTAATATATAGTTTTATATAACTCTATATATTTATATAAAAAAAGTTTAATATAGTTTTGATATAATAATCATCTATAAAATATAATATTATATAAAAATATATAGAAAAAAGTAGGTAAAGCCATGTCATACGTAGTTTATAGTATCAAAGGAGGTGTTGGCAAAACAACACTATCTGTACAAATATCACAGATGTTGGATTTCACATATGTAACAAACGATTCTCACTCCTCTGCACACAATCTAATGCCCGAAGAGAAAGGATTTTTAGTTTCTAAAGAAGAGTATAATGAAATACCGTATGATGAAAATGTAGTTTATGATTTCGGTGGATTTAAAGATACAAGAATAAATGATATCGTAAAACAAGCACAAAAAATAATCATCCCAACTCTTACTTCAATAGTCGATTTACAAGCTACCCTTGCAACATTAAAAGATGTTATTGAGATAAACAAAAATATTCTGATTGTAGTAAACAGAGCAAAAAACAACAATAAAGCAAATGAATTAAAAGAGTACCTCAAAGAAGAGATAAGTAAAGAGTATAAAGATATAAATATTCCTATAATATTTGTAAGAGAATCTTCTGTTTTGGAAGACTCTTTGTTTGATTGTGAATATATAGAAACAAAAGCGGGAAATAACAGATTTAAAAGGCATATATATAGAAATGCCATTGAAGATATGCAAAACTTAAAAAAAGAGCTGGAACTTTAAAATGAGTTATGCAGACAAACTAAAGAAAAACTCTTCAAAAATAAAAACCCATGAAAAAGTCTTAGATGAAAAAGCCATACCTAAAAAAAGAATGGGAAGACCAAAAAAAGCAAAAGAAGAAGTAAGAAATACGGCAATACCCGTAGCACTTAGTCAAAATGAAAAAGAGTGGATTGAAAAACAAGCTAAAAATATGTCAAAAGAGATAGGAGTAAAAATCACAACATCAGCATGGATGAGAATGACACTTTTAAAAAATATGCCAAACTAATAAAATATGATAATCTATCAGTCCTCTTGGACCGGTAGATTAATTAGTTTTTTGGAAGTAGTTTTACTGGAACGATTTGGAACTAAAAGTATTAATTTTATCCCCATTAAATAGATACTTTAAAAGAATTATTAATATATTTACCTGAAAAATTACCTGAAAAGAAATTTATAAAATGCAATATAATTCTCTTTTTAAAATTTTAAATTCTAATTCACTTAAAATACTTAAAGATGAAATATATGCACATCTAATTATTTCGTCTTTGATATTTAAAAAATTATCGTCATTTTTATCAACTAAAAGTTTAATCATTTCCAACTGTGTAACTTCTTTACCTCTTTTGGTGAGTAATGCATCAATTGAATTAAAGCACATATCTACATCAGTTGAAGAAAAGTTTTTGACATACTTTCCTATCTGTTTTCTAATTTTTTTACAAATTTCAGCATGCATCATATCAAGATCATACAGTAACTCAAATTTTAATATTTCACCAGTTTCAAAAAATTCTTCTAGATCTTCTTTTGCCAAATATTTATCCAAAAGTTTAATAATAGGTCTATCTTCTTTTTTCCATTTATAATATGTCCCTTCAGAAGTAGAAAATAGTTTTGCCATTGTTTCTTTAAATGTCACTTCAAACCCTTTAGTTCATAATGTATACTTTATTGATAACTGATTATAACTGAGTATATATAAAAGACTTATTAAGTTTTTGTTAAGTATTATATAGATACTATTTTGCTGATAAAGTATCAAAAAGTATATAATAAATACTTTTTGATACTTTAAATTGATTCTAATTATTTTCAACCATTAGAATTAATGAAAAATAAAAGGATTAAGATGAAAGAAAAATATTACACAAAATCAGACCTTACTAGAGGAATTGACGGATTACCAGTTTTTTCTAAAATAACTTTGAAAAATGCAAGACAACAAAAAAAAATTAAATACACAAAAGTAGGTAGAGACTGCGTGTATAGAAGAGACTGGGTTTTAGAATATTTAAAAAATAATGAACAAGGGATAGAAAATGAGTGCAAATGACAGATTTTTACAAATTGAAGAAGTAGCAAAAATTATGGGTATAGGAAAGACAAAAGCAAATGAATTAGTAGATGATACTGATTTTATAAAACCAATTATAATTGATGGTTTTGCACGTAGGTTATTTTCTCACCTTGAACTACAAGAATGGATGAAAGCCCGAAGAGAGGATAGAAATAAAAATAAGGATACTTTGAAATGAACAAAAAAAATAAAAAAATTGAATTAGCAGATTTTACAACAATTAAACATCACCCACGTGTAAAATATAATTTGTCTAACAACGATTACTGTATTGCAAATGCAATATACCACTTATCAAATAATCCTGAAAGCAAATTTAAGGGTTGGTATTATGGAAAAGTTGAAACACTTGGACAAATGTTTAATTTTGGGAGAAGTGCCACTTATGAATCAATTAAAAAGCTTATAGAAAAAAATCTAGTTGAGAAAGATCCTGAAAGTAATTTTTTAAAAACTACTAATATCTGGTGGGATGAATTTGTTAATTTTGAAATTGGACAGCTGTCCGGAAAGTGAACTGTAATCCAGAAAGCAAATTGTAATAATCCGGAAAGCGTATTATAGTCATCCGGAATCCGGACACATATAAATATATTATATAACAATATCCATATAGAAGAAGAGGAAGAAGAAATGAGTACTAATGAAAATCAAAAGATTGAATTATTTGAAGAATTTTATGAATGGCTAAAAACTGATGGATTAAAACCTAAAAAAAGTGAAAGACTTCATAAAAGAAAAATCTTTGCATCACTTCTAGCAAGTGATAAAATGACAATTGACAATTTTAATGACTTCTTAAAAGATAGGAATAGCACAGCATACATAAAACAAGTAAAAGAAGATGAGATTACTTTAATTGGCGAATTAATTGGAAAAAAAATCAAATATAAATCAGCTGAATATGAAATTAAAAATATGGAATTCTTAGAGAACGAATTTTTAATAATTACAGAAAAAATTAAAATGAAAATTCCATATGAGAAGTTTGAAGAAATTAAAAAAGAAATAATTATATGAACATGGAGAATAATTATGAATAACTTAGCAGATTTTCTTTTTCTAAGACAAAATGAATTAGAAAAGATAAAAACAAAAAGCCAAAAAGCATATCTTATGATTGAAAATAAAAGTTTTGTTTTAAAATTATTGGAAGATGAGACATCTATTAAAAACCAGGTTCAAAAATTTAATGACAAAGTAAAAAAAGAAAAATTATCAAGCGTAACTTATATTAAATATTTAAATTTGTATTTCAATGATGCATATTTAGAATATCAGAACAAAAATTCTTTTATGAAATACCAATTTCATGCTATTGCAATGATTGTAAATGAGGATAAAAATATAAAAGAAGTTTATGAATACATGATAAAAAAAGGAAAGCTTCGACACTCTCCAAATAGCAATATTTATTGTAATTTTGAATATTTTAATAAAAATATGAAAAAGTTAATTAGTGAATTAAAAGTAACTAAAAAAGGTGCATAAAATAGAACTTGGTTGCAGCCAAGTTCTATAAAAAGCAAACGATTAAAATAGAGTATATAACCGCATAACAACAAATTATACTCTATTTTTCTTAAATTAGAAATATGAAAGGAAAATAGAAATGAAACCTATACTAAAAAAGATAATGCATGATGATTTTTATGTAAAAATCATTGAATTAACTGCATTTTCTCAAGAAATAAAAGTGCCACTCAACAGAGCAGATATTTACCATATGCGTGATTATGGGCTTGTTACTAAAAAAATTAATAACTACCAGACTATTAACTATGAGAATTTATGCCAATCAATGGAAATAGCACAAAATGCACATGAATATAAACCCACAAAATGGACGAAAACTGCTTTAAAAAGATTTAGAAGATGGGTGAAAGTATTCAGATTACAAAGAGAACTTTCAGATTTTGAAACTGATGAAAAAGTTGAGAAGATTCTAAATATAAAAAAGAAAACAGTTAAAAGAAGAATAACTTTTCAAGTTGCTTTAGAAAAATTTAGGAAAGCCAATAAAATAGGCGATTTGGAGCAATTAAATTTTGATGATTTTATGTTTTTTTTAGAAGACAATCATTTTATTTTAGATGAGTACACATTCCTTAAAACATTAAATAATGATGATTAAACTCCTTTTAATATTTAATTCATAGCATAAAAACAAAAGGCAAAAAAATGAAAACAAAAATTTTAATATCACTACTTACTGCATATACTTTTACAAGTACAGCAACAGCAAATGGATGGCCAAGATTGGCTAAATCTGACTTTCCGATTAGTTGTAAAACAAAAACAATTTCTCTCAATTTTGAAGATGTCGAAAATCTAAAAAAGGTTAATAGTCAAATAGTGTATCTATCAGAAATATACTATTCAAAGAAATCAAATGAAGAAACTAAAAAAAGAGTCCTTGAACGTTTAAAGTTTTTTACTTTTTTAACATCTGATAAACATGGTGAATATTTCCAAGTTTGCGTCAAATAAAGGAATTAATATGTATAAAAATAGAATACAATTTTTACCGTTTTTTTTAAAGAAAAACGAAGAGTTTAAGGAAAAAGATTTATCGAAGATTACATTTTTTAATTTCGATAAAATTTTTCAAAAAGACAAGAAGAAAAAAAGTATGTTTCACCTACTAAGCTCTTCTTTTTGGCTAAGTTATATTTTTATAATGAGATATCTTCCAGCTATTTTCTTGTTATTGTTTACAAGTTATTTACAATTGTTTTGGAAGTTCACTGATGTTGATTATTTTGCAGGAGCAATAGCAATTATATTAGCTTTTTTATTTCTGCTTTTTTTCTCTAAATTGAATAAATCAAAACAAAATCTTGTTTTATTGATTGCTTTACTCTTATCAGTACCGGCATATCAACTTGATATTAGATATCATATTTTTGATATTTCAAGATTTTTTTCATCCCTTTTTATAAATTTTAGTTTTTTCTATTTATTATTTTGGTTAATTAAAGACATGATGATTGATACTAATTTTATGAGATACTATCGAATAATTGGCAATAAGAGTGGTTTTTTTATATTTAAACCTAGAACAATACCACTTAAGCCAGTGAAAAAGCTTTTTGTTCTGATTATATTTTTATTTTTTACAATACTTTCATATCAATATCTCATGATAGGCATTAAAGTTGTAGAAAATAAAAATCAAGCATTAATTATTCTAAAAGGCCTTAGTGATGGGGAAAAGTAACATTATTTTAAGGTTTTTCATTTTCTTTATAATGTTGTTCGCAAGTGCGAACGCTTATAATCCAGCAGAAAATGTAGAGGATAATTGGGAAAGTACTTATTCCACTGCATTGGTAGATCAGCGTGTAAATAACCCAAAAATTGATACTGAAGTTGAGGAATATGGTGCAAATGATGATAGTTATAGAAAAAGATGGGAAGATAATCGTGCTGGAAAGGTTAGGGAAAAAGAAACTTGGTTCGTAGATGTTGAGTTTTTAGGTTGTAGCGAACCCCGTGACTATGTATGTCCACCCCTAAAAGATATGTTTTTAAATCAAGGGTATAGAAGTAGAATAAATTATATTGATTTAAAAAATGGAAAGATTTCTTGTTCAGTTTTACCTCCTTTAGATGAGAATCAGTTTCTAACAACAAGAAGTGAAACATCTTTATATACAAATGTTTATGAAAATAAAGGTTGTATTGAGAAATATTCAACTTCATCAAATGTTGATACTAGTGAGGAAGTAGAAAATTTAAAAAAAGAGAATGAAGATTTTATAGAAAGTTTAAATCAGCAAGAATATAAATACACAGTTGATTATAAAAAAAGTGGAGATGAAGAATTTTTAGATTTTGCGGATATACTTGACAATTTAGTAACCTTTAATCCAAATATTTTTGATTTAGAAAGCACTTTATTAACTAGAGATTTAAAAACTATGCCAGGTTATACCACTTTGCCTAATGAAACTATAATCACAAAACTTGAGCAGCAATTGAAAAGTTTTACTGATATTATAAGTGGTAATGGTTTTAGCTCTGATAGATTTTTTGAAGAAGCTGATAAACAAGCTAAGATTAGAGACTTATCTAATGTTGCTGCAAATTCATCTTTTTTGATGTTACTTGATTATTATATTAAAGCAAATGATGCAATGGTTTTATTAGCACAAAGTCTAGCATTTATATTTATTGTTTATAATGGTATTTTCACATGGATAATACCTACACTTACAAATAAAATGCAAAAAAAAGATAGTGGAGAAAATTCACCACAAAGGGGCTTATTTGGTATTATTGCACTTATAATGCTTTTTGCAGGTGACATTGAAAGATTTGATATTCAGTATGAGAGTAAAACAGATGGAACAATAAAATCTGAGTTAGTATTACAACAAACAAATATTCAAGCAGCTATACAGTTTTTAGCAAGTGAGACTAATTACTGGGCTGATTATTTTGCAGAAATAGGAATTAGATCTGCATTATCAGGACTAAGTGAGTCTACAGGCTTTTTAACTGGAAATCAAGTACAAGCTTTAGCTACAGAGAGAATGATCTTAAAAAAAGAGAAAGAAGCTTTATCTAGAATTGAAACAGATATGTGCTATGCAAATTATGATGTTAAACTTATTAAAGATAAGTTAGCTGAGTATAGAACAAAAACATTAAATGAAAACACTGATACAGAAACTTCTATAAATGTTGCTGGATTTATTTCAGTTCCATTTTTTTCTACGTCTGTTTCTGAATTAAAACAAAATCCATTTCCAAAAACAGAGCGTGAAGCTAATGCAATGCTATTTTATTCTAAGGATAAAAAAAAGCTAAATACAAGTCCATATAATCCTAATTATGGAAGTATCGATAGTGGTGTGGTAAAATTCAATGAAAAAGATAAATTTAGGACGGGATATTATAGTCCTTTAAGTTTAAGTGGTTGTTATAATAACAATAAAAAAATGACTGCAAATGATCAAAGACTCAGAGAAATTGAAACTCAATTTGAACAATTCAGTAGTATTTCTCAAAAAAATGCAAAAGCAGAATATCTAAGAGTAATTAGTGAGATTCAATGGGGTTTATTTGCAAAGCAAGGATATATGGCAATGGCATATGTTCCAGTTACACAGATGCTAGTTGAAAATTTGGGTATTGTAGGAGATTTAAAATCTCAACAAGATGCTTTAGAAGAAGCAACAGGCTCGAGTGAGGGAGTTGCAAATGATATAATGGTTGGTACTATACAAGGGATTGCTGAAGATATTCCATTTCTTGCAATTATGGGTGGATATAATATCGCAAGGGTTATTCATCCAATAAAAGAGTTTTTAATTGATGGTTTCGTAAATGGAATTGATACATTAGGGAATTTTTTAGGACCAATTGGAAAAGGCATGACTTTTGCTTTAACAAGCTTCCTTGATATAAAAAACGCTATTCCTTTTGGTGAAGATGAAAACCAAATTGATATTTTTGATTTAAAAATAGCTGCATTTTTAATTAAAAATCTATTTACAACTTTAATTACTGTTACGCTAGTAACTGGCTCAGTGTTATTGTTTACATTACTTGTTATAGAAAAACTATTTGCTTTTATTTCAAGTATGTTCTTGCTTATTTATGCTTTTGCTAAAAATCAAGAAGAGAGAATGAGTACTGCATTTGCTAAAATTATTGCAGTTTATGCAAAGACTATTTTAATTGTCGTGTGTATCTTTTTAAGTATGTATAGTTTAAATCTAGTTAATACTTTGGAAATGTTGTTTATTGAGTCGTTTTTTAAATCTATGGATATGATTGAAAATGCTAGTTGGGATTATGCTTACAAAGAGTTAAATTTAAAATTAGCTTTTAATCTGATAATATTATTTTTTAAGAAATATATCTTTTTTGGTGTTTCAAAATTTGCGTTTATGGTTTTAAAGCTTGTTTTAGTTGTACAAATGATTTGGAAAATGCCAGGATATATGTATGAATTAATTTATGAAAAGGTTCATAGTGTAAGTGATAGTGTAAGTGAAACACTACAAAATGCTAATGAAGCACAAACAATGAGAGTTTAAAACTCTTATTGTTTTTTTGTGTAAAACTAAATGTAATATGTAATAATTGGGGAAATAGTTAAAATTCCAAATAAAAACAAAAAAACTCTTGTTTTTCTTGGTAGTTTTTTATTAAAACTTGTAAGAAAAACTAGACACATTGGAATAGCAACAATAAAATATGCATACTCTAGATCACTAAAAAATACTATAGTTACACCTAAAAGTATTACAAAAACCCAAATTGCACTTGATATTAGATTTTTTGCAGATTCTTTTTCAACCATTGTCATTTCATTTTTATTCATAGTTTTCCTTTTTTATATATTTCTCATACCAATCATATGAGTAAAAAATTTCTAAATTTTCTTCCTTATCTAAAGATTTTAAAAATTCATCATTAGGATATTTTTCAATCAGTTCATCATGTATCTTCTGCACGAAATTATTGTGTTTTTCAATTTCACTAGGAAGTGGAATATAAGGCTCAAAATTGGTAATACCTTTAGTTCTTAACTCTTTAAGATTATCATCACTTATATAATCAATAGGTGTAAATGTCTCTTCACTACCAGTTCTTACTTTTTTTGAATGTAGCTCATTCATTACTTTTTTATAATTATAAATTTGTCTCACTTCTATACTTTCTAAACTAAAATTTGTTTTATTTTTACCCAAGAGCCATTACCACTTTCATTAAAGTAGCCCAGTGGATTGCAAATACATTTAACATGATGTTCTATATATTCAAGTTCTTCATGAGTATGACCAAATATCCAATATTTCATATTCCCATTTTTTAAATATTTCTCTCCATCAAAACAAAAAAAGGAGCTTGAAGGATTGTTTTGAAATTTTATACTTATATTATCTTTTTTTGCAGATGGATTTACATGAGTAATCATGACATCACAATCTTTATAAACTGCTTCTATCTTAGGCTTTTCAATTTCAAATATATCATCAAAATTTTCAATTTCAAATATAAATTTTGCATCTGGAGTACAGTTAGACCACATAGCATTTGTAGATTTTTTAGTAAAATCTCCATTAGAGTAGTTTACTCTTAAAAAGCCATCATTATACCAACTATCACATCCACCAAATCTAACCCCATCTATTTCAATAACATTTCCATTTAAACAATACATACCCTCTTTTGAGTTAATTAATTCTCTCATATTGTCAACTCTTTCAAAAGAGTCTTTGAATAGTTTTTTGTTTGTTTTGCCCATTAAGTAATAATCATGGTTGCCAAGAACACAAATTATATTTTTATAATGCTCTTTTAAAATCTTTAATATTTTTATATTTTGTTCATTATCATGACCTAAATCACCTGCAATAATTAATACATCACCAAGATTTTTAAAATCAATAATTTGGCTATAAAATTTGATTACATCATCTTTTTTATATTTATTAAAAAAATAATTGTCAAAATGAACATCACTTAAAATATCAATTTTCATCTATAAAAGAATCCCTTCATTTCCACTTAGCTCATTTGTGTAAACTTGTCTTAAATCATCTTCAGTAACTTCTAATATTTCTCCTGTAGCAGGGTCAATTTTTTCTAGTTTAAAACCTTGTACATATAAAGATTCATACCCCTCAACATTTATTATCGAACTGCATTCTTTAGGTTGATTATAAAATTTTTTGTATTTGATAAAGCCCTCTTCAAAACTATCTTTACTCATTAATTATATCCCATTTCATTATATTTATTGTAAAACCTTTCTCTTGATCTTAACCTTAAATCTTTTAGACTTATAATAAGATAACTAGCACTCTTTTCACATATTTTAAATAATTCACCATCTATTAATCTATAAATATGAGCTTTATTATCTATATCTGAATTATTATGGATAATAAGTGAATAATTTTTGATAAATGCCTTTTCTTTAACTAATAAGCTTAATTTTTCAATATTCATTTCAATATCTTTATAATTATTATCAAAAGAATATATATTTTTTTCAAGTATTTTTTGTGAATCACCAATTCCTCTATCTTTAATATATGCACATTTTAAATATTTGGGTTTATATCTTTCAATTGTACCATCGATAAGTTCAATTGTTATTGGCTCTTCTTTTTTATTGTCCTTTTTAACATCAATCTTTTCTTTACGTACAACTACTTCATTTGAAGAAATTTCATTTGGCATTTCTATATTTTTATCACTATAATTTTTCTTTGCTAATACATAATCACTTTCTACTTGATTTAGTCTTTTTTCATTTCTTTGAATCCAGTTGTAAAGATTTGAATATGAAGTTTCATATTGATATTCTTCCTTTAAAAATTCCAATATTTTTAAGATTGGTATTTTTTCTAATCGCAGATAAAAAATATCATCTTTATATTTCTCTAAATTTGATACTCTTTTTTTTTGATTTTTATATTTTAAGCTAAACTCTTCTGCTTTTTTTGAAAATTTCATATTATAGCCTCTATATCATACAAATTATATTTAATTATATTATTAAATATCTTATAATTATCTTATTGGTTTATGTAATTATCTCATTTATTTTTATATTTATCTATATTTATCTTATAATTATCTTATGATTAAGTATTTGATATTAATAATATTTAAAAAAATCTATTATAATTTTTTCATCTAAAAGCCTATAGTTTTAAATCAACATTTTGAAAGCGAGTCAGCCATTTGTAATACAATTTATGCCGAAGGCAAAATATGTTTACAAACCGAATTAAAAAATATTCATTTCATTCAATTTTATTAATATCTTGGCAGACTCGCCTCATTTCACGCACTTCATTTGTTCCATATCGGATGACATTCCAATCATTCACATTCGTTCATATCTTTTCATTATTATGTGATATAATTTTAGTAACAATAAGTTAAAGTAATTGTTTCCGATATGTGAACACCCTCTTTTTTTGTTCTGAATTTATATTCCTCTATTACTTTTTAAATGATTACATTTTTTATCAAACTTAATAAATATATTAAAAAAATAATACATTAAAAACTTATATATGTTAAATCTTATTCAAATTGATTTAGAACTGAACCACTTCAAAGAAATCTAAATATGTTGCTGATGAAGCAAGTATTCCTGCCGTAGAGTTTGATTAATTAATACTATGTTCACAATAGTGAACATAACTAAGCTCTTTTATTTTTAATACTAAGACCAAAATGTATAAAAGGTAGAATTTAAATGAAGCGTTCGCATCTGCGAACACTCCTTTTATAATTTAATTGAATAATCAATATAGTTGCCATAAAAATTATCTTTATAAAAAACTTGAATCTACTATTTCATTATTCACTATTAGTACATTTGTTTTAGTACTATTAATCTTTTGTAATAATATATTTGACTTATCTAACTCTTCTTTATTTCTAAAGCTAAATAAACAATTTTCAAATTTTGTATTCTTAAAAGTTACATTAATAAAAATCACATCTTCAATTTTACAATTTTTAAAGGTACTATCTGCAAAGGTACTATCTACGAAAGTAACCCTATCAAAAATTTCTTCTTTTAAATTCAACTTTAACCTATTAATTCTTTCATATCTCTCTTTATCAGAAAAATCTTTATTTTTTAGAAATTTCTTATAAAATTCTTGATTTTCTAATTCTTTAATTTTTTCGAAATACTTCTTATCATCTAATCCAAATGTATTTGAATTAAATCTTGTAGAGACAACAGTTCCTCCAAAAATAAAAAAATTTTCATATTCATTATTATTAAACTCACTATAAATTATATTTGTTGAATAAAAATTCACTAATCCAAAATTGATGTATTGGAATTTGCTATTAATTATATTAGTTTTATTGAAATTACTATTCAGAACTTTAGAATCATCTCTTCTTTTTCCTAACATATAATAGTCAGAATATTCACCAATTATATTTATTTGATCTAAAAAAGAATCATTGAAATTTACAAAATTAAAATAGGTATTATAAAACCTATTATTAATTAAAATAGCTTTATTAAATTCCACGCTATTGAAGTCTGTATTGGAAAATACTGAATTTCCCAATTTAATTCGACTTAATACTATTCTTCTTATGTCTCTATTATTTACATATAATCCTTTTGCATCTTTTGCATAATCTCCATCATGAATAAGAGGATTCATCGGTGTTAAATCAATATCATTAATATATTTAAGAGGAAATAGTTTTTGAGAATATGTATATTTTGAATCTTTTCCACTAGTTCCTTTCAAGTTCTGTATTTCTATAGGGCTAAGAATCTCAAAAGCTGCATAAATTACAAAGAAAACCATCAAAAAGTATTGAGGAATAAAAGTTAATGCATTTGAATAAATACGAAAAGATAAAATAATATTAACTATTCCGATAATAAGTATAAAAAACAATGGTACTATTGGATATGAAGAAATAAAACATACTTGAATTAATAAAATAATTGGTAAAAACATAAGAATTTGAAAAAAAGTAAGAAGTCTGAAACTTAAATTATTTGAATTACGTTTACTATATAAAGAAATATGATTAAAACTGAATGGATTCAGATATAGTAATTTTTCCTGAATTTTTTTAGACTTAAAAGAATATTTAGTGAATGAATATACCTTTATATAATGTCCCAATAAACTTTCAACAACAAAAATATGTGCAAACACAACCAATATTGAAGTATATAAAGTGAATTCATATGTAGTTAATGAAATATCAAAAGTAAAAAATTTAAACCCTGTATTAACAAAAATATCTTTTGCAGAAATACTTGCAATAGTTACTATACAGAACAATAAAAAAGTTATATAAGTATTTAACAAAATCTGACTTTTATTAGATGAATTGTTTAGAGAGTTTAAAAGAAGCTCATGTTCTATATCAGAGAGGGAAGTAATTTTTATATATTTACGTCTAAAAAACCGGAGTATTTTCCGTGAATACTTCAATGGCAATAATTTTATAATACCTCTAACATATCCCTTATTAGTAAGAAAATAATTTCGCCAAAACTTATTAAGAATACCTATAAAAAAGAGAATCAAGGACCATAATTTTTTTAATTTATTTATCATAATGTTTTATTAATCAAGGAGAGGATGTGATAACTATTTAGTTACCACATATCCTTAATTATGCCCTCCCCAATTTTATTTCAAGAAGAGATATTAGTTCATCTCTCATTACAATCTTAGAGAAACTAGGTAAATGTAATGCATCCTCTATACTATGAACATCAGATATATATTTCATACCATGTTTGTTCATGAAAACTTCTATAAAGTAAAGCACTTCATACCCTTCATCTTTATCAATTCTAATTTTATCTTGTATACCAGTATACTCACCATCTCCCTTGTCTCGATTCCATATATACTTATATTTGTCTTTTTGTAAGTTTGATCTTTTAACTACTACGGCCATAACATCATCCTAAATTATTATCTCTATGAGGATCAGGGTTACTAACAGGTGTCTTAATATCATTAATTACACGAATATGATAATTACTATAATTGCCTTTTTCTATTTGATTAACAAATTGACTTCTTGTCATATTTGCACCTGAATAATTGTCATGAAACATTGTATTTCTTCCAGTACTACTTTCACTAATTGTACTTACTTTTTTTCTTGCCATTTTATTTCCTTAAAAATGTTACAAAATGGATAAAAAAATATGGTTAATACCTATAAAATTAAATTTTATTGATATTTAATATACAAAAAACTATAATCACTTTGAAACCTTATAGAGAATTGTATTATCTTATTTTAATACCATTTATTTATATTTTGAATAACAAATAACCTGATTGCCGTCAGGTTATACATAAAGCCCGTTATATAATCAAAAAATATTTATTTCCATCGCACTCCTTATAATTAATTTATTATTACTTTAAACACTTATTCAAATTCAATTTCTTCTTCCGCAATATTATAAATATCAACTCTTGTATCAACATCAATTCTATTAACTAGCCATCCCCTAAGCATGGCATTCCTAATAAATTCTTCTATTCTATTAATTCCATTAATTTCTTTAAGAGTTATTACAATACCAAACTTTAGCCCCTCTCCAAATTTTTCTTCAAGTCTTTCTTTTGTTTTAAGACTTATTCCCCATAAAGCATTTTCATATGCTTTCTTATCACGATTTCTTCCAGTTGAAACTTCTCTTAGATGTTTTACATTATCCCATTTTCTAAAAAATTTACGTGCATCCTCTTCCCATGTATAATGATCATAAGCATGGGTTTGATAATTATTATCTATTGTTTTAATAGTTCTACCATTTAATCTCCCAAAAGAAATATCTAATTCTGTATTAGTATAGTCAACACCTTGATTTCTTGAGCATGCAGGGAAATAACATAATGTAGCTTTTGCAATAAAAGGGTGTTTCTCATTGGATACAGGAATAGGAATATTGTAATTATAAGTATTATATAGTTCTGATGTTCCTTGAATTATAAATTGTATTTCATCATTTGCACAATATACAATATCTTCTATTCTTTTCGGAACAATACCATGACCAACTAACGCTGGATCATTTTGTTCCACACTCCATCCTGTTGCAGAATTTATAAGTAATGCTTTTGCAATATTTCTATTTAAACCTAAAACATTTACTAAATAAGCTAACTTTCTTGAAATCCAAGGTGCTGCAAAGGAAGTTCCTTTAACAAGTGCTTCTCCTGTTGGAGTACAAACCTTCATAGGATTTCTAGAATCACCTCCATAATAACTAATATCAGGTTTTATAAAAAAAGATAATACAGGACCCTTTCGACTATAAGAAGATGGGTTTCCATTAGAATCTACTGAATTAACGACAATTGAGTTAATTGAATCAGCAGGAGCACCTATTGGCCTAGTTTCAATTTCTCCTGAAGATAGGTTTGTTCCTGCGATTACAAATATAACATCATTTTCGTATTGAATTTTGTCTAAAATTGCAGCTTCAGGAGAGATAAAATTAGAGTGTACACTAAGTTTTGATCCTAAAGATAAATTCCAAACTTTTATATCTCTATTTTGAGCTACTATTTCACTAATATTTCGTAATATTGTAAATGAATTAAAACTATTACCACTAGCTACAGCAAAGTGTTTTACTTTAAAATTACCACAACCATCATCTAAATGAGGATTAAAAGTTGGACCATCTACAATTATAGAAGAAACTGCCGTACCATGTTCGAAATCTCTTCCTGTTGTAGGAATATCAGTATGTAACATATTTGTATATTCTACCCATTCTGAAAAATATACACTATCATCAAATAAGGTATCAATTACGCCTATAGTAGGTTCATTTTCCGGTGGTCTTATAGTTAATACTTCATCATCAAAAAACTCAAAATCATCTCTTGTTATTTCAGATAGATTAGTTACAGCCATTGAAATTAAAAATGGAGCTCTTGTTTTTAAAATTTCTAATTCATCAGGTTGTAATAATATAGTTGTTTCATCCATTATACGATTAGATAAAATATTAATACCTAACCTATTTAATAGTTCTGTAGTATTTACATTAGTTTTATATATAGTAATAATGGCATCATTAATAGTTTCATCTATCGAATCTAGTACATCAAATCTATCAACAAAGTAAGCATCTATAATTACTAAAAGAAAATTAGTTTTAGCAATTGTAGAATGAGAATATGAAATTACACCACTATTTATCTGTTTAATAGTTTCATGATCTATTTCACCATTAAACTGTGAGTTTAATATATTTATACAGTTTTTCAAACGCGAAATAGATTCATTTAAAATTCCAAGTGACACATAATGTGTTATTATGTGCTTTGGAGAAGTATCAGGTGAAAACTTTGCACCTACTATTGTACTATTAGGACTGATTGAACTATTTCCTAAAAGTGCTCGAAGTCTATTACTCTTAGCAGCAATTTTATTATAATGCGCAGTAATTAAAGCTCCTGGTAATAAATCTTGATTTCGCCAATAGCTTTGCAATTCATTTAAATTCACTAATAAATTTTCTAGTCTTGATACTTCTACAGATTTACCTGCAGGTAAATTTGGTGCTCCTGGTCTATTTGGACTTGTAGCTTGTTCAAATCTTCCTTTTAATTGTAATAAATTATTCAATAGACTTACTCCCTTAATTCTCTAGATACTTGACTTTTTGAGATACCTGTTAAAATTTCTATTTCTCTAACTGTAAATCCTTTAGCATTCAAATATTTTGGATTCATATTTTCTTCATTCTTATGTATACTTATATACAATTTTTTTAAATAATCATACTCATTACTTGAGTCACTAAAAGCTATAGAAGTCTTAATAAAATTTTTTAACTCACCAGGATATGGAATCACATCCAAAGAATTAAGTATCTTTTTAAATAACCTGACATTTTTTCCAGCAAATTTAAATTTTAATAGCAATTCATTTAAAATAGATTCTCCTACTTCAATTAAATCTTCTTTTGTATAATTACTAAAGTCGATTATTGCATCAAATCTTCTGAGTAATGCTTTATCAAATGATTTATATAAATTTGTAGTTGCAATTAAAATAATATTATCATCTAGCGTATCTAATCCTTTTAGAACTGAAGATGTTGCTCTTCCCATTTCTCTCAAATCATTAGAATTAATTCTATCAATTGCAATAGCATCTATTTCATCAAATAATACAATCACTTTATTGGGATTAGATACAGAACAAATTTCATTAAAAAGAGATGCTATATTTTTAGAAGTTTGACCTAACTTACTGTCAATTACAGAATCGAAATCTACTATAAATAATTCCCTTTCAAGTATTCTTGCAATTTGTTTTGCTGACTCAGTTTTTCCAGTGCCAGGAGGTCCTTCAAATAGAAATTTATTTACACCCGCATTATGACCTATTGCATTTATAATGCCAACTATGTTATCTTTAATTGAATTTGGCAATGGCAATGGATTACTTGATGTTTCAACTCGTTTAACAAATTTTTTTTCATTTGAATCAATTTGAGGAGAAAATGTATTTGCATCTGATAATAAAGCCATAATATATTCTGAAAGTTGATAATCATCATTTTTATCAAAATATTTTGCAATTTCATATGCTTCATTTCTAAATGCTGAATCATTCTTTTCAGCATAATATTTTATTAAGTTTAATATATTCTTTTTTTTCATTTTATCCTCTTTTCGTATTATAACCAACTTGGGACATAAAGTCAATAGTTGGGACAATATTTTTAAAACTTTCTTTAAAAGTTAATTCTTTTTGTTTTCTAACAAGTATTAACTGAAACTTTTATTATTTATAAATTTTACCTTGATTTATTGCTCCTTATTTCATATAAAATTTTAAAAATAAACTTCATTAACTTCATCAATTACATTTTAATTAAAAATTTGCTAAAATTTTTTTGGTTATTTAGATTTCCAGACCGCTCTAAACATAATGTATGGCTAAAATCTATTTTTAAAACCTAAGCCCTTGTTATTAATATAGTAATTCGGAGCAAAACTAGAGCATTGTAACTTTTATTAT
This sequence comes from Halarcobacter anaerophilus, assembly GCF_006459125.1. NCBI lineage: Bacteria > Pseudomonadati > Campylobacterota > Epsilonproteobacteria > Campylobacterales > Arcobacteraceae > Halarcobacter > Halarcobacter anaerophilus. Next base: position 2,473,206 of record NZ_CP041070.1, read on the forward strand.
TAAAGATGAATTACTTATATAATAAGGAAATACTTATGCCTACTACATTACATACAAACGTGTCAAATATCAAATCAGTTGCTAAAAATTTAGCTAAAAATCTAGAAAAAATGGATTTTAAACTTTCTCATTCTGCTTCATTAAATTTAGCTGCTAAATCTTTAGGTTATGAGAATTATAATACATATAAAGCTTTAGAAAATTCAAAATCATCAACATTTGGTTTTCTTAACAGTATGAGTCTTGAAGATTTAGATAAAGAACATGAAGAGAAATACCCATCTATTGATTATAATTTCGTCTACGTAGAATCAATTAAAAATTTTGATATTTTAATTCATATGGAATTAGCTGCGGGAGAAGAAAATTATTATATTCTTGTCAGAATGAAAAAAAACTTAACTAAAAGAGTCCTTTTCTCTCCAACTTATAATACTTGTTCTTTTTTTGTTTATCCTGATGTAAAAAAAGCTACAAGTGATTATCATATTGAGTTTAATATTAACTCTATGACTGATTTTTTAGATACATTATCTCACATTAGTTGGAAAGGTTGGTATAATACAGATATACATATAGATTTTGTTCAACTAATGCATAGTGTTATAATTAACAAAACTTTTCTAAGAAATTATTCAAATAAATATACACAAGAAGATTTAGAAAAAATTTATAAGAAAAATAAAGAAGAAAATTAATATTAAAGAATAAAGATAGATTATTATTTTTTATCTTGATTGGAAGTGTTAGAAATTTTGTATCAGTCTGATAGAATTTATTCTAAAGGATTGAACAATGAATCAAACACTTGATTTAACAGATACCCTTGAACAAATTAAGTTGGTGAAATAGATGGTAAGGATGGAGTTTTAACTCCCCTTATCAAACAACTTACTGAAGCTACATTACAATCAGAACTTGAATCTCATCTAACTTCTTAGATAAATTAAAACAGCAAGAATGGGCAATCGAAAAGTAGTATTGAAGAATTTGAACTTATGACTTAAAAAGTGATTTTTATTGTTCAAATATTCCTAAGGGTTTGAGAGAATCTATTAATCCAACTTCTTGAATACTTTGGGGAACACGAAAAACTCATTTTAATATTTTGTGTTCCCAAAATAAGAGGGTGAGGAATAGCCTGTCAAAAATTTTTGTTCTATTTTCTGTTGTCAGATAAAGTTAACTTTGAATAAATATATTTTAACTTAGTCTTATTAAAATTGTTAGTTAATGTAATGTTTTAAATTTATTATAGTATTATTATATTTTATAAGGGTATTAATGATTAAAAAAATTGTTTATTTCTTTTTAATTTATGCATTTTTTGGGTTTATAATATTTGTATTTACTAATTTTCTTATGGACAAAGAATTAGGAAACTTAATTTTTATTTTTGAATTTGCTTTAGCAATTTATTTTTCTATATGGCTATTTAAAAATATTAAGAATAAAAAAATCAAGTTTTCTCTTTGTGGAGTGAAATCTTATATAGCTTTTTTAACTATATCTGGCATTTTTATTGTTTTGTTGCATGGAGTAATAGTTTATCCTACATCATTTTATATTCATAAGATAATTTCAAAAGATGATGTTAAAGAATTTATAGTTATTAGGAAAAATGTTATTCGTAATCAAGGTAGCTTTTTATGTCCTGTACAATTGGAGTTAGAGAATAATAACTTAAGTTTTTTATATTGTTCTACAATAGATTTCTATAATAATGTTAAAACTGGAGAAAAAGTATCTTTAAATATTGAAGAATCTTTTTTAGGAATCAGTATTAAAGATAAGTTTTTTGATTGATAAGTAATATAATATGTAGATTAAACTTATAATAGTGTTCTATAAACACTAACTAATACATAAAAGTAAGTCATAAAAACAAGTTCCAAAATCTGTAATATTTGGCACAAATTAGGTTAAGTTTACCTATGCCAAAATTTTAGGAACTATCTGTTGCTGACACAAAACTCTGAGCAGTCTCTCTTGATTCATTTTTGGCAAGAATTTTAGTTATAATTATTTTAATTAAAAATAAAAGTGCAATTATTAAAATTAATACTTGTATTGTTTTCTCTTTCTTTAATTGAGTCTGGTTTTCTAATTTTTTTATAACCTCTGTTCTTTTTCTTATAGTTACTCTTTTTAGTTAACCATTTTTCAAATTCTTTTATTTTTGGTCTCCTTTTAGTAATTTTTTCATTATTTTCTAACCATTCAATAGCTTCATCAATAAGTTTTTCATTGTCATTTGCCATTCTATCTAAAAGGATAATCTCACTTAAACTAATTGCTCTCACTCTTTCATAATCATTTTTAATATACTTTTTAATTTTTTCAGATACATCAAGAATTTTAAGTTTATCTGCAAATGTAGAAATTTTATTGTTTGTAACTTTCAAAATTAGTTCTGCAAATTGTTTTGACGCATAATGCTCTTTTATGTCAAAAGATGATTTACTTTTAATAATTTCTTCATACTCTTCTTTTGATGGATTATTGATATTCCTCAAAATTGAGTTTTCTCTCTTAATAACATTTGTTGCTCTGTGAATTTTTCTTTTAGTAAATTCTATAGATTCATGTTCTAAAGTATTCATTAAATAAATTGTATATTCTAATATTTCATCATATATATTTTTTTTCATACTAAAGCCTATCCAACCAATCCGCATACCATTGGATTAATTCTTTTTTTTCTTCAAAATATTTATATTTTGATTCTCTGTTATAAGCTGCTTTTACTTTATTCTTTTCTTTATGAGCTAAACATGATTCAATAATATCTGAATGAAAGGCATGCTCTTTATATAATTCATGTGCAATAGTAGAAAACATACTTCTAAAACCATGGAAAGTGTGTTTATTTTGATAACCTAACTTATTTAATGTATCAGACAGGGTAGCACCTGAAACTCCTCTATCGTTCTTATATGGAGAAGGAAATACAAATCTACTTCTATGTCTTGAGAAAGGTTCTATTTGTTTTAAAATAGCAATTGCCTGTTTTGGTAGAGGACAAACAAAGTCTACTTTCATTTTCATTTTTTCTTTTGGTATTTCCCAAACACCTTTTTCCAGATTGATATCATCCCAACACATAAGCCTTATATTTTCACTTCTTACAAACACATAAGGTATAAGTTTAAATATAAATATAGTACTTATATCACTCTTTAACTTCTCACCAATTGAGTTAATATCTAGTAAAAGTTGTTTTATATCTTTAGGTTCTGTAATTGCTGCTAAATGAGTATCTTTTTGATTAGGAATTAAAACTGATTTTTTATCAATATTTGCAACTATATTATGCTCAACATATTCTTTTGTAACAGCGAACATGTATATTTTATTAATTAAGGATAATAATCTATGAGCAGTTTCTATAACTCCTCTACTTTGTAGTTTTTCCAATGCACTAATTATATCAACTCTTTTTATATCTTTAATTGCAATATTGCCTAACCAATCAGTTATATTTTTTAATATTCTTTTGTTTTGTGTTATAGTCGCAGTACTTGAGCTTTTTTTTCTAAGGTCAATCCATTCATCAATTACATTTTGTAAAGTTAGTGATTCTGAAGCTTTTTTAATTCTTTTTTCTGATATTGGATTTATATTTTTTGATAATAGTTCTCTTGCTGCTTCTCTTTTTTCTCTAGCTTCTTTTAATCCTATTTCAGGATAAATACCAAAAGACATACTAAGATTTTTTCCACCATACCTAAAATCAAAACGCCACATTTTAGAATTAGGTTTTAATAGTAGATATAATCCTTTTCCATCGGCAAGCTTATTATTTAGTTTTGCATTAGGGTCTTTTAATTTTAATTCTTTGTATTCATCTTTTGATGTGTATTTTGCATTTTTAATTTCTGTAGTTGTAAGAGGCTTTGATATTTTTGGCATTTTTCAGGTACTCACTTTTTTAAAATGTATCATTACCTTAAATAATACCTAAAAAAAACTTGATTTGTTCTGATTTAATATGATACGATATGATGAGTTATGAAAGAGTCTAGTTGTCAAAAGCCCTATAGAAAGGGCTTATTTGAGTAGATAATTAATTTTTTGGCAATAATTTAACAGGAACGATTTGGAACTCGTCCATATTCCAAACACCGTTTACCACATAGGGTTCATTTTCAAGCCAATTGTTTATTTCATCATCATTTTCAAAATCTACAAAAAGTGTTGAACCTACCATTTGATCTTCTTCCGTAAGAGCACCTGCATCAATTATTTTGCCTTCTGCCATTAATTTTCTAGTACCTTCAACATGGGCATCTCTTACTTCAATTCTTTTTTCTAAAGCACCTTCATTGTCATAAGCTATAACAAGATATTGCATGGTAACTCTCCTCTAATTTAAAATATAGTATTTTAGCATTTAATAATTACAGTTTAATTAATAATTGCTTTTATCAAAAACAAAATAAGATTAAAAATTAAAATAATTTTCTGAAAGAACAAAACTGAGTGGATAGATAAGGACATTTATATATCTAAAAACAAATCCCATTTTTATATTTGGCATAACCTCTTCAAGAGCAATCTCTTCATCAATTTTTTTCATTATATTTAACTTTAAAGAGATATCCAAAAATTTTATACCTACTATGCTAAGCATCAAAAAACTGTTATTGTGAAGATAGATAATCAAAAAAATTGCGTAAATAAACCCGGGATTTAAAAGGAAGAAAAAAATTATATTTTTTTTATATACTGCGTAGTTATTATAAATTAACCCATATAATGAGTCAGATTTCTGCCAATTCGATTCAAAAATCTCTATGGCTACAAAGATGAAGAAAAGAGTTAATATATCCATCTTATCAAATTAGGGACCAAGCCCTAATTTTAATTCTCTTCGTAATCTTCAAATTTAACTTTTTTGTCTTTGTATAGACCAGTTCCTACAGGAATTGTTCTACCAATAACAACATTCTCTTTTAAGTCTTCTAACATATCCATTTTTGCACTAATTGCAGCTTCAGTTAGAACTTTTGTCGTTTCTTGGAAAGATGCAGCAGAGATAATAGAATCTGATGTAACAGCAGCTCTTGTAATACCAAGTAATAAAGGCTCTGCAATAGCAGGTTTACCGCCAAGTTTAACGATTTTTTCATTCTCTTGCATAAATCTTTTTTTAGATACCATATCACCTATAATAAACTTAGTATCTCCACCATCTACGATAGATACCTGTCTTAACATTTGAGATGTAATAACCTCAATATGTTTATCGGCGATATTAACCCCTTGAGATCTATATACTTGTTGTACTTCTGATACAATAAAGTAATGCAACGCTTTTTCACCTAAAATTCTAAGAATATCATGAGGAGAAACTTGACCGTCTGTTAAAGCCTCACCTGCATGTACAAACTCCCCTTCTCTTACAAGGATTTGTTTAGATTTTTCAACCAAGAATTCACCTTTATTACCGTTTTCATCAGTAATAATAATTCTTTGTTTGTTTCTTAAAGGTTTACCAAATGTTACCATTCCGTCAAATGATGCAAGAACTGCAATATTTTTAGGTCTTCTTGCTTCAAATAACTCAGATACTCTTGGAAGACCCCCTGTAATGTCTTTTGATTTTTGAGTAGCTTTTGGTGTTTTACCTAAAATATCCGCAACTTGAACCTCTTGTCCTTCATTTACAAAAAGCGATGTTTTAGGCTCTAAAGCATATTTTATCAACTCTTTTTTATCTGTAGCAACTACAATAGAAGGTTTATATCCAGCAGGAATATACTCGTTTACAACAAGTTTTGACGTACCTGTTAATTCATCAAATTGTTCTGCAACAGTAACACCTGGAATAATATCTTCAAATGCAATTTTACCGGCTTTTTCGGCAATTGTTGGATTTGAGTATGGATCCCATTCAGCGATTACTACTTGTTCGTCACTTGCAGGTAATGCAATTACGCTATCTTTTTCAACAGGAGTGTTATCATCTAAGTTAACTACCGAACCTCTTGAAATATAGTGTCTTAACGCTTCTCTGCCGTCACCGTCTACAATTACAGAGAAAAGACCTTTTTCTTCTACTCTTTCACCTTTTTTGATATCATCTTTTCTTTCCAGATAATCACCGTGAAGTTTGTAGTATTTAACCGTACCGATTGCTCCTGAAACTATAGTTGTTGTAATAGGTGCCCCGTCTTGAACTCTTAATAAAGATGCATAAGGGATTCTGTTTGGAACATTCCATCCATCTCTAATCATTTCAACGATTGAATCATTTTCATCAACTTCTATACCGTCTTTGTGAGGTAAATAAAGTTTACCTTCAACTTTTCCTGAAACACCCGCAAGTTCATTTGCTTTTGCAACATCATTTTTTCTAAGGTAATATTTTTTCTCTTCTTTACCGTTTGTAATAGTTAAAATTACTTCTTCGTGAACAGTTTCAACAGTTACATTACCTTTAAAAGGTGCATTGATTTTAGGCTCAACCAATAAAATACCTGCATTTCTTCTGTTTGCTACTACTTTTCTATCCTCAACATCTGTATGAGTTTTGATATTGTAGTATCTGATAAAACCTTCTTTATCTGCTCTTAACTCTCTTTCTGTTTGAGTAGCACTTGCAGTACCCCCAACGTGGAAAGTTCTAAGTGTAAGCTGTGTTCCTGGTTCCCCGATTGATTGTGCTGCTACAACCCCGACTGCTTCACCAGGTTTTGCTTTTCTTTGCTCTCCAAGGTTTAACCCGTAACATTTAGAGCAAAGACCGTTTTTAGCTTTACAAGTAAGTGGAGTTCTAATAACTACCGATTTTACTTCAGCTTCTGCAACAACTTTTGCATCTTCTTCTGTTATTAAAGTTCCTTCTGTAAATAAAATCTCATTTGAAATTGGATCAATAATATCTTCAGCGATTACTCTACCTGTGATTCTTTCTTCTAAAGACTCAATTAATTCATTACCTGAACTAATATCCGTAATTTGGATACCTTCGTGAGTACCGCAATCTTCCATTGTGATTCTAACATTTTGTGAAACATCAATAAGTTTTCTTGTCAAATACCCTGCATTTGCTGTTTTAAGTGCAGTATCGGCAAGACCTTTTCTAGCACCGTGAGTAGAAATAAAGTACTCAAGTACGTTTAGACCTTCCCTAAAGTTAGAAATAATAGGTGTTTCAATAATTGAACCGTCAGGTTTAGCCATAAGTCCCCTCATACCAGACAATTGTCTAATTTGAGCAGCAGAACCCCTAGCTCCCGAGTCAGCCATCATATAAATTGAGTTAAATCCGTCTTTATCTGATTTTACAAGATCCATCATCTCAGTACCCAAAGTATTATTAACCTCAGTCCAGATATCAATGATTTTATTATATCTTTCTTGCTCAGTTAACAACCCTTGAGAGAACTGTCTTTGAACTTCAATAACCTCTTTTTTAGATTTAGCAATATGTTCAACTTTTGAAGGCGGAACTCTAATATCATCGATAGATACCGATACCCCTGCATCTGTTGCATATCTAAAACCTAAGTTTTTAAGATTGTCTAAGAATTTTGGAGTTACTTCATATCCACCGTGTTTATAGATATAATCAACTAAGGCACCGATATCTTTTTTCTTTAAGATTTTATTCCATAATTCAACAGGAACGAAATCAGGTAAGATTTCATGAACAATCAATCTACCTATAGTTGTATGAATAACTTTATCATCTATTTTTGTTCTGATTTTTGCATGAAGATCAACTTTTCCCATTTCAAGTGCAATTTTTGCTTCATTTACATCTGCAAATAGTTTATGTTGACCTTTTACACCCTCTTTTTCCAATGATAGATAATAAATACCCAAAATCATATCTTGAGATGGAACTGCAATAGCACGTCCTGAAGCCGGTAAAAGAATATTCATAGAACTCATCATAAGAATTTTTGCTTCAGCAATAGCTTCTTGCGATAAAGGAACGTGAACAGCCATTTGGTCACCGTCAAAGTCGGCATTAAATGCAGCACAAACTAATGGGTGAAGCTGAATAGCTTTACCGTCAATAAGTGTCGGGTGAAACGCTTGAATTGAAAGTTTATGAAGTGTCGGAGCCCTGTTAAGTAAAATTGGGTACTCATCAACAATTTCAGATAAACATTCCCAAACTTCATTTGTTTGAGATTCAATCAATCTTTTAGCCGATTTAAGTGTAGTTGCATAACCTTTTTCTTCTAATTTTGCCATTAAATGCGGTTTAAACAACTCTAGAGCCATTTTTTTAGGAATACCGCATTGATCCATATTTAAACTAGGACCAACAACGATTACAGATCTTCCTGAGAAGTCAACCCTTTTTCCTAATAGGTTTTGTCTAAATCGTCCTTGTTTACCTTTAATAATTTCAGATAATGATTTAAGAGGTCTTTTGTTTGCACCTTTTACCGCATTTGCTGTTTTACCGTTGTCAAACAACGCATCAACAGCTTCTTGAAGCATTCTTTTTTCATTTCTGATAATAATCTCAGGTGCATCAAGTTCTGTTAATCTTTTAAGTCTGTTATTTCTGTTTATAACTCTTCTATAAAGGTCATTTACGTCAGAAACGGCAAATTTACCACCGTCAAGAGCAACAAGAGGTCTTAAATCAGGTGGAAGAACAGGAAGTTTTGTAAGCATCATCCATTCTGGTCTGTTTCCAGAATTGATAAAGTTTTCAACAACTTTTAGTCTTTTTACGATTGTTTTTCTTTTTGCTTCAGATTTAGTCCCTGCCATATCCTCTTTTAGAGTATTAAGAAGTTCAATTAAATCTAGAGTCTCAAGTAAATCTCTAATTACTTGTCCACCCATATTTGCTTCAAATCCTGTATGGTCAAACAAATCAGAAATTGTTCTAAATTGTTCTTCATTTAAAATATCGTATTTATTAACTTTTTTTGTTTTTTCATTATCATAATAAGCTTCACCTGGTTCTGCAACAATGTATGCTTCATAATATAAAACTCTTTCCAAATCTTTTAGTTTAACTCCAAGTAGAGTTCCTATTCTAGTAGGAAGTGAGCTTACCATCCAAATATGAGCAACAGGAGAAACTAAATCAATGTGTCCCATTCTGTGTCGTCTTACTTTACTTGATGTTACTTCAACACCACATTTTTCACATACAACACCTTTGTATCTCATTTTTTTATATTTACCGCAAAGACACTCATAATCTTTTACAGGTCCAAAAATTTTGGCACAAAAAAGACCGTCTCTTTCAGGTTTTAATGTTCTATAATTAATTGTTTCAGGTTTCTTTACCTCTCCTGAAGACCAAGAAAGGATCTTTTCAGGACTTGCTAATCTTAATTGAAAAGCTGAAAAGTCTTTTGGTCTTTCTAGTTCTTTTACTTCAATTGGCTCTAAAATTTTTTCGTTATTACTCATCGTCTTCTACCTCTTCGAAAATCTCTACATCTAACCCTAAAGCTTTTAACTCTTTAGTTAATACGAAGAATGTTTCTGGAACACCAGAACTTGGAACATTTTCACCGTTTGCGATAGCTCTATAAGCTTTTGTTCTACCTTCAACATCATCTGATTTTGTTGTAAGCATCTCTTTTAATACATTTGTAGCACCATATGCTTCAAGTGCCCAAACTTCCATTTCCCCGAATCTTTGTCCACCAAATAGTGCTTTACCACCAACTGGTTGTTGTGTTACAAGTGAGTAAGGTCCTGTAGATCTTGCGTGAACTTTTTCATCAACTAAGTGGTGAAGTTTCAACATATACATATAACCTACGTTTACTCTCTCTTTCATTTTTTCACCAGTTTTACCGTCATAAAGTGTTGATTTACCGTCAGAATCGATTTTTGCTAATTCAAACAATTTTTTAAACTCTGCTTCTTTTGCTCCATCAAATACTTGAGTAGCAAATCTAACACCTTTTGACCAATCTCTTGCATAATTTATTAGCTCATCATCAGATAAATTTTCCATAAATTTTTTACCGTTCATTAATTTAGCAACATCGGCAATCTCTGCCATTTTTGTTCTAAGTTCAGTAATAAAATCTGCTTTTTTAGCATCAAAAATCTCTTGAATTTGATATCCCAGTTTTCTACCTGCAAGTCCTAAGTGTACTTCTAAGATTTGCCCGATATTCATCCTTGAAGGAACCCCTAGCGGGTTAAGAATAACGTCAACTGTAGTTCCGTTTTCTAAATACGGCATATCAACTTGAGGAACAATGTTTGAAACGATACCTTTATTACCGTGTCGTCCTGCCATTTTATCCCCGACTTTGATTTTTCTTTTTGTTGCTACATAAACTTTAACTTGTTTAATTACACCGCTTGGTAAAATATCATCATGCTCTAGAACTTGAATTTTTTCTTCATGTTCTTCTCTTAAAGTTGCTTTTTGTTTTATAAAATACTCTTTAATATCATTATATTTTTTCTCAACATCACCTGAATATGATGATACAACTTTTTTCATAGCAAATCTGTTTACACCGGCTAAAATATCAACAGGAATACTGTCACCTTTTTTATAAACAGTTCCTTCTACTTCTACATCTTTTGATAAAGGAGATTTAGATAATAAATCATTGATTTTTAGAATCTCTTCTCTATCAAGCATTAAAAGTTTATCATGATGTTTTAAATCAAGTTCTGCTTTTTCTGCTTCTATTTCGGTAATAGCTCTTTCGTCTTTTTCATAACCTTTTTTAGTGAATACTTTTACATCAACAACTACACCTTCCATTGATGTCGGACAGTATAAAGATTTATTTATAACATGTCCTGCTTTTTCACCGAAAATTGCTCTTAACAATCTCTCTTCAGGAGTTGGTTTGATTTCACCTTTAGGAGTTACTTTACCTACAAGTATCATTCCTGGTTTAACATATGTTCCTACTTTAATAATACCTGAATTATCTAGATGAGTAATAGACTCTTCTTTTACACCCGGAAGATCTCTTGTTATCTCTTCATTACCGTGTTTTAACTCTCTACACTCAACTTCTTTTTCATAAATATGAACAGAGGTGAAAGCATCTTCTTTAATCAATCTTCTAGAAAGGATAATCGCATCCTCGTAGTTATAACCGTTCCAAGGCATAAAGGCAACCATTGCATTAACACCTACTGCTAATTCTCCGTTATCCATAGACGGTCCGTCAGCAATAACTTGACCTTTTTCTACAACATCACCCTCTTTTACAGCTGTTCTTTGTCCAAAAGATGTGTTATTATTTGTTCTAACGTTTTTATTTACTTCATAGTGATCGATGAAAGCTCCTGTTTCATCTTCACCTCTGATATAAATATTTTTTGCATCGGCTTTTTCAATAATACCGCCTCTTTTGGCTTTAATTGCTTCCCAAGCATCTCTTGCTACGATTTTTTCTAACCCTGTTCCTACAATAGGTGCATTTGGTCTAAGTAAAGGAACGGCTTGTCTCATCATATTTGATCCCATCAAGGCTCTGTTGGCATCATCGTGTTCCAAGAAAGGAATAAGTGAAGCTGCAACCCCCATTACCATTTGAGAAGAGATATCAATCAAATTAACTTTACTTCTCTCAACTAACAAGATTTCACCGTCTTGTCTAGCTTCAATTAGAGGTTCGATAATTTTCCCGTTGTCATCAACTTTTGTTGAACCAGGAGCAATAGTTTTCCCCTCTTCTTGAGTCGCAGTATAGTATTCAATTTCATCAGTAACTACACCATCAATAACTTTTTTATAAGGAGCTTCGATAAATCCTAAATCATTAACTTTTGAAAAAGTCGACAAAGTATTTATAAGTCCAATATTTTGTCCCTCTGGAGTTTCAACTGGACAGATTCTTCCGTAGTGAGTCGGGTGAACGTCCCTTACTTCAAATCCAGCTCTCTCTTTTACTAAACCACCTTCACCAAGTGCAGAAAGTCTTCTTTTATGAGTAACCTCAGATAATGGGTTTGTTTGATCCATAAATTGAGATAATTGCCCAGATGTAAAGAACTCGGTAATTGTCGAAGTAATCATTTTAGAGTTAACTAAATCGTGTGGCATAATATCTTCTAATGTTCCACTTAATGTAGTCATTTTATCTCTAATTGCTTTTTGCATTTTAATAAGTCCAGAGTGCAACTCATTTGCAAGAAGTTCCCCGATTGCTCTAATTCTTCTGTTTCCTAAGTGGTCTCTATCATCAATATGACCGTGCCCAGATTTAACTTTAACTAAATATTGAACTGTTTTTATAATATCTTCATAAGTTAATACAGTAACATATTCAGGAACACTTACACCTAACTTATGATTCATTTTCATTCTACCGACTTTTGTTAAGTCATATCTTTCAGGATCAAAAAATAGTTTTCTAACAAACTCTTTAGCTGCTTCTTTTGTTACAGGTTCACCCGGTCTCATAACTTTATAAATTCTAATAGCTGATAAATCATTCTCATCATCAATTTGTTCTGTTTGTTTTAATAATTTTAAAGATTCAGCATCTGCTTTAAAAGCATTAATAATAGAATCATCAACGCTAGGAGCTAAATCATTTGCTATATCAAAATTATCAAATCCTAAATCAAGAAGTTTTTTAAGTTTTAATTCATCAAGCGGTGTTAAAGCATCAAATAAAACTTCACCTGATTCAGGATCATAAATAGTATTTGCTGTACTTCTATCCATTAATAAATCAACTGGATATTCAACAAGTTTTAATCCGCCGTCTACTAAAGCTTTTGCTTTTCTAGCAGTTAATCTTTTTCCTGCCGCAATTACTAAATTACCTTTATCATCTTTAATATCAAATTCAACTCTTCCCGTAAAATCATCAGGATTGAATTCAGTTAAAAATTTATTGTTTTTAATTTTTACATTTAATATAGGATAAAAAAGTTTGATAATATCTTCTTTTGAGTAACCTAAAGCTCTAAAAAGAATTGTAACAGGAACTTTTCTTCTTTTGTTGATTCTTACATATAATACATCTTTTGCATCATATTCAAAATATAACCAAGAACCTCTATCAGGAATAATTTGCCCTGTATAAATTAATTTGTTACCTGCTGTATTTGATTCTTCTTCTTTAAAAATTACACCCGGAGATCTGTGTAACTGATTAACAACAACTCTTTCAACACCATTTACAATAAATGAAGTTCTGTCTGTCATTAGAGGAATTTCTCGGATGAATAAAGATTGCTCTTTCATATCTTTTACACCGATTTTTTCACCGGTTTTTTCATCTAAATCCCATAATGTAAGTCTAATATTAATTTTTAACGGAATAGAGTAAGTAAGTCCTCTTACCATTGATTCTCTTACATCATATTTAGGTTTCCCCACTTCGCTGCCTATATACTCTAATGTTATTCTATTTTGAGCATCATGAATTGGGAACACTGATTTGAATACTTTTTCAATACCCGCTTCAGTTCTATCATCTTTTCCTATCATTAGAAAATTTTCATATGAACTTTGTTGTAATTGTAATAAATTTGGAATTTCGATTTGTTGAGGATTTTTTGCAAAATCAACTCTAAGTCTATTACCAGATTTTAAAGAGTTTAACATTGTCGACCTTATAAAAAATGTGGTTTAATTTTAGCTTTGTATATAAAGCGCAAAAGCATCCTTAAAGGATAGGGTTAGAATTTCTATTAAAATTCTAACCTTAGCCCTCAAAGATGCTAATCTTTATACAAGGCATTTGCCTTGTATAACAGGATAATTACAAAAGTAATTATGCTAATTCTACAGTAGCTCCTGCCCCTTCTAATTCAGCTTTAGCAGCTTCAGCGTCTTCTTTAGAAACACCTTCTTTAACTACTGCACCAGCTTCTTCAGCCATAGCTTTTGCTTCTTTTAATCCAAGACCTGTAAGAGCTCTGATTACTTTAATAACGTTGATTTTTTTAGCACCTGCATCTTTAATCACAACGTTAAATTCAGTTTTTTCTTCTGCTGCAGCAGCTTCACCACCAGCAACTGCTCCACCTGCAACTGCAACCGGTTGTGCAGATACACCGAATTTTTCTTCAAATTCTTTTACTAATTCAGATAACTCTAATACAGATAAACCTGAGATGTATTCTAATACGTCTTCTTTAGAAATTGCCATATCAATTTTCCTTATAATTTTTATTTTTTTAATTTTATAAAATTAGTCTGTTCTACAAACTAAACCATTATTAACTGCTTATGCAGCTTCTTCTTCTTTTTTTCTTCTAAGAGCATCAAGCCCGATTGTAAAGTTAGTAACTGGAGCCATCCATGTAGCAGCAAGCATACCAAGAAGCTCTTCTCTAGATGGTAATTTAGCAAATGCATTAACAGTAGCAAGATCAGCAATTTGACCTTCAATGATACCAGATTTAATTGCAAATTTATCTTTATTTGCAGTTGCAAATTTATCGGCAACTTTACAAGCAGAAATTTGATCTTCAGACCATAAGAAAATGTTAGTTCCAGATAATTCAATATCCCCTAACTCAGCATTTTTAACTGCAACAGTTACTAATGTATTTTTAGCAACTTGAACTTTTGCCCCTACAGCTTTTGCTTCTTTTCTTAATGCTTCTAATTCTTTATGAGTTAAACCTTTATAATCACATACTACGATAGCTTGTGATTCTTTAAACTCAGAAGTTAAGAAGTCAATTACTTCAGCTTTTTGTTGTTTATTCATCGATTCTCCTTTCAAAACATCCAACTTAAGCAGGTTTTACAAAATACAGGAGGAGTATTTTACCGGCTATCTTCAGTTTTTAATGTAGTGCTTTGATTAACACTCAATCATAAGGATTATATCCTCACTGTTGAATGTTAATTAAATAAGGGGAATCCCTTATTTAATCTCCATTAATTCCAATACATCCATACTAACTGATGGAGACATAGTTAAAGATACTGCTGCATTTTTAATATATCTACCTTTTGATGATGCAGGTTTAGCTTTATTAATAGCAGTAATAAAAGAAAGAACATTCTCTTTTATAGCTTCTTCAGAAAAAGAAACTTTTCCTACTGCTGCATGAATATTACCTTTTTTATCAACTCTATATGCTACTTGACCACCTTTAGCATCGTTTACTGCTTTAGTAACATCCATAGTAACTGTACCTGTTTTAGGATTCGGCATTAAACCTTTTGGTCCTAAAATTCTACCTAGTTTACCAACTAATCCCATACAATCAGGTGTTGCAATTAAAACATCAAAATCAATGTTCCCAGCTTGTACACTCTCTACTAAATCATCATTTCCAACGATATCAGCACCTGCTGCTTTAGCTTCATCTACTTTAGCACCTTTAGCAAAAACTGCAACTCTAACAGTTTTTCCTGTACCGTTTGGAAGTACAACAGCACCTCTAATCATTTGATCTGCATGTCTTGGATCAACGTTTAAGTTTAATGCAACTTCTACTGATTCATCAAATTTAGCAGATTTTAAATCTTTTAACTTAGCGCATGCCTCAGCTAATGAATAATCTCTCTCTTCAATTTTTTCTGATAATGTCTTATATCTTTTTGAAACTTTTGCCATTTTATTCTCCGCAATATTTATTTTTTTTGCTACCGCTGTTTATAGTCCAGTGGTTAGACTAGTTTTGAATCTTATAATTCAACATCAATTCCCATTGATCTAGCTGAACCTGCAACAATTTTTGCAGCTTGTTCTTTGTCATCAGTATTTAAATCGGCAATTTTCATACCAACGATTTCCATAACTTGATCTTTAGTTAATTTTCCAACTTTATTTTTTAGTGGATTATCACTACCTTTTTTTACACCAGAAACTTTTTTAATTAAATCAGTCATTGGTGGTTCTTTTAATGTAAAAGTAAAGCTTTTATCGTTATAAACAGTGATTTCTACAGGAATCGTAAAACCACCTTTATCTTTTGTTTTTTCATTAAATGCTTTACAAAATTCCATGATGTTAATCCCTCTTTGACCAAGAGCCGGACCAACTGGTGGTGATGGATTTGCAGCACCCGCAGGAATTTGAAGTTTTAAGATACCTTCTACTTTTTTAGCCATCGTATTTCCTTTTTAAAATTTATTATATTTAATGATTTAGGCATTAGGCAAGAAAACTCAAAGGAAGCTGAAGTTTTATTGCCTAATGCCTAAAATTGTTTTATTAAACTACTCTTTCTACTTGAGTGTAGTTAATTTCAACGGGAGTGTTTCTTCCGAAAATTGAAACGTTTAATTTCAATAAACCTGAAGCCATATCAAAATCTTCAACTACTCCATTAAAGTTTGCAAACGGTCCTTCATTAATTCTAACCATTTCACCTTCATCAAAAGAGATTTTAGGTTTAGCAGCAGCTCTATTTTGAACTTTGTCTAAAATTGAATCGATATCTTTTTTTGTTAAAGGAGTCGGTTTTTTAGATTCACCGATAAATCTTCCGACTTTAGGCATTGATTGAATTCTATGCCATAAAGCTGTATCCAAATCAATTTTAGCAAATGCATAAGCCGGATATAAAGGTCTTTCAACTATTGTTTTATTCCCTTTTTTTACTTCTATTAAATCTTCTGTCGGAACTAGAACTTCAGAGATTTTTTCATCTCCCATCTCTTCTGCTAATTTTTCAAGAGCTCTTTTTACAGTTAATTCGCTACCTGAGTGAGTTTGTATTGCGTACCATTGATGTGCCATTAGATATTCCTTAGTTCATTACAGCAGATAAGCTTAGAGACATGATTGCATCAATTAGTGCTAGGAAAAGTGATATTACGGTTACAACAACAAAAACAGAAAGATAAGCAGATCTGATTTGTTCTTTAATTGGGAAAATTACTTTAAGTAGTTCTTCTTTTGCACTTTTATAATAGGTTTTTAATTTATTCACAATCGACTCCAAATTCTAAGCTTTATAAATTCTTTTAAAAGAAGTCAAAACTGCTTTTAAAAAAATTTAGTGGCAGGCCAGACAGGACTCGAACCCGTAACCATCGGATTTGGAATCCGGCGCTCTACCATTGGAGCTACTGACCTAGGTTTTCAAAAGGTTAAGAAAAAGTCTTACGACTTTAACTTAACTTCTTTATGAATAGTGTGTTTTTTTAATCTTGGACTATATTTTTTAATCGCCATCTTTTCTGTAAAAGTTTTTGGATTTTTATAAGTAGTGTAGTTAATATCACCACACTCTTCACACTTTAGTCCAATTTTGATGCTTACTCCGTTTGCCATAAGTTATCCTTACTCAATAATTTCAGCAACAACTCCAGCACCAACAGTTCTACCACCTTCTCTAATAGCAAATTTAGTACCTTTTTCTAGAGCAATTGGAGCAACTAATTCAACTGTCATCTCAACGTTATCACCTGGCATAACCATTTCAGTACCTTCTGGTAAAGTAACAGAACCTGTAACGTCAGTTGTTCTTACATAAAATTGTGGTCTATATCCTGAGAAGAATGGAGTGTGTCTACCACCTTCCTCTTTAGAAAGGATATATACTTCACCTTTGAATTTAGTATGTGGAGTAATTGAACCTGGTTTAACAAGAACTTGTCCTCTTTGAACATCTTCTTTTTTAACACCTCTTAGAAGAACACCGGCATTATCACCAGCAACACCTTCGTCCATCTCTTTTCTAAACATTTCAATACCAGTAACAGTAGTTTTCATAGTATCTCTCATACCAACGATTTCAATCTCTTCGTTTAGTTTGATTGTACCTTTTTCAATTCTACCAGTTACAACAGTACCTCTACCTTGAATTGTAAATACATCTTCAACAGGCATTAAGAAATCTTGGTCTGCATCTCTTTCTGGAGTTGGGATATAGTTATCAACTTCATCCATTAATTTATAGATTTTTTCTGACCATTCACCAGCTGTACCACCTTTAGCTTCTTCTAAAGCTTGGAAAGCAGAACCAGCAACGATAGGAGTATCATCACCTGGGAAATCATATTCTGATAATAATTCTCTTACTTCCATCTCAACTAATTCTAACATCTCTTCTTTATCTTCTTCGTCAAGTTGATCTTCTTTGTTTAAGAATACAACGATGTATGGTACACCAACTTGTTTAGATAATAGAATGTGTTCTCTAGTTTGAGCCATTGGTCCATCTGTAGCAGCAATAACTAAGATAGCACCATCCATTTGTGCAGCACCAGTAATCATGTTTTTAACATAATCGGCGTGACCTGGACAATCCACGTGAGCGTAGTGTCTAGTTTCAGTTTCATACTCTACGTGAGAAGTAGCAATTGTAATTCCTCTTTCTCTCTCTTCTGGAGCATTATCAATTTGATCATAATCCATCGCAGCTTGACCATTTTTAAGCGCTAAACACATAGTAATAGCAGCTGTTAATGTAGTTTTACCGTGGTCAACGTGACCAATAGTACCAATATTTACGTGCGGTTTAGTTCGCTCGAATTTTTCTTTTGCCATAAAATTCCCCTTAAAAAATTTTGGTTATTGCCCTCTGAGTAGATAAGCCCACTGGCTTCTCTATTCAGAGGGGATGATTTATATATTTATGTTCACTAAAAAATAGATACTATTTTTTTCGTGGATTGGTATTTTAATTAAAAAATACTAAAAAAAACTTTAATGGGAGATTTTTTGTATAAAAAAGGAGTTATAAAAATGCGTTATAACTCAGCTCCCAGTAATCAATAAATTAATGGAGCGGGAAACGAGACTCGAACTCGCGACAATCTGCTTGGAAGGCAGAGGCTCTAGCCAACTGAGCTATTCCCGCAACATTTTAGTGGTGGTGAGAGAAGGATTTGAACCTTCGAAGCCATAGGCGGGAGATTTACAGTCTCCTGGATTTGACCACTCTCCAACCTCACCGTTGAAAAATTATTGTTCTGGTCAAGCGCTGATCTTTTTAAGATTACGCACGACATTAATAAAATGGAGCTGGTGAAGGGAGTTGAACCCCCGACCTGCTGATTACAAATCAGCTGCTCTAGCCAACTGAGCTACACCAGCATCCGTCAATTTAAATCTTTTTAAAAAACTAGTCTTTAAAAAGTGGTGGCGCGGGGCAGAATCGAACTGCCGACACAAGGATTTTCAGTCCTTTGCTCTACCGACTGAGCTACCGAGCCGTCTTAAATTGGAGTGAAATTATACACATACAATAATTAATTTAAGCTTAAACTAGATACGAACTTTTTAAATTCTTCTCCTCTTTGCTTATATGAGCTATATTGATCAAGTGATGCAGCAGCTGGAGAAAGTACTGCAAGGCTGTTTTTATCGTGCTTTTGAGCTATTCTTTTAACTGCTTTTTCCAAGATAGAACATTTTGAAATTTTTATATTATACTCTTTGCAAAATTGATAAATTCTATCTTCATTACTTCCAATTGCAAATATTTCAATATCAAAAGCTTTTATATAATCAAAAAGAGGCTTTAAATCTGCTCCTTTATCATCTCCTCCTAATATTAGAAATATTTTTTTATCTTTATATGATTCTAAAGCTTTTATTGTTGCATCTACATTTGTAGCTTTACTATCATCTATCCATAATCTATTATCTATATCTTTAAACTCTTCTACTTTATGTTTATCTACTTTAAAACTGTTAATATTTTCATAATCAATTTCATCAAAAAGAATCTTTTTTGCGGCAAGAGATAGAATTGCATCTATTAAAAAAGGTTCTTTAAATTTTATGCTGCTTTTTTCAATATTAAAAAACTCGCATAAATCATCACTGTTTTTATATGTGATTTTCATAGCTGAAGTGGGATAATCTTTAAACTCTTCGGGAATTATTGCAATTTCACCCTCACCCATCATATCAAGCGGTTTTAATTTTGCTCTTTTATACTCTTCAAAACTTCCGTGCCAAGATATATGATCTTCACTTATAGGAAGAAGTATATATAAATTGGGTTTTGCTCTTTTTATATAATGAAAAGTAAAAGAAGAGGTCTCTAATATCCATATCGGTGCTTTTTTATCTAAGAGAGTAACAGGCGTACCGATATTTCCTCCGCATACACTTCCTTTATCTTTTAAAAGGTGCTGAATCATTTGCGTAGTAGTTGTTTTTCCGTTTGTTCCGCTTATCCAAATAGAAAAAGGCATATTCTCATATATTAAGTCATAATCACTTTGTATATTGTTTGCATTTTTTACCATATTATTATAAGGAGGTATTCCCGGACTTACAATTGTAATATCTTTAGAATCTAAATCATAACTGTTAAAATCCGAATCATCATACAAAGTTACGTTTTCAAAACTTTTTTTTATTGCTTGTGCAGTGAGACCTTTTCCAAGTACTCTAATCATTTTATTATATACCTTATCTTATTTTTAGTGTTAAAAGGGCAACTAAATTTGCCATAAAAGAGACAATCCAGAATCTTACTATTATTTTATTCTCTTTCCAACCTTTTTTTTCAAAATGGTGGTGAATAGGAGCCATTAAAAATATTCTTTTTTGTCTTAATTTATAAGAACCCACTTGTAAAATAACTGATACCGTCTCAACTACAAAAATGAGTCCTATAAATATAAGTAAAATTTCAGATTTTGCGACAATTGCCATATATCCCATAAAAGCGCCTAAAGGCAAAGAACCGCTGTCTCCCATAAATACTTGTGCAGGATGGCAGTTAAACCAAAGAAAGGCTATTAAAGAACCTACTAAGGCTGTTCCTATTATCGCCAATTCTCCCGAAGTTTGAATACTAGGTAAAAATAGATAAGAAGAGAATACTGCATGACCTGTTATATACACAATTCCGGAAAGTGTCACAAATGCCATAATAGAAGGTACTGTTGCCAAACCGTCTAATCCGTCTGTTAAATTAACAGCATTTGAAGCAGATACTATTACTAATACCCAAAAAGCAATTGCAAAATAACTCATATCAAAAAGCGGATATTTGTAAAAAGGAGTATAAAGAGTCGTAGTATGCCCGTAAACTATTAAAACAACGGATACTACAATAGCAGCTAAAAGCTGTAAAAAAAGTTTTCCTCTGGGCGTTAATCCGGCAGAATTACTGTTTTTTAAAATCTTCGAGATATCATCTTTAAAGCCAATTAAAGAGAAACTAGCAAGAATCAATAATGCACCTACAACATAAAAATTATTTAACTTAACTGTAAAGAGTGTAGCTATTAAAGTTGAAAATATAAAAATCACTCCTCCCATAGTAGGTGTTCCAGCCTTCTCCTGATGTGAATCGGGAGCATACTCGTAAATAGGCTGAGAAGCTTTTTTTGATTTTGCCCACTTTACAAATTTTGGAAGAAGATACATAGTAAGAAAAAATGAGATAAAAAACGCAATCCCTGCACGAACCGAAATATATTGAAATATATTTATATCTAAATGTCTGTAGAACCAATAAAACAAATTTAAACCTTCAATTTCAGGAAATTTGACTCCTGTGTTTTAACAAACCCCAATCTTTAGTATAAAACAAAGAGATATATTTTCAGCAAATATAGGAGTTAGTTTTGGTATAATCCGCGAAGATTATAATATAATATAGTTTTTAAAAGGTTTAAATAATGAGTAAAAAAGCAATCTTGATAATTACAGACGGAATTGGATTTAATGAGTCGGAAAAGTATAATGCATTTACCAATGCTAAGACTCCGACATACGATTATCTATTCAAAAACGTACCCTACTCGTTAATTCACACTTACGGAAAATATGTAGGACTTCCCGACGGACAAATGGGAAACAGTGAAGTAGGACATATGACAATAGGTAGCGGTAGAGTTTTATACCAAGATTTAGTAAAAATAAATATCTCTATTGAAAATGACACTTTAAAAGATAATAATGTTATAAAAGAGACTATCTCTTCATCAAATAATATTCATCTAATAGGATTATTGAGTGACGGTGGAGTACACTCTCATATCAATCATATAATGAGTTTAGCAAAAATTGCAAAAAACAGCGGCAAAAAAGTCTTTATTCATGCAATAACAGACGGAAGAGATGTCGCACCTAATTGTGCAAAAAAATATCTTCAACAAATTATCGATATTTGTGATGATGATATAAAATTGGCAACAATTGCCGGAAGATATTACTCTATGGATAGAGATAATAGATGGGAAAGAGTTCAAAAAGCTTATGATGCAATAGCATTTGCAACTCCAAAAACTTCAAAAGAGGTATTTGATTTAATAGATGAGTCTTATAAAAACGAAATCTTTGATGAATTTTTAGTTCCTACAGCCTTTGAAGATTATAAAGGATTAGAAGAGAATGACGGAGTAATTTTCTGCAATTTCAGAAGCGATAGAATGAGAGAAATCTCAACGGCAATCGCAAGCAGTCAATTTAATGAATTTAAAAGATTCGATAAAAAACTAAATATAGCTACAATGACGCAATATGATAAAAATCTTCCTCTTCCCGTAATTTTTCCAAAAGAGACTCCTAAAAACACCCTTGCAGAAGTAATTTCAAATGCAGGATTAAGCCAACTTCATACGGCAGAAACAGAGAAATATGCCCATGTAACATTTTTCTTTAACGGCGGTGTTGAAGAACCTGTTTTAAATGAGAGCAGAGTTTTAATACCTTCTCCTAAAGTAGCTACTTATGATCTTCAACCTGAAATGAGTGCACCAAAAGTATCAGAAGCCGTTTTAAAAGCAATGGAAGAGAGTTACGATTTTATTGTCGTAAATTTTGCAAACGGAGACATGGTCGGACATACAGGTGTTTATGAAGCCGGTATAAAAGCCGTTGAAGCTGTAGATAAAGAGTTAGGACAAATTATTAAAAAAGCAAAAGAGAAAGATTATAATCTTATTTTAACAAGCGACCACGGAAATTGTGAAATGATGAAAGATGAAAAAGGAAAAACCTTAACTAATCACACAGTAGGAGATGTATTCTGCTTCGTTATGGCACAAGGTGTAGATAGAGTAAAAACAGGAAGCTTAAACAATATTGCTCCTACTGTTTTAAAACTTATGGAGATAGAAAAGCCAAAAGAGATGGATGAGGCTTTGGTTTAATGACGCAAAAAGTAGATATAAAAAGACTACAAATATCAACCGATAAAAAAAATTTAGTCGATCTTTGCTTTGATATAGATGAGGCTACTGCTTTAATCGGTCAAAGCGGAAGCGGCAAATCACTGACGTTGAAGTCTATTTTAAATCTGCTTCCTTCAAATTTAAAATTAGATTTTGAGGTTGATTCACCTTTTGAATTAAACAGTAATACTATAGGATTTATTCCTCAAAATCCGTTTACTTCACTCTCTCCTATGACAAAAATAAAAAATCAATTTTTCTGTTCAGATGAAAAAAAAGAACATTTAATGCAATTTGTCGGTTTAGATAAAAAACTTTTAGAAAGATTTCCCAATCAATTAAGCGGAGGACAACTTCAAAGAGCGGTTATTGCAATTGCATTTAGCAATGATATAAAACTTCTGCTTTTGGATGAACCTACGACAGCACTTGATGAAAAATCAAAACAGACAATTTTAAATCTGCTTCATGACTTACAAAAGAAGTTAAATTTTTTGACTCTTTTTGTGACTCATGATATAAACTCTATAAAAAACATTTGTAAAAATATTGTTATTATAAAAGATGGTAAAGTTATTGAGAAAGGAGATACGAAAAGTATCCTTTCAAATCCAAAAACTTCTTACACCAAAGAGCTTATAAATTCAACTTTTGAAAATAAGGAATTCAGGAAATAGATATGATGAAATACATTTTTACATTCTTGCTTATAATCGGTATAGGTATTGCAGGATGGTTATTAAATCTTTATAATGAAATTAGAGGGGATTTGGATAAAGTAGTAAACTACAATCCACCCAAAACAACTCAGTTTTTTGATAGAGACGGAAAACTTATTGCAAATATATTTAAAAAAGAGCATAGATTATATGTAAAATATGAAGATATCCCGGCAAGAGTTGTCGAAGCTTTAGTTGCTATAGAAGATACTCACTTTTTTGAACATCATGGTATTAACCCCGATGCAATCAGCAGAGCAATGATAAAAAATATTAAAGCAATGAAATATGTAGAAGGAGCAAGCACCCTAACCCAGCAACTTATAAAAAGTATTGTATTAACAAGAGAAAAAAAACTAATAAGAAAAATAAAAGAGGCACTTTTAGCTGTAAGATTAGAAACAATTTTGACAAAAGAGCAAATTCTTGAAAGATATTTAAATCAAGTCTATTTTGGGCACAGCTATTATGGGATTAGAACCGCTGCACAAGGATATTTTAGAAAAGATTTGTTTGAATTAAATCTAAAAGAGATTGCAATTTTAGTAGGTCTTCCAAAAGCTCCAAGTTTTTACGACCCTACACGAAATCTAAAATTTACCCTAACAAGAGCAAATCAAGTAATAAGCAGAATGCATACATTAGGCTGGATAAATGATGAAGAGTATAAAGACTCAATAAACTATATTCCTAAAGTTTATAATGATACTTTAACAAAAAACAAAGCCCCTTATATTGTAGATTATGCAATAAAAATTTTACATAAAGATATCAAAGATATTAGATCAGGCGGATATAAAATAAACTTGACAATTGATTTGGATGCACAAAAAATTGCAAGAGAAGCCTTAAAATACGGATATGATAGAATTATACAAAGAGATGAAAAGCTGCAAAAGAATCCAAAAAACAATGTTGACCATGACGGAAACGAAGTTGAAGAAGGATATTTTGTAAATTCATTAAACGGAGCTTTAATCTCAATTGAAAACAACACAGGAAAAATATTGGCTATGGTTGGAGGAGTAGATTATAAAGAGTCCTCTTTTAACAGAGTTGTTCAAAGTAGAAGACAACCGGGTTCTTCGGCCAAACCTTTTTTCTATCAAACAGCACTTGATTTAGGATATTCTCCGGCTTCTCAACTTATAGATATAGGAAGAACCTATAATTATGAAATTGACGGTGAAGAGAAAAAATGGCAACCTAAAAACTATGGTGGCAAATTCAAAGGTATAATTACCCTAAGAGAATCTCTGGTAAAATCAAGAAACCTTGCAACAATTAATTTAGTAACAGATGTAGGAATAGATGAAATGTATAAAGGTTTAGAAAACTTTGGAATAACAGGAATGCCAAAAGATCTCTCTATAACCTTGGGTTCTTTTTCAATCTCACCTTTTGATTTTAGTAAAGCCTACAGCTCTTTTTCAAATGATGGTATACAAGTAACTCCATATATGATAAATTCAATTACAAATAGCAAAGGTGAAACTATAAATTTTGAACCGGAAGTAAAATATGTAGACTCTCCTGAACAAATCTATTTAATGAAATCAATTTTAGAAGATGTTGTTTTAAAAGGTACGGGAAGAAGAGCAAAAGTAAAAGGAATTGAATTAGCAGGTAAAACAGGAACAACCAACAACAATACAGATGCATGGTTTTGTGGATTTTCTCCTACAATTCAAACCATTGTATGGTTTGGTAAAGATGATAATACTGCAATGAGAAGAAGTGAAGGTGGAGGAACTACAGCAGCTCCGTCATTCTCTTATTTTTATAAAAAATATTTAGAAATTCATCCCGAAATTCAAAGAGAGTTTCAAATGCCTGATAATGTAAAAAGTTCTTATGTGAATGGACATAAAGAGTATTATACACAAACTTCGCCTCTTCCAAAAACTCAAATGCCTGTTACTAATGAAGCTCCAAACGGAGAAATAATAGAGTTCTAAAAAAGGAACTCTTATATAATTTTTTATTAAATTAAAATCTTGAATATAAAAAAAGGCTAGTCTTTAAAAGACTAGCCTTTTTTATTTTAAAGGAGACTTGACTAACAAGAGAAAGTTGATTTAAATTCAAATGCAGTTGGTCTTGCTTCATCAGGCCAAACTTGTGTTTCGAATTTATAGTGTTGATATGTATCAATCATATCTTTACTAAATACAGGTTGTAAGAAATCGTTATCTCTAATTAAAGCTTCTAAAGAACCTCTTAATGTATGAGGCATTTGAGGGATTTTTCTCTCTCTAATTTCATCTAAAGGTAATTCAAATAAATCATCATCCATTGGACCGATAGGTTCATATTTATTTTTAATACCGTCTAATCCTGCCATCATCATTGCAGCAAATGCTAAATATGGGCAAGCTGTTGAGTCAGGGAATCTCATTTCGATTCTTGTTGCTTTTTCACCTGCTCCGTAAGGAATTCTACAAGATGCAGATCTGTTTTGAGAAGAGTAAGTTAAAATTGAAGGAGCCTCAAAACCAGGGATTAATCTTTTGTAAGAGTTTGTTGATGCGTTTGTAAATGCCGCAACTGCTCTTGCATGTTTAAAAATACCACCGATATAGTGTCTTGCCATTTCACTTAAATTTGCATATTCACCCTCTTTGTAAAATAAGTTTCTTCCGTCTTTCCAAATTGATTGATGTACGTGCATACCGTTACCGTTATCACCGTATAAAGGTTTAGGCATAAAAGTACAAGTTTTACCGTTTAAGTGAGCAACCATTTTACAAACATATTTGTATTTTTGAACATTGTCAGCAGCTTCAATTAGGTCACCGAATACAATTCCGATTTCACCTTGAGCTTGAGCAACTTCGTGGTGTCCTAGAACAACTGTTAATCCAACTTGTTCTAATATTTGCATCATTTCAGCTCTTAAATCTACCATTGAATCTGTAGGTTGAACAGGGAAATATCCACCTTTTGTTCTTGGTCTATGAGCCATGTTTCCAGTTTCATACTCTTCATCGTCTGACCAGCAACCTTCGTCAGAATCAACTCTATAGTGAGATTCATTGATTTCATCTTTGATTTTTACATCATCAAATACAAAAAATTCATTTTCAGGTCCAAAGTAAGCTGCATCTCCAAGTCCTGAATCACTTAAGTGTTTAAGAGCTTTTTTAGCAATAGATCTTGGACATTTTTCATATAATTCACCTTTGTAAATGTCATAAACATCACAAAATAGTATAATTGTAGAATCAGCAGTAAAAGGGTCCAAAAATGCAGTTTCAACATCAGGTTTTAATAACATATCTGATTTATTAATTGGTTGCCACGCATCTACAGATGAACCGTCAAATGGCATACCATTTGTTAAATTATCTTCATTTACAGCACTTAACATATAAGTCAAATGGTGCCACATACCTTTCATATCCGTAAATCTAAGATCTACAAATTTAACCTCATTTTCTTCACAATATTTGAAAAATTCTTCAGTATTGTTAACAAATTTTCCCATGTTTTTAACTCCTTGAAATAATTATGCGTTATTTTATCCAAATAAAGAAAATTTTAGGTAAAACGCCTGTATAAAAAATACACAACAAAATATATTTTATTATCGATTTATCAAAAATAAGCTCTATTTAGCTGTTTAAAAATTAACTAGTTTTTTATCCCTATTTCTAAAGATAACGCAATTATTATATCCAATTTCTCTTGCAATTGCAGTTACACTTTCATACATAAATCCAATTTGTTCAATTTTGTGTGCATCTGAAGAGAATGTGATAGGAATATCTAATTCAAAAGCAAGCTCAAGCAACTCTTTTGAAGGGTAAGGTTCATTTATAGGTTTTCTAAATCCGGCACTGTTAATTTCTATAACCATATTAGCTTTTTTTATCTCTTTTAGGGCGTCTAAAGCTATTGATTTAATATCTTTATCAGGCAAATATTTAAATACTTTAATCAAATCCAAATGTCCGACAATATCAAAAAGTTTACTTTTTGCCATCTCTTTAATTGCTGCAAAATATTCACTCCAAATATAATCTATGTTTTTCTCTTTGTATTTACCTATAAATTCAGGATTATCAAAACCCCAAAGTCCGGAACCGTTCTCTTGTAAAAAATGAACTGAACCTATTAAATAATCAACATTTGATTTTAAAACCTCATCTAACATCAAAGAGTTGTTTTGCATAAAATCTACTTCATATGCTTTTAAAATTTCTATTTTATCTTTATACTTCTGCTTCAATATTTCAATGTTTTGTTCATACGCATTTTTTTGTGAAATATCCATTCTGTATTTTGGATCATAAGGCATCGGTGCATGGTCGGAAAAACCAAAAACATCTATATTTAACTCTATTGCTCTTTGTATATACTCTTGCATTGTTCCTGTTGCATGATTACATAAAGTTGTATGGTTGTGTAAATCTACTCTCATCTATATCTTATCCTATTTCTTCCTGTCTCTTTTGCTTCATATAGCCCTTTGTCTGCCTCTTGTAGCATTATATCCAATGCATCTGCTTTTTTAAAACTACAACCGATTGAAATAGTAAATTTCAATTTTAAGTCTCCTAGTTCAATCACATTTTCGGCAAACTCTTTTCTTAGAAGTTCTAATCTCTGTTTTACTAAATCTTCATCTTTATTTTTAAACAAAATACAAAACTCTTCACCGCCTAGTCTTGCTATTAATTCATCTTTTTTAAAATATTTTCTCAATATTTTTGAAACCTCTTTTAAAGTCAAGTCCCCTATATCATGACCGTAAGTATCATTTATGTTTTTAAATTTATCAATATCAATTAAAGCTGCAAATAATCTATTTTTCTTTTCATTTGCCTCTTTTAAAATTTTATTTCCCTCTTCAAAGAGATATCTTCTATTATAAAGTTTTGTAAGAAAATCTTTATTTGCCCTGTTTTTTAACTCTTCAAAAAGCTCTAAAAGTTCTATATTGGCATTTATTCTTACAAACAGCTCTTCTTGGGTAAACCCTTTATAAAGAAAATCATTTGCACCGTATTTTAAAAACTTTGAAGCTGTTTGCCTCTCTTTTGTTACTGAAGTTACGATTATAGATAACTCATCTTTAGCATATTTTTTTCTTACGGTTCTTACTAATTCAAGTCCGTTCATAAAAGGCATATAATAATCCGTTAATATTATCTTGATATCTTTATTCTTCTCTAAAATCTCTAAAGCTTCTAAACCGTTTGTTGCAGTAAAAACTTCTATTTTGTATCTTTCTATAAGATCTTTTGTATTATCCAAAAAACTTTTTGAGTCATCAACAATAAGCAGTTTTATTCCATCATTATTTACTATTCTTCTTATAACCGAAATTGCATATTTAAATGAATATAAACCATCTTTTATAACATAATCTACAATATTCTTATTTCTATATTTTATCTCATTTTCTACCAATGAAGTGGCAGTTAAAATAACTATAGGAATATTAAACTTCGTAACAAAATCTACAATCTCACCGTTATAAGAATCGGGCAAACCCAAATCTAAAAGAGCAATATCGAATTTTCCTTTATATTCAAGTAATAGTTTCGCACACTGCTTTACTGAAGAACCTATAACTGTTTTAAAACCCAATTCATCTTTTATCATTGCCTCAAGTGTACTTGAAACGGATTTACTGTCTTCAATAATTAAAACTCTTTTTGACATTAGCTTAAAATCCCTGCTCCTTTTATGGGAGTACTTCTATCTTCGGCATAAACTCGTTTGCCTTTTAGAATATCATATTTCCATATTGGAGCCGATGCTTTAAAATCTTCAACAAACTCATCGATTAATTCTAAGGCCACTCTTCTTTTAGGGGAGCATACGGCTGCTATATATGAACTTTCATGATTAAGAACATCTCCTTTGCTGTGAGCCATTAAAACTATAGCACCTTTGCTTTTTGCTTTTTCTTGCCAGGAATCAAACCAAGAGTTTAATATCGGTTCATAAATATCAAAACTTAAACCCTCAATTTTATTCTCGTCTCTAACAACTCCTACAAAGGTAATTATCGCACCGTAATTAGAGTTTTTATACTCTTTATACCAGCTGTTAGTTATCTTTTCAACCGGTAAACTTCCCTCAAAAAGTTGCAATTTTCTATCAATTTCCATTATTCACTCTTTATTTACTATTTTATCATCCCCCGCAAACAGGAGGAAGTAAAGAGACTCTATCTCCGTCTTTTAAGGCAACATCTTTAGAACAGATTATAGTATCATTTACTGCAACTGCACAATTTTCAAGCCAAGAAGATATTTGGGCATCTTTTTTTAATATTTGGCTTAACTGTTCTAAACTATTTGCTTCTATTTTTACAGAGTCTTTATTAATTGGTCCTAAAAATTCTACTTTTACCATATTAACCCCTTATTTACTTCAATTTAGATATTATATCCAATTAATTTTAATAAAAAGAAGGAGCAAATAAAATGATATTTGCAAAAATAGATTTTATAAATTTACTACCCGTTCATGTCTTTTTAAAAAAAAGAATTCAATCGTCTCAAATTAAGTCAATTATTAACTATAAGAAATCTTATCCGTCTAAAATAAACAAGAAACTAAAAAAGAGTAAAGTTGATTCTGCTTTTGTATCTTCTATTGCATCAAGAGGAGAGAAAAGATTAGATTATGGGATTATCGCAAGAAAAAACGTAAGGTCGGTTTTTTTAATTCCGGGAAAAGATAAAGAAGATTATCAAAGTCAAACCTCAAATGCCTTGGCAAAAATATTAAATTTGCACGGAGAGGTTTTAATAGGAGATAAGGCTTTAAAATTTTTCCATGAAAACCCTGATGTTGAAACTATTGATTTAGCCGTAGAATGGGAGAAAAAATTTAATCTTCCTTTTGTTTTTGCAACATTATGTTATAGAAAAAACGGTAAAATGTTAAAAAATATAATGAAAGATTTTAAAAAAAGGCAAATAAAAATTCCTCAATATATTTTAAATGAGTATTCAAAAAGATCAAATATTTCAAATAAAAATATTTTAGAGTATTTAAAACTAATCGATTATGATATAAGAACTAAAGAGAAAAGAGCTATAAAAAAATTTCTTTCACTTACAAAACAAAAAGGATTTTAATGACAGGATTCGACTCTGTTATTTTAGGTATTATTGAAGGGATAACCGAGTTTTTACCTATCTCTTCAACGGGACATTTAATTGTTGCAAGTAATTTTTTAGGCATTGACCAATCACAAGTTAATAAAGCCTATGAGGTCATAATTCAATTTGCGGCAATTTTAGCTGTAGTTTTAAATTATCCATCTAAATTCACCTTTAAACATATAAATTTATGGATTAAAATATTTATTGCTTTTTTACCCATTGCAGCAGTCGGATTTCTTTTTTCAGATCAAATAAAAGCACTCTTCTCTTTACATATAGTTGCTACTATGTTTATAGTAGGAGGAGTTGTCTTTTTAATTGTTGAAAAATTTTATGATGAATCAAAACACATAACAGCCGATGTAGAAAAAGTTACATATAAACAATCTTTGTATATAGGGCTTGCACAAATTTTTGCACTAATTCCGGGAACTTCAAGAGCAGGTTCCTCCATAATAGGAGCTATGCTTGTAGGTTTAAATAGAAAAGCCAGTGCAGAATTTAGTTTTTTGCTGGCTTTTCCCGTAATGTGTGCAACAACAGGTTATGATCTATTAAAACATCATAACGATCTTTTAGTAGGAGCAAATTTTAGCAATCTTATAATCGGTTTTATAACCTCTTTTATTGTTGCTTATATTGCAATAAAACTGTTTTTAAAGTTTTTAGAAAACTTTACTTTTGTAAGTTTCGGTATATATAGAATCGTTTTCGGTATTCTTTTACTTACCTTGACTAATTAAGTTTACAATAGATTCAACTGCATTATATTTAATTGAATCTACCAACTTTTTACTAATTGAGAAGTTATCTTTTTTTAGACTCTCAATTAGTATCTCTTCATTTAATTTCTCTTCTCTACAAAGATAACACAACCCTTTATCTTCCAAAAACTTTGCATTTGTGTATTGATGATCTTTTGCAGCATACGGAAAAGGGACAAATAAAGTAGGTAAAGAATTTGCACAAAGTTCCCATAAAGTAGATGCACCTGCACGGCTAACGGCAAAATCAGCTTCACTCATCTTTTTTGCAATCTCTTTTGAAAAAGGGAACAAATCAACTTCTATTCCCATTTTTTCATACTCTTCTTTTACTCTTTCATAATCGTTTTTACCCGTTTGATGAATAATATTTAGTCCTAGTTTTTTAAGTGTAGGTGCAACTTTCAAGGCAAAATTGTTTATTGCCGATGCCCCTTGAGAACCGCCTAGAAATATAATTGTTTTCAACTCGTCTCTTATTCTTGCATTATCAAAAAACTCTTCTGAAACAGGATAATCTCTTATAAGTGATTTATTGTCAAAAGAACAAAAAACTTGTGTCGCAAATTTTGAAGTTATTTCATTTAATCTACCCATCACGGAGTTTTGTTCATGAATATATAATTTACAACCCCAAGAGAGTATAGCTGCAAAAGTAGCAGGTGCGGCAGAAAATCCTCCCACTGAAATTACTGTTTTGACATCATACTTATCAAAAATATCAAAACATTGATTCATAGCTTTAAATATTTGAAACAAAGAACTTATTTTTCCTAAGCCTTTTTTATTTACAACCCCTCTGGTTTCTAAAAAATAGGCTTTTTTTAATCTTTTATCATTTTCAAACCAATCTTTGTCCTGCCCGTTTACGGAACCTATAAAAATAGGTTTTATTCCTCTTTTTGAATACTCTTCAATAAATGCATCGGCAACTTTCAAATGTCCGCCTGTTCCACCGCCTGTTATAACTACTCTCATTATTGATTAACCTTTTTATTTAAATCTACAGATTTGCTGATTGATAAAACCATTCCTATAGCTATAGAAATTGCCAGCATTGAAGACCCCCCGTAACTTAAAAGAGGAACGGCAATACCTTTTATAGGAATCATTCCTGAAATTCCGTAAGAGTTTATCAAAAAAGCAATTATTATCATTAAAGCAACCCCTATAGTAAAGAGATGGTATATTTTATTTTCCACCCTTCCGCTTATTCTAAAAATTCTAAATATTATTAAAAATATAATAAAAGTTATAAATATAAGTCCTACTAAACCTAACTCTTCTGTTATCCCTGCTAAAACAAAGTCTGTGTGTACTTCACTTAAAAAACCTAGTTTTATATCTCCTAATCCTACTCCTTCTCCGAAGATTCCCCCGTTATGCATAGCATTTAAAGAGTGAGATACCTGGTAGGGTTCGGGAAGTTCGTCTATTCTTAAATATTTATCTGCCCAAGAAGGTAGTATTGATAAAATTTTATCTTGAACCATAGCCCACCAAGAAAATATTCTCTGTATTCTATGGGGAGCTGCTATAATAAGTCCTATAAAAGCCAATATTCCCACAACGCCTAAAGAGACAAAAACTTTATAACTCCTATTTGCAAAAATAAGAAGAGTAAAAAGAATTGCACCTAACAATACAACTTGACCCAAATCTTTTTGTAGAAATGCAATTATAAAAACAACCACTAAAAAAGCTACAAAATAAGGAGTTAAAAGCAGAAGCTCTTGTTTAAGCCCTATTTTTCTTGGAACTTCAATTAATCTTCTATGAAAAGACCAAGAAAGAAAATATATAAATCCGATTTTAAAAAACTCGACAGGAGAGAGAGAAAACCCCGGAAGCCTTATCCATCTATTCGCTCCACCTGAAGCTGTTACCATTGAAGAGGGTAAAAAAGGCATTAAAATCATTAAAATAAAGAAAAATATAAAAAATCCCATTCCCACTCTATTTACTATTTTATCAGGTTCAATTAAAGAAAAACCCCACATTATAAAAATAGATAAAACTCCTACTAAAAACTGTCTGACAAAAAAATGGAATTGGTTGTAATCATAATATTCAACAGTATAAATAGCAAGAGAATATGAAAATATAATACTTATAATAATTAGTAAAGAGACCAATAAAAACAGTAGATAATCAGCTTCATAAATTCTTTTATCGGTATTGTTTCTTTTAATTTTATTTTTGTTAGAATTCATTTTTTATTATATTATATTATGGATAAATATGTCTTCAAATTTTAAAGAAAAAGATAACAAAATCAAGAAAATAATGTTTTTGTTTTTCTTCATACTTTTCTTACTAATTATTTTAATAATCTCAATATTTGATACAATAGAAGATTACAGAAGACTGCCCTCTTTGGAGACTTCTAAAAAAGAACTTGCCGTACGTGGAGATATAATTAGTTCCGATAATTTTAAGATTACGACTTCAAAGAAAATATATAAAGCTTCAATAGATACAAGACATTTAGATGAAAACAAAAAAGAACTTTTTATAAAACTTTTTTCCATTTACAGCGATATCCCTTATAAAAAAATCGAAAATAAAATTGATGAATCCTTGAAAAATGCTCCGGGGAATCTTGTTCTATCATATAATATTGATTCAAAAACCGCTAAAAACTTAAAAGAGTTGGGTTTTAAATTAAGAAGGTTAAAAGTATTTAAAGCAAGACAAGTACCCGGAGGAAAAATATTAAGAGGACTTAGCATAACTGAAAGCGGTGAAAAAAGAGTCTACTCTTATGAGAATACTTTAACTCCCGTAGTTGGGTATATAACCAAATTTGAAACAAAAAACGACAAAACAAGAGTAAAAGGAATAAAAGGATTGGAAAAAGAGTATAACACTCTTTTAAATAATAGCAAAGACGGGATTCTAAGCGGAAACAGAGATGTTTTATCTTATATCTCTTTTAATAGAAATTCAACAATAAAACAGAGAGTCGACGGAGCAAGTTTAGTTTTAAATATTCCTCTTAAACTTCAAAAAAACAATGAAATGGTTCTTGATATTTATAAGAAAAAATTAGAAGCGCAAGAAATTATAGTTTCAATCATGGACAGTAAAACGGGAAAAGTTCTCTCTTTAGCCTCATCAAACAGATTTAATCCCGAAAGAATATATCAAAAAGATATTCCCTCTTTAAACGTTAATGCCGTGGAGTATCAATATGAACCAGGATCAGTTATAAAACCTATTGCTATTTCATTGGTTTTAGATAAAAATAGAATCAAAAAAAACGAACTTCTTTTTGCTTACAATACAAAAGACAGAGCAAATAAAGAAGGAGAGTTTCCAAGAGGACAGTTTAAACTAGGAAGATTTATAATAAAAGATGATCACCGATTTAAAAAACACTATCTAACTTTGGATGATATTGTAATTTTTTCTTCAAATATAGGTACTTTGCAATTTGCACAAAGATTAAGTGGTCCGGAATTTTTTGAAGGAATGAAAAGATTTGGATTTACTAGAAAAACGGGAATTGATTTACCTTATGAAAAAAAAGGTTCAATGCCTAAAGTCTGGCAATTTTCCGCAAATGATAAAAAAGAGGAAGACAATGTTTATAAAGCCACTGTATCTTACGGACAGGGAATGACCGCAACATTTATGCAGATTTTAAAAGCTTATTCGGCATTTAATAATGATGGTGTAGTAGTAACTCCCAAAATCGTCTCTTATATTGAAATGAACGGAAGCAAATATAAAGAAGACAAAATAAAAGATGAAAGAATTATTACTAAAAGAACAGCAGATGAGATAAAAAGACTGCTTATAAAAACCGTTGATAAAGGTACGGGAAAAGCCGCAAAAATTCCCGGTTTAGAAATAGGAGGAAAAACAGGAACCGCACAAATAGCAAGAGGTGGAAAATATCTTAAAAAATATATTTCATCTTTTTTTGGTTTTGTTAATGACGGAGAACACTCTTATACAATAGGTGTTACGGTTATGGATCCTGTTTCAAAAGGTAAATATTGGTATTATCATTATGCTTCATGGTCAGCAGTTCCCGTTTTTAAAGAGATAGTAAATAATCTTATTAGATTAAACTATCTATCACCAAAAAAAGATATAATTTCTACAAAAGATTAAAAGGAGCAATATGTTTGGATTTGGAAAAAAAGAGTTAAAACAGTATACCTATACAGAAAAAGAACTAGCAAAATTTAAATATGCAAAAATAGAGATGGAGAAAGGAGATATTTGGTTAAAACTTTTTTATAAAGAGACTCCAAATACCGTTTCAAATTTCGTAACATTATCAAAAGAAGGTTTTTATGACGGACTAAACTTTCATAGAGTAATTCCGGGATTTATGGCTCAAGGAGGATGTCCTGAAGGAACAGGTGCAGGTGGTCCCGATTGGGCAATTGCTTGTGAAACTCATGCGGATAAACAAGTTCACAACAGAGGTAGTTTATCTATGGCTCATGCTGGTCCTGATACAGGTGGCAGTCAATTTTTTATCTGTTTTGTTGCTTGTCCTCATTTAGACGGGCATCATACAGTTTTCGGTGAAATAGAAGAAGGAGACAGTACAAGTTTTGAAACCTTGGATAATATCAGACAAGGTGATATAATAAAAACCATAGAAATCAAAGAAAAGAGAGATTAAATCTCTCTTCTTTTTAGTGACTTCTTGATTCTCTTTTAAATTTTCTCCATTTTTCAAAAATACTATAATTTTTAAGATTGTTATCATGACTGTAATCAGCTGCATAGTTCATCAAAACTTGTTCTAAAAAAGTACTGTAATCAAGTGCAATTACATCTTTTTCTTCACTTTGAGGAATATTTCCCCATCTATTTTGAAACCATTGATTCCATATCTTAGAACCTGGTTCATACATTGTCCAAATTCCGTTTTTTATACTTTCTACAGGATAAAAAGGTGTTACCATATTATAACTTTTAGGTAAAAAACTTGCTGTTCCATGACAGCTCATACAAGAAGAACTTCTAAGTTTTTTAACCGTTTTTCCATTAACTTTTACATCATACTTCACAGCAATATCAAAAGGTCCGGATAATCTTAAACCATACCCCAAAGTCACTTTTGCATAAGCAGGTGCTTTAGGGTTTATATAAGTTTCCAAAAGCTCTTCTTTAGGATTTTGTGCAGAATTTACAGCCGGATCGTTTCCCCACATTGCCCCTAGAGGAACCATTTTATCCCAAGCATTATCTCCTTTTGCATTTTTATCATAAACCAAGGTTGTAAATACCCAGCCTGTTTCAGGTGCCGCAACAGAATCTTTAATAATAATATCAAAGATTGTAACACGAGTATCAGTTACTACAGGCGGTTTATCTTTTATCGTACCGTTCATATCAAAAGGTTTTCTATATATTTTCCACTTTGCCGCACCTTCTAAAACAGGCCACTGTTCAGGTGTTGCAGAAGCAGAAGCTGCTTTAATTATTATAGCACCCTCTTTAAATTGAGCTTCATCGTTATTTACACTAGGAATACAGCTATCTTCACTTTCATCACACTTTTTAAAGACTTCATGCAGAGTATATGCTGCTACTTTATCATAATAAATTGCAGCATAATTTCTAACAGGAACAGTAAGTCCAAAATCCTTATATACTGAAGCTGGTTGAATTTGACCGGTATACGTTCCGTAAATAGCCTCTCTTCCTTCCCAGCCTGTCAAGTCTACATTTTCTCCTGCCCATAACATACTATACCAATCTTTTTGTAAACTTTTATTCCACTTTTCTTGATCTAAAACAAAAGTCTTCACAGACGGTTCAATATACTTTTTTAAAGCCATAATATAATCATAAGCTTTTTCTTTTGTTAATTTTTTACCGTTGGTTACTTTACTCCAGGGGGTGTTAATAGGCTCTTCATAACTTACAGGATAATTGAAGTTAAATTTAAAAAGAGCTCCGGAATACTCTTTTTTAGAAGGAATCTCACCATTATTTACGGCAAAAGGATCAATATTTTGACTTTCTAAAGCCAAAAGATTTGAAACAGAAAAAATTAAAAAACAACCTACTATACTTTTAAAAAACATCATTTACTCCTTATTTTATTTGGTCTCGTCCATTTTGTTTTGCTCTATAAAGTGCATCATCGGCAAATTTTATAAGAGTATTAGGAGAGATTATTTTTATATCATCTGTAGTTGCTATTCCCATGCTAAGAGTTACAAAATCAGAGATATTTGATTTTATATGAGGGATTTTTAATTTTCTTACATCTTTAGATATCTCTTGAGCTATTACCAAAGCTTTTTTTCTAGTTGTGTTTGGCAAAATTATGGCAAACTCTTCTCCTCCATACCTTGCAACTAAATCATTTTTTCTTTTTATATTGGATATAAAAACTTTTGATATCTCTTTTAAACACTCATCTCCTTGTAAATGTCCGTAAAAATCATTATATTGTTTAAAAAAGTCAATATCACACATAATCAATGATAACACTTCATTATTTCTCGTTATTCTAGAACACTCTTTTTTTAATACTTCATCAAATATTCTTCTATTTTTTAACTGAGTTAAGGCATCTATAGTAGCTAACTGATCTAATTTTTTAATAGCCTCTTGTAATTTTTGTTCAACGACTTTTCTTTTCTCATTCTCTTCTACTATACTTGAATTTAGTTCTAAAATTTTGTTATTTTGCTCTTGTAAAATTAAGTTTTGATCTTTTAATTTTTCGTTTTTTATATCTAAATCTTTTGTTCTTTCTTGAACTTTTTGTTCCAGATTTTTGTACATTTTGGCATTTTCAATTGAGATTGCGATTTGGGTACTTAAATGTTTCAATAAATCAATTTTCTCTTTTGTAAAAACACCTGTTAAAAGATTATTCTCTAAATAAATAATACCTTTTAGACTATTTCTTAAAATTAAAGGAAAAGATAATACCGATTTTACTTCCCTTTGAATAATATTTATCTCTTTTGAAAAAATAGGATCATCTTCTAAATCATTTATAATAACAGACTCTTTTGTTCTAATTACATATTTCACTATATTTTGAATTATATTTTTACACTCTTGATATCTTTTATCGATTAAAACATCAAAACTGTTTTCATCATCGTTTAAATAAATTGCTTCAACTTTATATTCAAAATCCTCTTCTAATATAATTACGATATTTTGTGCCCCCGAATTTTCTAAAAGTATTCTAATCAGACTTTTTAAAAGATTTGAGAGTTTTTGTTCTCTAAAAATAGCTTCTGAGGATCTAATCAAAGTATTAATATTTAAGGATTTTTCTACTGAAGTTTTTTCATTTTCTTCAGAATCTAAATATTTGCCCGCTCCCCAACTTATAAAGCTATTTTGAAACTCCTCTTTATATAATTTTGCAAAGCTCTCTTGTTTTAACGAATCATAAATTTTATATAAAAGTCTGCAAGCTATAATTTTTAAATTATATTGAGAGTATATTTGAGAGATTTCGATAGCTTTTAAAAATTGATTTTGTGCTTTAATATAATCCTTATTTAATCTGTTTAATTCCCCGTTTAATATATATTTTCTTACTATGAAATTTTCTGCACAATCTTTTGAATATTTTTCAAATTTTTCAATTGTAGTTTTTACTCTTTTTAAATATATAATTTTATCTTTAACATTAAAAGAGTTAAAACATTGCAGATATATTAAAGCTTCATAAAAAAAATGTTCGCAACTATGAAACATACCTTTTGAAGCATTTAAAAATTTTCTACTCTTTTTTGAAACTTCAAAAGCCAACTCATAACTTTCATGAATATACAAAGAGATCATTTTATTAATATAATAAAAATGTGCAAAATGCAAAGAACTGAAATTATCAAGATTTTTTATATACTCATCTTCATTAAAAGATTCATCACTAAAAGAGACAGTATTATTAGTCTTTCCTTGAATATTTTTTATAGCTTGTTTAACGCTCTTTATTGCTTCAAGTTGTTCTTTTGCTCCTATTTTACTTAATCCTTTTTCAAACTCTAAGATCTGCTCTTGAATTAACTGAAAATTCACTCCTCTCATAAACATACTTTGAACTATCCCAGCTGCAGCACAAGCACTATGGAACCAATCTCCGATGTGCATACCGCTTTTGTAAGATTCATGCCAGTTTTGTTCTGTTAGACTAGCAGGAATTATCCAAGATAAACCGAAATAACCCGATACAAATTTTACTTCCGGTGCAAGTACGGTATTATTATACTTTTTTATCATATCCAAAGAGAGAGTTGCATATTTATAACCTAATTGATGTTTTTCTAAAATACCGCCTTTAAAAATAACTCCATAAACCATAAAACCTATTACGGCATCTTTAGTATCACCATGTTTCAAACAACTTTTTACAAGTAACATTGAGATAAGTACACAAAGCTCAGGTCTAATTTGATATGCCGCTTTTAAAACCGAAGATAAAATTTTAATTATTATTATGGCTCTCTCTTCTTTTGCCTCATCCAAGTTTAATAAATTTTCCACCTTTTTATTTTTTAATTTCAATTCAAGTTCTAAATACTCTTTTATAAAAATTAAAAAATTAAATCCCCTTGGAATATTTAAATCAAATAATTTCAAGGCTGCTTTACCTATTTTATAAGCCTCGTTAAACTCGGAAAAATCAGTGTGAAGTTTTATCATCTGCTCATATATATAAGCTTTTTTTAGATCGTTTTTTATATATTTTAATGCTTCTTTATAATAAGACAATGCCTTAGTCTTGTTAAGCACTAAATGCTCTGCAATTGCAAAATCTTTAAAAAGTTCATCACGGGTATCTAATAATTTAACATTTGAATATAAAGAAAAAGCATTTTTCATAAAATTTAATGACATTTCAAAATCGCCGTTACTTCTTGCAATAAGTGCAGCTTCATGATTTAAATTTGCCAAAAAATCATTTTTATTCATATTAATAAAATATTGCTTCGCTTTATTATAATGATTAACAAACGTTAAAAGATACTCTTTATTATCTTTATACCTTTTATAATAAAAGTCTCCTACTTCTTTATGATATGAAATAAGATCTTTTTCATTTATTGACGTATAAAAAACTTGTTGTATCCTGTCATGGGAAAACTGATAAAAGTTTTTATCGATTATGGAAGATTTGGTTATCCATTCATCTTGCAAACATGAATTTAAAATCTCTTCAAAGTTCTCTTTTTCTTTAAATATATCTTTTAAAACCACAATATCAAAATTATTTCCTATACATGACGCTTTTTTTAAAAATTCTATTTTCAAATTATCTAAAGATGCTATCCTGGTTTCCAAAAATTCTATAATATTACTACTTGCTTTTATCTGTTTTAATTCATCTATTTTACAATACCAAGAGTTCTTCTCTTCATCAAAAAAAAGAGTATTATTCTGCTGTATCTGCTTTAATAGTTGAATAACAAAGAAAGCATTGCCACCCGTTTTTTTATGTAAGAGTTCGGATATCTCATCACTGTTATTTATAGTAATATTTGAATCTAACAGACTTTTTATATCTAAAGGAGTAAGAGGTTTTAAATTATATTTATTTAATAAAATATCAAAACTCTCAAATAATTCCAACTCTTTTTTTAGTAATTTATTTTTTGATAACTCATTATCTCTATAAGTTATTATTACTTTGACATTATTTAGATTTAAAAGAAGATTCTCTAACCATTTTATAGTAACAGAATCAGCCCATTGCATATCATCCATAAAAATAAGTAAAGGATTGTTTTTTGTTGAAAAAAGTTTTAAAAATTTAAATAATTGACTGTTAAATCTATTTTTTGATTCACTAGGATCTAATTGATCTACATCAGGTAAATCACCGATAACAACTCTTAATTCAGGTATTATTCCAAACAATACTTTTACATCTCTACCTAAATGCAATAATATTTTATTTTTCCATTTATTTAAAGTTTCATCATCTTCAAGCAACAACTCTTTTGCCAATTTTCTGAAACAGTCATATAAAACTTTATAAGGAGTATTGTTTTTATAATCATCAAATTTTACATTTATAAAATTTTTAAATATTTCATCTGCATTTTCAAGAACTTTATTTACAAAAGAAGTTTTCCCTATCCCTGAAGGTCCGTAAATAATAAATAATTGATTTTTACTTTCATTTTTATATAAAGCCTCTTTAAAAGAAGAAAGTTCTAAGTTTCTACCGAAAAAAGTCTTTTTACCTATTAAAAAATCTTTTTTATGTTTATTAATTTCAAAATCTAATACATCTAAATTATTATCAAGTCTTTTTTGAATTTTTTTTAAATCTAAAAGAAGAGAAAAAATACTGTCATATCTGTCTATAGGATTTTTTTCAATCATCTTATTAATAATCAGTGATAAGACTTTTGGTATATCATTATTAAAATTGCTTACTAAAGGCAAATCTTTTGCAATAATATTGTAAGACAAAGAATCTTTTTTCTCTTTACTATAAGGAATAAAACCTGCTAACAATTCATAAAAGAGTATTCCTAAAGAGAAAATATCAGTTTTATAATCAACTTCCATGTTAATTCTATTTGTCTGTTCAGGAGAGTTATAAAATGATTTATTATTAAAAGATGGACAGCTGTAACCTTTATTAAAAGAGTAGTTAAAATTTAACAATCTTATATCGTGCAGTTTCTTGTTAATTAAAATTGAATCAGCATCTATATTATTATGTATAACACCCTTTTTATGTAAATAATCTAATGCTTCACAAAACTTAATTGCTATTGATATAAACTCATTCAAATTCTCTTTATTAACATACTTAAAATTCTCTTTGAGAGGAATTCCTTCATACTTTTCAAATATTACAAAAAGTCTGTTATCGACTTTTTTTTTATCTAGTGCTTTAAGTATATATTTATGATCACATTTCGATAGTATATTAAATTCATTTATTAACTCATTACTTTCACTTTGTAAAGAGTGAATCTCTTTTGTTGTTTTAGCTAAAAACTTGTTTTTTAAATCTGATGTAACTGTATTATATATATTAAAATTGCTATATGAATATTTTAAAGTTTCTAATTTAAAATCTTTAATTGACAATTTTTATCCTATAAAAAAATATCTATATAATATACAAAGTAATATTACAAGAAAGTAAAAAAAGAAGATTAAAAGAGAAAGGCTAAAAAGGCATTGGAGGGAGGTAAAAAGGCTAAAAAAAAAGCCTTGTCTTAGACAACTAAAGATAAGTTGAGAAAGATAAGGCTTAAAAATAAACTCAAGAGCTGGCAGCGGCTTACGTTTCCACTCCCGTAGGGAGCAGTATTATCAGCGCAGAGGTGCTTGACTTCCGGGTTCGGAATGGAGCCGGGTATTTCCACCTCGCTAAAACCACCAGCAATATGAGTAAAGAAACTATTTTTAATAATATATCTCTTTACTCACATCTTCTGAGTTCTTTAAATTAATGTTAAGTCTTTTGACACTCTTTTGAGTTTAACTCAATAAGATAGTAAACCAAGAAATTTATAAAAAAAGCCAAACGATCTATTAGTACTGGTCAGCTAAATGAATTACTTCACTTACACATCCAGCCTATCAACCAGCTAGTCTTGCTGGGATCTTCAGGGAAAGTTCATCTTAGAGTTGGCTTCGTGCTTAGATGCTTTCAGCGCTTATCTCATCCGTACGTAGCTACCCAACGATGCCCTTGGCAGAACAATTGGTACACTAGTGGTACGTTCATCCCGGTCCTCTCGTACTAGGGACAAATCTCTTCAACTTTCCTACGCCCACGGAAGATAGGGACCGAACTGTCTCACGACGTTCTGAACCCAGCTCGCGTACCGCTTTAAATGGCGAACAGCCATACCCTTGGGACCTGCTCCAGCCCCAGGATGCGATGAGCCGACATCGAGGTGCCAAACCTCCCCGTCGATGTGAGCTCTTGGGGGAGATCAGCCTGTTATCCCCGGCGTACCTTTTATCCTTTGAGCGATGGCCCTTCCACACAGAACCACCGGATCACTATGACCGACTTTCGTCTCTGTTCGACTTGTATGTCTCAC
The DNA here is from genome assembly GCF_006459125.1 of Halarcobacter anaerophilus. Classification (NCBI taxonomy): domain Bacteria; kingdom Pseudomonadati; phylum Campylobacterota; class Epsilonproteobacteria; order Campylobacterales; family Arcobacteraceae; genus Halarcobacter; species Halarcobacter anaerophilus. The sequence goes on from NZ_CP041070.1 coordinate 2,516,826, forward strand.
AGTCAAGCTAGTTTTTGCCATTATACTCAACTGGCGATTTCCATCCGCCATGAACTAACCTTTGTAAGCCTCCGTTACTTTTTAGGAGGCGACCGCCCCAGTCAAACTACCCACCAGACATTGTCCTGAAGAAGGTTAACTTCTCGCAGTTAGTAACTCAAATATTCAGGGGTGGTATCTCAAGGTTGGCTCCACGTCTACTGGCGTCTACGTTTCTAAGCCTCCCACCTATCCTGCACATGAATATCCAAGCTACAGTGTCAAGCTGTAGTAAAGGTGCACGGGGTCTTTCCGTCTTTCCGCGGGTAGGAGGAATTTTCACCTCCACTACAATTTCACTGGATCCCTGGTTGAGACAGCTCCCATCTCGTTACGCCATTCATGCAGGTCGGTATTTAACCGACAAGGAATTTCGCTACCTTAGGACCGTTATAGTTACGGCCGCCGTTTACTCGGGCTTCAATCAAACGCTTCGCTAATGCTAACGTCATCAGTTAACCTTCGAGCACCGGGCAGGCGTCACACCTTATACATCCACTTACGTGTTAGCAAAGTGCTGTGTTTTTGGTAAACAGTCGGGAGGGACTCTTTGTTGCAACCTCTTTAGCTTTCGAGAGTAAATCTCTATACCAAAGTAGGCACACCTTATACCGAAGATACGGTGCTAGTTTGCAGAGTTCCTTAACCAGGGTTCTTCCACGCGCCTTAGAATACTCATCCCACCCACCTGTGTCGGTTTACGGTACGGGCAATATATAATATACTTAGTGGCTTTTCTTGGCACGACAGTATCATCGATTCTGAATCTCCTCCGAAGAGTGTCATCAGCCTGTAAGATCTCGGTCTATCGTAATCCGGATTTTCCTAAATTACAACCTACTTCCTTCGAGCCACTATTCCATCAGTGACCTCGACTAACTCTATGCGTCCCCACATCGCGCTTATATATTGGTATTGGAATATTAACCAATTTCCCATCGTCTACCCCTCTCGGACTCGACTTAGGACCCGACTAACCCTACGATGACGAGCATCGCGTAGGAAACCTTGGGTTTTCGGCGTTAAGGATTCTCACCTTAATTCTCGCTACTCATGCCTGCATGCTCACTTCTATCCGCTCCACCACTCCTTACCGGTATGGCTTCAACGCTGAATAGAACGCTCTCCTACCACTCGTGAAAAATCACGAATCTAAAGCTTCGGTGTACATCTTAGCCCCGTTATATTTTCCGCGCAGAATCACTAGACCAGTGAGCTGTTACGCTTTCTTTAAAGGGTGGCTGCTTCTAAGCCAACCTCCTGGTTGTCACAGTAACTCCACATCGTTTTCCACTTAGATGTAACTTTGGGACCTTAGCTGTTAGTCTGGGTTGTTCCCCTCTCGACGGTGGATTTTATCACCCATCGCCTGACTCCTATGATTACGCATATAGTATTCGAAGTTTGATAGGGTTTGGTACCGCGGTAAGCAGCCCTAGCCCATTCAGTGCTCTACCCCTATATGTTACTACATAAGGCTATACCTAAATATATTTCGGAGAGAACCAGCTATCACGAAGTTTGATTGGCCTTTCACCCCTATCCACAAGTCATCCGAAGACTTTTCAACGCCTACCGGTTCGGTCCTCCACTAGCTCTTACACCAGCTTCAACCTGCTCATGGATAGATCACTTCGTTTCGGGTCTGCAGCATCTGACTAATTCGCCCTATTAAGACTCGCTTTCGCTACGGCTTCACACTTGGCTTAACCTTGCCAGATACCACAACTCGCAGGCTCATTATGCAAAAGGCAGTCCGTCACCCTGATAAATCATAGGGCTCCGAATGATTGTAAGCTAATGGTTTCAGGTTCTATTTCACTCCCCTCACTGGGGTACTTTTCACCTTTCCCTCACGGTACTTGTTCACTATCGATCTGTAAGTAGTATTTAGGGTTGGAGGGTGGTCCCCCCATCTTCAGTCAAAATATCACGTGTTCCGACCTACTCGTTCCTTAGTCTAGTACCACATTCAAGATTTCGTATACAGGAGTTTCACCTTCTATGCTATATCTTTCCAGATATTTCTACTATCTTAAATATTATCACTAAGTGCCCTAATCCCATTTCGCTCGCCGCTACTTTGGGAATCTCATTTGATTTCTCTTCCTCTGGCTACTGAGATGTTTCACTTCACCAGGTTCGCTTCCTTTAAAAGGATAGTATGCATAACATACTGGGTTGTCCCATTCGGAAATCACTGGATCAATGCCTCTTGACGGCTCCCCAATGCTTATCGCAGTCTAGTACGTCCTTCATCGCCTCTTACAGTCTAGGCATCCACCATTAGCCCTTTATAGCTTTTTAATCTCCTTTAAAAATTTTCATTTTTAAAGGGACCAATTTGAGAATAAAATAACTTTCGTTATTCTACCTTTTTTGAATAATTATTCCTTGGCTACTATCTTATTGAATTAACTTCAATAATATAGTTGTGTCTATCATGTTTTTACTATTTCTAGTAAATTTTAGATATGAAATTTTTTTGTTTTTTAAATCATCTTTATACGAAAGATATTGATTTAAACGAAAAAATTAAAGACTTTAACATTATGTTTTTAAATATCACTTTGACTTTAAAAGTCAAATATAAATTCAACTTTTTTATTGAACTTATATTTGATTTTTATTTCAAAACTCTTTTTCTTGATTTGTTATAGATGGTGGAGATAAGCGGGATCGAACCGCTGACCTCCTGCGTGCAAGGCAGGCGCTCTCCCAGCTGAGCTATATCCCCATCTACTGGATAATCCTTCTATCAGATTATTTAATAATGGTGGGCCTACCAGGACTTGAACCTGGGACCTCACGATTATCAGTCGAGCGCTCTAGCCAGCTGAGCTATAGGCCCATTCTCACCTATTTGTCTTAAATAACCTTTATAAACCGAATATGATAATTAATGCAATCTTTGATTGCTTTGGAGACTTAAAACGAATTAAGTCTCTCTTCTCTGAAAGGAGGTGATCCAACCGCAGGTTCTCCTACGGTTACCTTGTTACGACTTCACCCCAGTCGCTGAATCCACTGTGGAGGGTAGCTAGTTTAGCATCCCCGCTTCGAATGAGTTCAACTCCCATGGTGTGACGGGCGGTGAGTACAAGACCCGGGAACGTATTCACCGTAGCATTGCTGATCTACGATTACTAGCGATTCCAACTTCAAGTAGTCGAGTTGCAGACTACTATCCGAACTGGGAAGTATTTTTAAGATTTGCTCCACCTCACGGTATTGCTGCTCTTTGTATACTCCATTGTAGCACGTGTGTAGCCCTGGACGTAAGGGCCATGATGACTTGACGTCGTCCACACCTTCCTCCTACTTGCGTAGGCAGTCTCATTAGAGTTCTCACCCGAAGTGTTAGCAACTAATGACGTGGGTTGCGCTCGTTGCGGGACTTAACCCAACATCTCACGACACGAGCTGACGACAGCCGTGCAGCACCTGTATATAAGTTTCTGCAAGCAGACACCCATCTATCTCTAAATGGTTCTTACTATGTCAAGTCCAGGTAAGGTTCTTCGCGTATCGTCGAATTAAACCACATGCTCCACCGCTTGTGCGGGTCCCCGTCTATTCCTTTGAGTTTTAATCTTGCGACCGTACTCCCCAGGCGGTGCACTTAATGTGTTTACTGCATTACTGCAATGTCTAGCATCGCAACAACTAGTGCACATCGTTTAGGGCGTGGACTACCAGGGTATCTAATCCTGTTTGCTCCCCACGCTTTCGCGTCTCAGCGTCAGTAATGTTCCAGTAGATCGCCTTCGCAATCGGTATTCCTTCTGATCTCTACGGATTTTACCCCTACACCAGAAATTCCATCTACCTCTCCCATACTCTAGATAGACAGTTTCAAAAGCAGTTCAATAGTTGAGCTATTGGATTTCACTTCTGACTTATCTATCCGCCTACACGCTCTTTACGCCCAGTGATTCCGAGTAACGCTTGCACCCTCCGTATTACCGCGGCTGCTGGCACGGAGTTAGCCGGTGCTTATTCATATAGTACCGTCATTATCTTCCTATATAAAAGGAGTTTACGCTCCGAAAAGTGTCATCCTCCACGCGGCGTTGCTGCATCAGAGTTTCCTCCATTGTGCAATATTCCCCACTGCTGCCTCCCGTAGGAGTCTGGACCGTGTCTCAGTTCCAGTGTGACTGATCATCCTCTCAAACCAGTTATGCGTCATTGTCTTGGTGAGCCATTACCTCACCAACTAACTGATACAATACAGTCCCATCCTAGAGCTATAAATATTTCCCTTGCAAACTTTTGTTTTAAAGGCATATGAGGTCTTAGCAGACGTTTCCATCTGTTATCCCTCTCTCTAGGGCAGGTTAACTATACATTACTCACCCGTGCGCCACTTAGCTGACAATTAAAGCAAGCTTTAATCCGTTCTCGTTCGACTTGCATGTGTTAGGCACGCCGCCAGCGTTCACTCTGAGCCAGGATCAAACTCTCCATAAAAAAAGTTTAATCTGACTTTGATTTATAATATCTTTCAATTACAAATTAAATCTCATTGTGTTATAGACAAGGATATATGTTTTACATTTATCCTGTTTCTTTATTCTTGTTTATCATATTCGGTTTATAAAGATTACTTTCCTCTTAACAAACCTTCGTTTTTAAAGATCTTAATCTCTTTAGAACTTTGTGTCGTTCCTCTGAAATTGGACGGGAATTATAATAGATTTTTTCCCCCTTGTCAAGAACTTTTCCTAAAATCTCGCTTAAATTTTTAAATTCTTTTCTCTTCCTCTCTATTCTATGTACGTATATCCACTCTTTGGTTCTATTATTATCCCTATTTCTCGACCTTCTTCTGATTTTAGCTCTATTTTACATCTCTGTTTTATCTCATATTTATTTTCTTGATTTTCATAATTACTAAGCTTTGAATACACTTTCCCATCATTTCCAAAAGAAATTTGCCCCAAACTTGATGTCATGTTACAACTTATATTTACATCACTTATTCCATACTCTTTTGTAAGAAGAACATATTTACTTGTATTTGAATTTGTTTCACAACTATTTGATGAATAAATCTTTTTATTTGTTAAAGGATCACTTATCGCTTCATCTATATTTGGATGCCCTTTCATATTTTCATCACTATATATTATGTAATATATTCCTCCTATACTTTGTTTACATCTGAAAAACTTAAAAGTCCATCTTTTTTTATGCCATAGTTTGTTATCGTAAGCTTCTTTACTGTCTACTAAGGCTTGATACCTTGTCTGTTTTAAATATAAGACTATTCGATTTGCCGCATCTTCTAAATTGTTTTTGTCAATTTTTATAAAAAAGGAGTAGTAACATATGGATAGTAGAAGTATTATTAGGATTAGTTCAAGTAAAGAAAAACTTCTTTTCATTAGTTTTTTATTATATATGCAGTTGCAACTGTTTTATCTAAATACTTAATCGATATTTTTTTATCGTAATAATATTTTTTATTTGTTGAAACGAAATACCTGTTTCCCTCTTTTATCCCATAGAATTTTAATCTAAGCAATAACTCTTGTTGATCACTTTCAATTTCATTAATATTATTCTTTTTTAGTTTAGCAGCTAACTCTTTTGCAATATTATAGTTGTAAGCAAAATGTTTTTTAGGATTTTCAAGAAAAAGATACAAAGGTTTATTAAAAATTGTAAGTGTTGCATTAAGAAGCAAAATAAAAAGGGTTATAGAGGCTACATATCTATGTTTTCTTCTAAATTGAGGTAATCTCACTCTGTAACTCTGTAAAAAGTTTTTCACCATATAAGGTAAAAAGATAACAACAAAAGGTGCATAGTCTTCAATATATATTCTTTGTCTAAATGAGAATAATAAAGAAAAGGCTAAGGATGTAGCCGAGATATACCAAACTATATGTCTGTTTCCTTTTACCCCTTCCCTGTAAATTGTATAAAAGAAGTAGATAAAAAGAAGAGGTGAAAATATTGAAGCATATATTGCAAAGGTATCTACTAAAAAACCTCTTGGCTTTCCACCCGTGTCAAATCCGTAAAGTGCCATTGAAACACAAAACAAAATAAAAGAGCTTATTAAAAGTTTTTTGTCAAAATCTTTTAAAGCATAAAAAAACAGAGCAAGGAAGAATATTGCAAAAGAGTTATCTATAAATAAAAAAAGGATTAAGAGTATATAACAATGCCTTTTTGTAGATTTTAAATAATTCAAATATAATAAAGTAAAAAATGTAACTATTATTGCGCTGTTAACCAATAATGAGGCACTTAAGAGCCCAGGTAATAACATAAAAATAAGTATAGAAAGTAGTCGATCACTCTCTTTTTTAAAAAGATTATCCGTAAATCTATACATTAGAAGAATACTAAAAAAGTAAAAAAGAATAAAAGGAGCCCTTAGGGCATAATCATTTTGTCCGAAAATAGCAATTGAAGTATTCGTAATAATAGATAATAATGAATTATTTATAAATACGTTTAAGGCTTCTTTATAAGAAATACTTAAAGTATCTACCGTAAAAAAGAGTATAGATAATACTACAAAAAGAGTTGTATAAAAAATTATTTTGTAAATATTATCAGATAGACTCATATTTTTAAAAAATTGTTTATTATAGTAAATCCATGTTCACTCATTATTGATTCAGGATGGAACTGAACACCGTATATATCTTTCCCTTCTATCTCTAAAGACATAATTTCATCATCATCCATACTGTATGAAGTTGGAATAATGCATTTTGGGAGATTCTCTTTATTGACTATTAAAGAGTGATATCTTGTTTGAACAAACTCTTTAGGTAAGCCTTCAAAGATTTTTGTCTCTTTTACTACTCTTATTTTTGAAGTTTTTCCATGCATCATATTTTTTGCTCTTATTACTTCACCGCCAAAAACCTGAGCAATACTTTGATGCCCCAGGCATATTCCTAAAATCGGTTTTTTATCGGCAAAAAAGTCAATCACTTCCAAACAAATACCGGCTTCATTTGGAGTTGCAGGTCCAGGAGATATAATTATTTTTTCAGGATTTAAAGCTTCAATCTCTTTTACCGACATTTCATCATTTCTTATAACTTTTAAATTTGCTCCTAATTCTAAGCAGTATTGAACAATATTATATGTAAAAGAGTCATAATTATCAATCATCAAAATCATTTTATATTTTTTCCTCAATAAATTAATTAAAGTAATGATTATAACACTTTTTATATTTAATCTATATTTTTTAAGTTTATAAACCCCTAACTCTTCCCAATAACACAGAATTAATTAAAGATTATATATAATTATTATATGTATAGTATTAGAAATTTACTCATTTTTATTTTATTCTTAGCAACTTTTTTAAATGCAAAAGAGTTAGAAAAGGTATCTATTCAACTTGATTGGCTACATCAATTTCAATTTGCAGGATATTACATTGCAAAAGAGAAAGGCTTTTATAAAGATGAGGGGCTTGATGTAACGATAAAAGAACTTAAACAAAACAAAGATGTAGTAGAAAACGTTCTTAATTCAAAAAGCCAATATGGTGTGGGAAAATCTTCTTTAATCGTATCAAGGTTAAATAATAAAAAAGTTGTTCTTTTAAGTGCAATATACCAAAATTCACCTATGGTATTAATTTCAAAAAAAAGTTCTAATATTAATTATCCAAATGAGTTAAAAAATAAAAGAGTAATGCTCACTCCTGATGCAAGGTCTGCTGCGAATATAAATTCTATGATTATTTCCCAAGGATTAAAGTTAGAAGATGTAAAATTTCAAAAACATAGTTTTGATATAAATGATTTAATAAACGGCAAAACTGATGCAATGGGATGTTATCTCTCTAATGAACCCTATCTTCTGGAAAAAAGAGGAATAAAATACGACATTCTTGATCCCAGCGATTACGGCTTTGATTTTTATGGCGGAATCTTTTTTACCTCTCAAAAAGAGTTAGATACTCACCCAAAAAGAGTTAAAAAAATGTATGAAGCAACTCTTAAAGGTTGGAAATATGCTTTTAATCATATACAAGAGAGTGCCCAACTTATATTTGAAAAGTATAATACGCAAAACAAAAGCTTAGATGCACTTATTTATGAAGCTAATATATTAAAAAGACTTTCTAAAATAGAGGAAGGTCTGCTTGGAAATATAAATAAAAAGAAGATTGAAGAGATTCAAAGACTATATACCCTTTTGGGATTTGCAAAAAAATATACGAAAATGCCAAAAGCAGAAGAATTTGTATATAATATACCCAAAACTATATACTCTTTAAAAGAGAGTGATTATATAAAAAACAAAGAGTTAACTCTTTTAAGTAATCAAAATTTCCCTCCTTTTACAATGATCTCTTCAGAAAAAGTTACAGGTATTGAGATTGATTACTGGAAACTAATAGTAAAAAAACTTGATATTAAAAACAGTAATATTAAAACATTTGCTAATTTAAATGAGGCATTAAAAACCATTGAAGAGAATGACAGCTATGTAAAATATGCTTTTAGTAAAAAAGATTTAAATAAAAATATCGTTTTAAGCGATTCTATAGCAAAAATAAAACTAGGTATCGTAACATTAACAGACAAACCGTATATATCAGATATAATACAATTAAAAGCTAAAAGAGTCGCTGTTCCTAAATATGCACTGTTTTATAAAAAACTAAAGAAGAAACATCCTGAAATAAATTTTGTTGAAGTAGAAGATATTAATGAAAGTTTTGATCTTTTAAAAGAGGGAAGCGTCTACGCACTTGTTAATAAAATGCCTACGCTTAATTATATGATATCAAATAGAAATCTGGAAAATATGAAAATTGCAGGTTCTTTTGATGAAAAATTTGATATGAGATTAAGTGTCAATAAAGATAATAAACTTTTGTTAGAGCTTTTAAATAGTGCCATTTCTAAAATATCAGAGGAACAAAGAGATTTAATAAACTCAAAGTATTATTCAATAATTTTTGAAGATCATATCGATTATGAAGGCATATATAAAATAGTATTACCTCTTTTAATTATCTTAATATTCATAATAAGAAGCAATAGACTTATGAATAAAGAGATAAAAAGAAGAAAAGAGGTAGAAAAAGAGTTAAAAAAAGTTGCAAATGTAGACTCTTTGACAAAAATCTATAACAGAAGAAAAATCAACTCAATTATCAAGAATGAAGTAAACAGAGCCAAAAGATATGATAGGAACTTTTCAATAATATTTTTTGATATAGATAATTTCAAACTTATAAATGATAATTTGGGTCATTCTGTAGGAGACGATGTATTAATTGACTTATCTAATCTAATAAAAAACAGTATAAGAAAAACGGACTATTTTGGAAGATGGGGAGGAGAAGAGTTTATTATTATACTGCCTGAAACCAATAGAAAAAGTGCAGAAAATATTGCATACCTTTTAAAAGATAAAATCAATAAAAATGATTTCAATATTCCAAGAACGGTAACTTGCAGTTTTGGAGTGACTCAATTTGAAGAAAATGATAATGAAGATACTATTTTAACAAGAGTTGACAAAGCTTTATATCATGTAAAAAGAAACGGGAAAAATAATATAAAAGTACTTTAATGTACTTTTATATTAAAGCTGATATTTTTTTATAAACTCATCATCAATATCTAAAATACCTCTTTTTCTCAATGAAGAGATTACCTCTTTTGTACAATCTACATCATCAGGCCATCTTCTATTAAAATTATCAAGTGTATTTTTATTTGTTCCATCAATACAAATAGTATTTGAATCTATAAAAATATCTCTGTTTGAATCGATATTATTTACAACTCTCCAAAGCAGCATATATGGATTATTTACATCATTTTGATGGGCATCATCGACTATAACCAAAATTTTTAGATTTGTGTATAATGATTTCAAATCCTCAAATAGATGTTTTTGATTTCTATTTTTATCTACACTTATCACTGTTATCGGATTTTTTGTATTAATAAAGTATTGTTTTAAACTTTTTACCTCATCTGTTATTTCTCTTATTTTTGATAAAAGTTCATCATCTTTTAATAAAGAGATTCCTAACTCTTTAATCTCATCACCCGTACAGTCAAGCCCTAGTTTTCCTCCTACTGCAAATTTCGGACTAGAGTGGTCAAGAGCATCTACTACACCTTTTGATATAAGCATATCATCAATATCTATTCTATTTAATATATATTCCGTAATTGCTTTATGGTCAACAAGTTCCGGTGCATCTTCTCCTACAAAAATTGCATGTTTTACAAAACTCATCTGCCCTACTCCCCAAAAAGCGTGCATCATCTGACTTGCATGTCCTGGATAAAGTGTTTTTATTTTTGCCAAAATAAGATTATGGAATACTCCGTTTTCAGGCATATAATAATCAATTAAATCAGGGGCAGTGGTTCTAAGAAGAGGTAAAAATATTCTTTCCGTTGCATGTCCCATATATTTATCTTCTAAGGGAGGTTTTCCTACAACTGTTGCCAAATAAGTAGGCTCTTTTTTGCTGGTTATTGCACTTATTTCTAAAAAGGGATACTCCTCTTCTAAAGTATAATAACCTGTATGATCTCCAAAAGGTCCCTCTATTTTCATCTTTGAAGTGTCAACAAAACCTTCAATAACAAAGTCATTGTCTTTTGGAATCCAAATGTCATTTGTAATAGATTTTACAAGCTGTGCATTTTTGTTTTTTACAAAACCATAAAGCATTAATTCAAAAATTCCGATTGGAAGAGGAGCCTGTCCGCACCAAATATACATCGGATCTCCGCCGATTCCTATTGATACGGGCATTTTTTTGCCTGCTTTTTTATACTCATGAAAAAAGTGGTTTGAGTCTTTGTGTATTTGCCAATGCATTCCAAGAGTATAATCATCATAAACCTGAAGTCTATACATACCCAAATTTTTCATTTCACCGTTTAAAGAAGTAGTATAAACTTGTCCCATCGTAATAAAAGGACCTCCGTCTTGCTCCCAAGTTGTTAAAATAGGTAAATCAGATAATTTTGCATCTTTTCCTAACTTAATAATCTGCTGGCATTCACCTTTACCTCTGTTTTTTTTAGGTATTGTATTTTTCAAAGCAAATAGTTTACCGAAAGTAGAAAGCTTTTCGGAAAAAGTCGAAGGCGGTTTCATTTTAAGCAAAGACTCTATCTCTTTACTTATTTCATCCCCATCCCCTATAAACAGTTTTACAGCTTTTTCATTACAAAAAACATTCATTAAAACAGGAGTATCAAATTTTTTGCCGTTTTTTTTATCAATCACATTTGTAAAAAGAAGTGCTTTTGAGTCCTCTTTTTTTACTTCAACATATGCAATATGAGGAATTTCTAAATAGATATCCAGTTCATCATCAATTACTCTTAACAAATTATTCTTTTTTAAAATTTCTATTGCTTCTTTCATTTTGCCCTCTAACCTAAAAATTAGTCTAAATCTTATATCATTTTATCAATAAAAAAAAGTTTATAATAGGGATATTTTATATGATTTATAATTTTGATGAAATAATTGATAGAAAAGATACATCTTGCGTAAAGTATGATGCATTAGAAAAATACTTCGGATATAAAGATTTACAACCTTTATGGGTTGCAGATATGGATTTTAAAACTCCTGATGTGATAATAAAAGCACTGAAAGAGAAAGCAAATAAAGGACTTTTCGGTTATCCTATTTCAACACAAAAAACAGATACTTTGGTAAAAGAGTGGATGAAAAAAAGACATAACTGGGAAATTGAAGAGTCTTGGATAAGTTATGTAAACGGTGTAGTTCCGGCTTACAGTGCAGCTGTTGAAGCATTTAGTGAAGAAGGTGATGAAATAATCGTACAAACACCTGTCTATTTTCCTTTGTTTAACCATATAAAATCAAATAATAGAAAAATGATTACTAATCCTTTAATAGAAGATAATGGTTATTATAAAATGGATTTAGAAGATTTAAAAGCAAAAATTACCCCGAAAACAAAAATATTCGTACTTTGCTCTCCTCACAATCCTGTCGGACGAGTTTGGAGTAAAGAGGAGCTTGAAGAACTTGCAAAAATCTGTTTAGAACACAATATATTAATGATAAGTGATGAAATCCATGCAGATATCGTATTTAAAAAATTTACGCCTTTAGCCTCTATTTCAGAAGAGATTGCAGATAATACCTTAACATTGAACTCTCCTGGTAAAACATTTAATACAGCTGGTTTAAATTGTGCTTATGCAATTTGCAAAAATAAATCAATTATGAAGAAGTTTATGGTTGAGGCACAAAGAAGAGGAATTACTTCAGTTAACGTATTCGGTTATGTTGCACTTGAAGCTGCATATGAGTTTGCAGAACCCTGGTTGGAAGAATTATTAGTTTATCTGAAAAATAACATAAGTTATACAAAAGATTATTTAACAAAGTATAATAGTAAAGTTACCTTTTTAGAGCCTCAAGCGACATATTTACTTTGGTTAAACTTTAAAAATACTATTAGTGATTATAACAAAGTGAAACAAAAGTTATTAGAAGAAGCACAAATTGCATTAAATGAAGGAACAAGCTTTGGAATCGATGGAAAGGGCTATTTTAGGCTTAACTGTGCACTTTCTAAGAATAAATTAGAGGAGGCTTTGGGTAAAATAGTTACACATTTTTAGAGCAAAAAAGTAAAGAGTATTACCATTCTTCTCACTGAAAAATTAAGTGTAACTAATTTTTACCATATGACCACATAGTTACGCAAAATATTGTACAATTCTCTAAACAATACAACATATGGGATAGATTATGTCAACACATTTAATTCTTTCTTCGGTAATATTTGTTGCACTTGCGCTTATATTAGTAGGTGTATTCTTACTTACAAGATATCTTGGGCCAAATAAAACTGAAGACAAACTTAAAAACACCGTATATGAAAGTGGAGTTACAAATCCTGTCGGAAGCACAAATATAAGATTCTCAGTTAAATTTTATTTAGTTGCAATAGGTTTTCTACTTTTTGATGTAGAGATTATTTTTATGTTTCCATGGGCTGTAAATATCCTGGAACTTGGCTTTGCAGGTATCATTAAAATGTTTATTTTTATTGGATTACTTTTTGCGGGTCTGATTTATATGTATAAGAAAAAGGCTTTATCATGGGATTAGGAGCAGAAGCTAATTTAGGTGATTCAATAATCACTACAAAACTAGACTCAGCTATTAACTGGGCAAGATCATATTCAATGTGGCCAATGGCATTCGGTACTGCATGTTGCGGTATTGAATTTATGTCTGTTGCAGCTGCTAGATATGACGTATCAAGATTTGGTGCAGAGGTTGTAAGATTTTCCCCTAGACAGGCAGACTTACTTATAGTAGCAGGAACAATCACATATAAACAAGCACCCGTACTTAAAAAGATTTGGGATCAAATGTGTGAACCTAAATGGGTAATATCAATGGGTGCCTGTGCTTGTTCGGGTGGTTTTTATGATAATTATACAACACTTCAAGGAATTGATGAAATTATTCCTGTGGATGAATATATAGCAGGTTGTCCTCCAAGACCTGAAGCTGTTTTAGATGCAATCATGAGAATTCAGGAAAAATCATATAATGAATCTATTATAAAAGACAGAGAGCGAAACTACAAGGGGATTTTAGATGCTTAAACCTGATATGCTTATTGATGCAAAAGATATAAAATCAACAATAACTAGGCTTAAGAACGAAGAAGATTATACGATTCTTTTAGATGTTACAGCTATCGATTATATACAATATCCTGATGTAACTCCTTCTAGATTTGCCGTAATCTATATTTTAAGAACTAGTAATTTCAAAAAACAACTTACGGTAAAAGCATATGTAGATGACAATACCTTGGAAGTTGATTCAATAACCGATCTTTTTTACTCTGCCGATTGGGCAGAAAGAGAGACTTTCGACCAGTACGGAGTAAAATTCAAAGGTCACCCGAATTTAAAAAGAGTTTTAAATCACCACCAATTTGTAGGTCACCCTTTAAGAAAAGATTATGAAATAACAAAAGGTCAAATCTGTACTGAAACTGAAGATTTGATGGATGAGATGATTCCTCTTCTTAAAAGAAAAGGGTATAAGCAGTCAGATTTAGAAGATTTGATGATGTTAAACGTAGGTCCTTCTCACCCGGCTTCTCACGGTACAATTAGAAACTTCGTTGCTATGGAAGGTGAAACAATCAAAGCTTGTGTAACAGAAATAGGTTATTTGCACAGAGGTTTTGAAAAAGCGTGTGAAACTCACACATATTCGCAAGTAATCCCTTATACCGACAGACTTAACTACTGCTCTGCAATGCTTAATAATGTAGGATATTGTAAAGCAATAGAAGATATGTTGGAAATAGAAATTACTCCTAGAGCAAAAATGATTAGAGTTTTAATCGGAGAGTTAAGCAGATTAACAGACCACATTGTTTGTAATGCTGCAAATATGGTTGACTTGGGAGGTCTTACCAACTTTTGGTATATTTTTGCACCAAGAGACAAAGCTTATGATCTTTTTTCTAAATTAACAGGGGCAAGACTTACAAATTCATATACAAGAATCGGCGGGTTAGAATTTGATTTATATGATGGTTTTGATGAAGATTTAGAAGATGTATTAAAAGATGTAGAAAAAGCTATAGAAGACTCTCTGTCTTTAGTAGAACACAATAAAATTTTTCACGACAGAACACAAGATGTGGGTGTAATTGATGCACAGTTTGCACTTGATGCGGGGATTACAGGTCCAAATCTTAGAGCAGCAGGTGTCCCTTTTGATTTAAGAAAAGATGCACCTTATTACGGTTATGAAAATTTTGATTTTGATGTTGTTGTAGGTTCTCACGGAGATGTTTACGACAGAATCATGTGTAGATTCGAAGAGATGAGACAATCAATAAGAATCATAAGACAAGCTATGAAAGAGATGCCTGACGGTCCCGTAAATGCAGAGCATCCTGCTATTTTATTACCTCCGAAAGTTGATGTATACAACAACATAGAGGGTTTAATGAATCAATTTAAACTTACTTTTGAAGGAATAAAAGTTCCTAAAGGTGAATATTACGGTGCAACTGAGGCTGCAAACGGAGAACTTGGATTTTATACTGTAAGTGACGGTTCAGGAACACCTTATAAAGTAAAATGTAGACCGCCATGCTATTATTCTCTTGGAGGATATGCAAAAATTGTTGAAGGAACAATGTTAGCTGATGCTATTGTAACAATGGCTAGTATGAACTTTATTGCCGGGGAGTTTGATAGATAATGAGTAAATTTAAATATACAGACGAAAAAGAAAAAGAGTTCCAAAGAATAGCAAAAAAATATCCGAAAATTGATGCTATGATGCTTCCGGCACTTTGGCTGGTACAAGAACAAGAGGGTTGGGTAAGTCCCGATGCAATGATTTTTCTTGCGGATAAACTCGGGAAAACTCCAATAGAAGTTTATGAATTTGCAACTTTTTATACAATGTTCAATCTTAAACCCATAGGAACATACCATATTGAGTTATGTAAAACTTTATCATGTATGATAATGGGTGCACCTGAACTTAAAAAATTTATAAAAGATACTTTAGGAATCGGTCCTGGAGAAACAACAGCTGATGGAAAATTTCATTTTAGTGAAGTTGAATGTCAAGGTGCTTGCGGCGGTGCTCCTATGATTGCATTAAATCATACTTATCATGAAAACTTAACTGTTGACAAGTTGAAAAAAATCATAGAGGAGTGTAAGTAATGGCAGTTGAATTAGTAAAAATTGTTAGTAAAAACTTCGACATTCCTGATTCTCATAAATTAGAAGTTGCATTAAAAAACGGAAGATATGAATCAATAGATAAACTTTTTTCAATGAAACCCGAAGATGTAACAGAAGAGGTATGTAAATCGGGTCTTAGAGGGAAAGGTGGAGGTGGAGCACCTTGTGGTCCAAAATGGAAACTTATGCCTCCTGTTGATGAAAGACCTAGATATCTAATAGTAAACGGGGATGAATCAGAACCTGGAACTTTTAAAGATAGACAAATTTTCCAATATGATCCTCATATTTTAATTGAGGGTATTATCTGCTCTTGCTATGCAATACAAGCCCATGAAGCCTTTATCTATATAAGAGGTGAATACAAATGGTTTATTGACAGATTAAATGAAGCAATAGATGAAGCTTATGAAGCTGGAATAATAGGACCTAAAGTTATGAATAAATATGACTTTAGCGTAGATATAACTGTTCACAGAGGCGGAGGAGCTTATATCTGCGGTGAGAAATCTGCTCTTATTGAATCAATTGAAGGTAAACGTGGACATCCAAGACTTAAACCACACGGAAAAGAGTGTGAATGGTTTTACGGACAACCTGCAACAGTTAATAATGTTGAAACAATCTCTTCAGTTCCCAATATAGTATTAAACGGTTACGAATCATATACTAAATGGGGAACACAAAAAGCTCCGGGAACAATGCTTTTTGCAATGAGCGGTCCTGTTAAAAATCCGGGTGTATATGAATTACAATACGGCGAAAAAATGCTTGACGTAATTAATGAAATCGGTGGAGGAATGAAAGACGGTTTAAAACTAAAAGCCGTAATTCCGGGAGGTGCATCATGCCCTATTTTAACGGCAGAAGAAGTTGAAAAGGCTTACTTAGATTATGAATCTATGTGGGATATCGGTTCTACACTGGGTACAGGAGGAATGATGATTATTCCACAAGGCGTATCTATGGTAGATGTAGCAAAAAATTTAATAGAATTTTATCATCACGAATCTTGCGGACAATGTACTCCGTGTAGAGAAGGTACTGGATGGATAGATAAAACTATTAAAAAAATTCTTGATGGTATTGGTTCACAAGAAGATATTGAAACAATTTTAGATGTTTGTGAAACAATGAACGGTAAAACAATCTGTGTTTTTGCACCTGCAGTAAAAGATATTATTAAAAGTATAGTGCAAAAATATAGACATGAATTTGAAGAACATTTTAAAAAATAATATAAGGAGAAAAAATGGGAAAAAATACTTTTACATTAACTGATAACAGAGACGGTAGATCTTTTGAGTATGATATTATAAGTGGGACAAGAGGTCCTGATGTTGTTGATATAAGAAGCTTTTATAAAGATTCTGGGATGTTCACTTATGACCCGGGATATACTTCAACTGCTTCTTGTAATTCAAAAATAACATTTATTGACGGTGAAAATTCAGAACTTAGATATAGAGGAATTCCTATTGATGAATTAGCCGGGAAAAGATCTTATTTAGATGTTTGTCATTTGTTAATGATGGGTAGACTTCCAAATGAAGAAGAATCAAAAAACTTTGACCTTGAAATAAGACATAGATCTTTTTTAAATGAGGGAATTATCAGATTATTTGATGCATTACCTGATGGGGCTCACCCAATGGCAACAATGGGTGCCGCAACTATGGCACTAGCAGCATTTTACAAAGATCACTTACATTTAGAAGATGAAGAACAATTTAAAACGATGAGAAGAAGAATTTTGGCTAAAATGCCTACAATTGCTGCAATGGCATATAGAAATTCAATCGGTACACCGTTAATTTATCCTGATATTAATAGATATTTTACAGAAAACTTCTTATATATGTTAAGAGCTTATCCGGGTGGAAAAATGAAATATCTTGGAGACGGATTAAATGACCAAATCAAACAAGTTGAAGTTGATGCACTTGATGCAATTTTAACACTACATGCAGACCATGAACAAAATGCTTCTACAACTACAGTTAGAAATGTCGGTTCAACAGAAGCTCACCCATATGTTGCTATTGCTTCTGGTATCTCTGCATTATGGGGAAGTGCTCACGGTGGTGCAAACGAAAGAGTTATGGAACAACTAAAACTAATTGGTGATGTTAAAAACGTACCTACTTATATTGCAAAAGCTAAAGATAAAAACGATCCGTTTAGACTTATGGGATTTGGACACAGAGTTTATAAAAACAGAGACCCAAGAGCACAAGAACTTAAAAAATTACAAGATAAATTAAGAGAAGAGTTACATTTAGATTCACATCTTTTAGATATTGCTGCTGCTGTTGAAGAGGCTGCACTTAGTGATGATTATTTTGTATCAAGAGGTTTATATCCAAATATCGACTTCTATTCAGGAGTAATTTTAACAGCTCTTAAAATTCCTATTGAAATGTTTACACCTATTTTTGTTATCGGAAGAATTCCGGGATGGATTTCTCAATGGTCAGAGTTAAAACAAGACCCTACTGCAAAAATTGCAAGACCAAGACAATTATACACTGGTAAATAAAAAAAGTGGTCAATTAAAAGGAGATTACACAATATGAGTGAACTTGTTAAATTTACGGTGGATGGGAAAGAGATAGAAGCAGCTAAAGGCAGTCTTTTAATAGACAGCCTTTTAGACAGAAATATTCATATTCCTCACTTTTGTTATCACCAAGCTTTAGGTAAAGATGGAAACTGTAGAATGTGTATGGTTGAAATCGAAGGTCAAAAAAGACCACAAATTGCGTGTGATACTCCTGTGAAAGAGGGGATGGTCGTAAGAACAAAAGGTGATAACATTGAAAAAGTAAGGCGAGATATTCTGGAAATGGAACTTATCAATCACCCTATTGACTGCCCTACCTGTGATCAAGCAGGAGAGTGTAAACTACAAGATTATTATATGGAATCAGGTTTTTATCACTCAAGAGTTACGGTAGATCAAAAAGTAAAAGCCAGAAAAAGAATTGAATTGGGAAGCAATGTAATGCTTGACCAAGAGAGATGTGTTCTTTGTACAAGATGTGTCAGATTCTGCTCGGATATAACAGGAACCAACGAGCTTGGTGTTATAAATAGAGCCGATCACTCCGTAATAGGAACATTTCCCGGGAAACCTTTAGATAATCCGTATGCGATGAATGTTGTAGACTTATGTCCTGTAGGAGCATTAACTTCACAAGATTTTAGATTTAAACAAAGAGTTTGGTTTTTAGAAACTTTTGATGCAATTTGTAATGGTTGTTCAAGAGGTTGCAATATAACAGTCGATCATAGAAAAGAGAAATATAAAGATGATCAAATCTTCAGATTCAAACCAAGAGTAAACAGAGAAGTAAACGGTTGGTTTATGTGCGATGAGGGAAGATTATCATATAAAAAAGAAGCAGAAAACAGATTTGAAACTGCTTTGATAGACAATGAAGAATCACTATTAGATAATGCAATTACAAAAGCTTTTAAAATGCTGACACAAAAAGATAAAATTTTATTTGTTTTAGATCCTAATCTATCTTTGGAAGAGATGCAAAACAGTAAAAATCTGGCAAAAGTATTAAATGCAAATATTACAGGATACTCTCCTCAATATTTTGATGAAAGTTTTGGAGATGATTATTTAAGAAAAAGTGACAAATCTGCAAACAGAGCAGCTTTTAAAGAGTTGGAAATTGATGAAAGTGAAGAGAGTTTCAATAAATTATTTGATGAAGCAAATATTATAGTTATTTTAGGGAATAACTATTTTGATACAAATTTGGAAAAATTATCAAATAAAAAAGTAATCAGTTTCTTCTCTCACAAAACTGAAACAATATCAAAATCAAATATTGCGATTCCGACAGCTTCTTTTTATGAAAAAAGCGGAACTTATATTAATTTTGAAGGGAAAAAGCAGAAAGTAATTTCAAAAATAAGAAAAAATAGCCCGAAAGAGACTATTACTTCAATTATAGAGTATATTAAAACTATGATAGATAAAGGTAATCTATGAGTACAGCTGCAATAGTTATTATTATAATAAACGTTCTACTCGCCAAAATATTTTCAGTGGGAACAACTCCTATTATGGTTTGGTGGGAAAGAAGGGTTGCCGGTTTTATGCAAGATAGAACCGGTCCTAATAGAGCCGATATAGGCGGTATTAGACTAGGTGGATTAATCCAAGCAATAGCGGATATGCTGAAACTTGTATTTAAAGAGGATTTTACTCCTGCACATATTAAATACAAATTTTTATATACAATAGCACCTGCAATAGTATTTTTATGTTCATTTATGACTATGGCAGTAATTCCATTTGCCGACAATTTAGTTATAGACGGTGAAAGTTTTATGATGCAAGCCATTCCAACAACACTTGGGATTATGTGGTTTTTAGCATTTGCCGGTCTTTCTGTTTTCGGTATTATTTTAGGTGGTTATTCATCACAAAACAAATACGGACTTTTAGGTGGGATTAGAGCTTCAGCTCAAGTTATCTCTTATGAAGCCGCAATGGCACTATCTGTTATATCTATATTATTAACTTACGGTTCAATTAACCTAAATGATATGGTTCAAGCTCAAGGTGATACTTTTTGGGGAATAATTCCTTCATGGGGTTTATTTATGCAACCTTTAGCTGCACTTATTTTTATAGTAACTGCATTTGCGGAAACAAACAGAACTCCTTTTGATATAGCAGAAGGTGAATCTGAAATTGTTGCGGGTTATCATACAGAATATTCTGCTATGAGATTCGGTCTTTTCCAAGTCGGTGAATATGCTGCAATGTCTGCTTCATCTGCAATTATAGTAACTCTGTTTTTAGGTGGATATCAAATTCCTTGGATGGATACGCAATCTATTCAAAGCAATATAAATTATGTAATGATTGCAATTATAATTCTACTTCCTTTAAAAGCATTTTTCTTTGCAAAATGGATGAATAAGAATTATAATTGGCTTGATAAAAATGATAAAAGACAAAAAGAGAAAAATATTTTAATAAGAGGTTTCTGGGCTACTGCCATTATTATAGCAGCTGTTTTAGCTCTATTTGTAGTAACAGGACTTGGAACCAATGGTGTAAATATAGCAACGGCAGTTATTCAAGTAGCAGTATTTGTAGCTAAATTTTTATTTATGAGTTTTGTATTTATCTGGGTTAGATGGACTCTACTTAGATTTAGATATGACCAATTACAAATGTTAGGATGGAAAGTTCTTATTCCATTATCAATACTTAATATTGTAATAACTGCAATAATTGTAGTAGCAACAGGAAGTTAATATGGGAATTAAAATAGTACAAAGACATGGAAAGTCTTTAAAAGACAAACTCTACATACCGGCAATAGTCGGTGGTATGAAAACCACTTTTACTCACTTTAAGAAAAACTTGGGTGATGTATCAAACTTAAGAACGATGCAGTACCCTGAAGTGCAACCTACAGATATCACAGAGAGAT
The DNA here is from genome assembly GCF_006459125.1 of Halarcobacter anaerophilus. Taxonomy (NCBI): domain Bacteria; kingdom Pseudomonadati; phylum Campylobacterota; class Epsilonproteobacteria; order Campylobacterales; family Arcobacteraceae; genus Halarcobacter; species Halarcobacter anaerophilus. Next base: position 2,538,094 of record NZ_CP041070.1, read on the forward strand.
ATCGTGGGGTACACAGACTTACAAAGTGGGAAGACGAAAGTGAAAAATGTGTTGCATGTTATATGTGTGCAACTGCCTGCCCTGCCCAATGTATCTTTATAGATGCCGAAGAAAGATTTGACGGAGTAGCCGAGAAGAGACCAAAAGAGTTTAAAATTGACCTTTTGGAGTGTGTTTTCTGCGGTTATTGCGTTGAAGCTTGTCCTTGTGATGCGATTAGAATGGATACGGGGATTTTCAGTTTCACTGCAAGTAAAAGAGAAGATTTCGTAGTAGATAAAGAACGACTTATGTCGCATGAGCGTTCAAAGGATTTTGATGATGAGTGATATAATTTTTATAGGACTTAGTTTTTTTGCAATAACAGGGGCTATTGCAATGTTAGTTTACAAAAATCCAATGTATTCAGCCTTGGGACTACTTATTTCAATTTTGGCTGTTGCAGGTATGTTTGCACTTTTAAATGCAGCTTTCCTTTTTATGGTTCAAATAATTGTTTATGCAGGTGCAATTATGACTCTGATTCTATTTTTGCTTATGTTTCTTAATATCAAAGAAGAGAACTTGCCAAAAGAACCTAAAAAGTATCTGCTTATAGTTTTGGGTGCAATTATTATGATTCCGTTTAATATTGTTATTCTAAAAGCAGTTTCAGATCTTCCTAATGCAAATATGGAGATCGTACAAAGTGATTTTGGAGATATAAAACCAATAGGAACTCTACTTTATAATGATTGGATTTTAGCTTTTGAAATGATTTCAATACTTCTTTTAGTTGCATTAGTAGGTTCAATTGTATTAGCAAAAAGAAAAAAAACTAAAAAGGAAAACTCATGATTAGTTTAACATCATATGCATTTGTTTCTATGATTCTTTTTTCTATTGGAGTTATAGGTGTAATTGCAAGAAGAAATATTTTTGTAATCTATATGTCTATTGAGTTGATGTTAAATGGAGTAAACCTCTTCCTTGTAACATTTGCTAGATATTATTTTAGTATGGATCCACAAATTATTACAATTATGGTTATATCAATTGCAGCGGCAGAAGCAGCAATCTTTTTATCGGTAATCATACTTTTATACAGATCTAAAAAATCTCTAGATACCGATATTTTTACAACACTTACCCAAGGAGAAAAATAATGACAGATACATCACTTCTTGTTTGGATTATTTTAGCTCCTTTAATTGGTTCAATTTTAAATGCCGGTTTCTATTTTTACCATGTAAAAAGAAGACCTATTCCAGAACTTGTTTTTTCACTTATAGGTACGATTACACCGTTAATAGCTTTTTTGATTACTTTAAATCTTTTTTTAAGTATGCTGGATAATGAAGTAACATATAGACAAGAGTTATTTACCTGGCTTAATATTGAAAACTTGAATATCTCAATGGCATTTTTAGGTGATAAATTGGCAATATTCATGTCTATGTTTGTTACTTTTGTCGGTTGGTTAATTCATATTTATGCAATAGGTTATATGACAAAAGATGAGGGATTCGGAAAGTTTTTCTCGTATTTTAATCTATTCTTGGCATCAATGTTGATTTTGGTTCTTGCAGACAATCCTGTAATCTTATTTATAGGATGGGAAGGTGTAGGACTTTGTTCTTATCTTTTAATTGCTTTTTATTATACTGATAAAGATAACGTACTAGCAGGGAATAAAGCTTTTATTGCAAATAGAGTCGGAGACTTTGGATTTTTACTTGGTGTTGTAACACTCTTTTTTGCATTAGGTGGAGTTGATTTAAGTTTTAGTTCTCTTGAAAGTAATATTTCAAATGCTTCAACTGCTCTTTTAGCACTTTCAGGTTTTTTACTCTTCGTTGGAGCTATGGGTAAATCAGCACAAATTCCATTATATGTATGGCTTCCTGACGCAATGGCAGGACCGACACCTATTTCAGCATTAATTCACGCAGCAACAATGGTTACAGCCGGGGTTTATATGGTATCAAGATTTCATTTCCTTTATTCAGGAATTGAAAATATCGGGATATTTATAGCTTATATCGGTGCTTTTTCTGCACTCTTTGCTGCTATTATTGCAACTAGACAACAAGATGTTAAAAAGATTCTTGCTTACTCTACAATGTCGCAATTAGGTTATATGTTTATTGCAGTGGGACTTGGATTTTACTCTTCGGGACTTTTTCATGTTTTAACTCATGCTTTCTTTAAAGCAATGTTATTCATGGGAGCTGGAGGTATGATTATAGCTTTACATCATGAACAAAACATTTTTAAAATGGCTCAACACAGAGTTCAGCTTCCTATTATCGGCATTACATTTTTAATCGGAGTAATTGCAATATCAGGTATTCCGCCGTTTTCAGGTTTCTTTTCAAAAGATGCTATTTTAGCGGCAGCTTTTCAAGAGGGTGAATATTTGATCTGGGCTATTGGAGTATTTACTGCATTTTTAACAGCTTATTATATGTTTAGAATGTACTTTATTCTTTTTGTTGCACCGAATAAACACACTAAGAACTATGTTTATACATCAAGAACAATTACAATTCCGCTTTTAATTTTAGCAATAGGAGCCGTAGGAGCAGGATTTTTAAATCTTCCTAGTACATTAGGAGGAGAACATATGGTTGATACTTGGCTTATGCAGACAAATTCGACTGAAGTTCATATGTCACATGCAACAGAGTATATATTAATGGTCGTATCTGTTCTTGTTGCTCTTTTAGGTATTTTTGTAGCTTACAAAAAATATGCAAACTTTGATGTATATAATCCGGAAGATGAAAAAGGTTTAATTGCCAATAAATTCTATGTTGATGAGATCTATAATGTTCTTTTTATACAAAGTCTAAAAAAATTATCTTCATTTATAGATAAAACAATTGATATGAAAATTATTGACGGATTTATTATGAATAGTTGTAACCAGTTTATCAATATAGGTAAAAAAGTTGCAATGATTCAAAATGCAAATGTAAGATTTTATGCACTGTTTATGCTTGTGGGTATGAGTTGTGTATTTATCTATTTATATATTTCTTTAGGATTATAATATGAGTGCAGATATACTATCGTTTATTATCTTTTTACCAGCAGTAGTTGCCTTTGGTTTAATGATTACAACAAGACACGTAGAAACAGTAAGAAATATAGCTTTTCTTGCAACTACGGTTATACTGGCACTTGTACTTAAAATCTATATTGACTTTGAACCAAGTGCGGGAATGCAGTTTGTAACAAATGTTCCGTGGATTTCATCTTACGGTATCAATTATTACATTGGTGTTGATGGATTTTCATTAACAATTTTAATGATGATTGCTATTTTAATTCCAACAGCATATCTTCTATTATGGGATGGAAGAACAAAAGGTTACTGGATAAATATGCTTTTAGTTCAAACAGGTGTAACAGGAGCTTTATTATCACTTGATGTAATTCTTTTCTATTTTTTCTGGGAAATTATGCTTTTACCTGTTTTCCTAATGATAGGTATTTACGGGTTTGGAGATAAAGTATTTACGACAATAAAAGTTACCGTTTATACAATGGTAGGTTCACTTTTGATGTTTGTAGCAATTTTATATCTTGGTGTTAGTTATTTCAATGAGTTTGGTTCTTGGTCTTTCCAATATGATTCACTAACTCAAATTACTACATTGTCATATAATGAAAAAATTTGGTTATTTTTAGCATTTCTTTCAGCATTTGCGATTAAAATCCCGATTTTCCCTCTTCACACTTGGATTATGGAAACCTATAAAAATGCTCCTACGGGTGCAGTATTTTTATTATCATCTATAATGGCTAAACTTGGAGTTTATGCAATTGTTAGATTTATGATTCCTATTTTCCCTGATATTTATGTTGAGTTTTCAACTTGGTTTGTATTTATAGGACTATTTGGTCTTATCTATTTCGGTATTGCCGCACTTATGCAAGATGATCTTAAAAGAATGTTTGCATACTCTTCGGCATCACACTTAAGTTTTATAGCTGCAGGAATTTTTTCACTTAATGAATTTGGTATAAACGGAGCTTTATACTTAATTATTGCCCATGCAATTGCAACAGGTGCACTTTTCTTACTTGTAGGAATTATTCATGATGAAACAGGGTACAAAACAATTAAAGATTTAGGCGGTTTAGCTAAACAGTCTCCGATTTTTACGACAGTATTTGCAATTATGCTTTTGGCAAATATAGGACTTCCGGGGACAAACGGATTTGTTTCTGAACTTTTAATTATCTTTGGAGTATATGAATTTAACCATACTTTAGGTTATATCTCCGCTCTTACTGTTATTATAGGGGCATCATATATGTTATGGATGTTCCAAAGAGCAATTTTAGTTAAAAGAGAAGCAGGTGAAGATTTAAAATTCAGAGATTTAAAAATCAAAGAGATCATTGGTTTAACTCCTTGGATAATTTTAATATTTTTAATGGGTCTTTATCCGGATATCTTTATAAACAAATTTGAACCTACGGTTACCCATTACCTAAATGATATTTTACAAATTGGAGCAACAAAATGAGTCAGTTTATTCACATATTACCTGTATTAACAGTATTAGTAGCAGCCGTTGCTTTAATGTTTATGAGTATGTATCAAAATAAATTCTCCGTAAAAACATATATTACTGTTTCATCAATAATTTTAGTTGCGACATTGGCATTTGTATTTGTACCTTTCGGTGAAACTTTTTCCGTAAAACCATATAGTTCGATATTTAACAATGTTTTAATATTTGATACTTTTTCAAACTTCTTTTATGTTTTATTAATAGGAGGTACACTGTTTACTCTTCTAATAGGAGAACACTATTTCCAACACAGAAGTTATTTTACAGGGGAGTTTTTCTCAATTTTGCTCTTCTCTTTATTCGGTATGTTACTTTTAGCAAATGCAAATGAGCTTATAACAGCATATGTTGCTTTGGAAATAGCATCATTCTCCGTATATATTATGGTTGGATACAATTCAGAAGATTCAAGAAGAGTAGAAGCTATTTTTAAATACCTTGTATTAGGTTCGTTTATGGGAGCTTTCTATCTTCTAGGGGTAGTATTGGTTTACGGAGCAACACAAACAACAAATTTAAGTGAAATTGCTACGTTTATTGCAAATAACAATATAAGTGATATGCCTCTTCTTTATATTGGTTTAACACTTATTTTATTTATATTTTTATTTAAAATTTCAGCTTTTCCGTTCCAACAATGGGTATTAGATGTTTATAGAGGTGCGCCAATGATAATTACTGCATTTATGGCATCTACATTTAAAATTGCAATATTCTCTTTCTTCCTAAGAGCTATGTTGCAAGATATAAAACCTATGATAGGATTCTGGGATTCTATAATATATGTAGTAATAGTATTAACCTTAGTATTCGGTACATGGTTGGCAATTACGCAAAAAATTATAAAAAGAATGCTTGCAGCTTCGTCAATCGTTCATACAGGTTATTTATTACTTGCATTTATTGCAATAGGAAAAAATATAGATGCGGCTTATGCAATTGTATTTTATCTTATAGCCTATTTACTATCGGCACTAGGTTCATTTGGTCTTGTTTCTCATATTATTTCCGAAACGAAAGTAAGAGTTACTTATGATGATTTTAAAGGATTAGCTCATGAAAGACCTTTTTTAGCTGCAATGATGACCGTATTTATGTTCTCTCTTGCGGGTATTCCCTCAACAATAGGATTTATGGGAAAACTTTACGTATTTACGGAAACTATTAATGCAGGATATGCAGGACTTGCAGTATTGGCAATATTGGCAACTATTGTATCGGTTTATTACTATTTTAAACTTATTGCAATGATGTATTTTTATCCTACAAATGAAAAATGTATGTCAAATGATTTCAATGACAAAAGAATCTCAACTTATGCTATAGCATTTTTAGCAATTCTTACGGTAATAGGCGGTATTGGTAGTGCAATAGTGTTCTTTATCCCTGCACTTAACATCGATACTTTAATTGATTTAACACAAATTTCTATTCAGTCATTATTGATAAAATAGTGATGTGTTAATATGTAACATGTATGCATAATTTTTTAAAATTATGTATACTTTTTTAACACTTTATAAAGCCCTAAAATAGGGTTTTATTACTTTAAAAATGTACAATTTGTACAATTTTTGTACATTTCTTTTACATAATTGTATTTACCATTATAAGGCTAATTAAGCTATTATAATGCTATTAATAAACTATAAATTTAATAACGAAAGGATGTCAAATGAGTGACCTAATAGAAGGTTATTTAGGTAAGACTGTAGAGGGGAAAAAGAGTAGAGTACCAGCAAAACTTGACTATTTACAAAGTGCGACTGGATTATTTCTAGGTCTTTTTATGTGGGGACATATGTTTTTAGTGTCTTCAATTTTAATTAGTAAAGACTTCATGTACGCCGTTACAAAATTCTTTGAGGCGAGTTTTATTTTTGATGGTGGAGAACCAATAATAGTATCGGGTGTAGTATTATTCGTATTCATCGTATTTATTACTCATGCTGCAATGGGTATGAGAAAACTTCCTTCAAACTTTAAACAATATCAAGTAATTAAAGCTCATGCAAAAAGTATGGGACATGAAGATACCAAATTATGGTTTATCCAAGCATACACTGGTTTTGCTATGTTCTTCTTAGGTTCAGTTCACCTATATATCATGATGACAAATGCAGATGCAATCGGTCCTTATGCAAGTGCTGAGAGAGTTTGGTCGGCATGGATGTGGCCTTTATATATCCTTTTACTATTAGCAGTTGAATTACACGGTTCTATTGGATTGTATAGACTTGCTGTTAAATGGGGTTGGTTTGACGGTAAAGATCCTAAAGCTACAAGAAAAAGATTAAAAGTATGGAAAAAAGCATTAACTTGGTTCTTCTTAATCTTAGGATTTGCTACACTTGCAGCTTACATAAAAATAGGTTATGAAAATCAACAAGCAGGTAAAATCGGTGAAAGATATGTTCCAACTGCACAAATTATGGAATATAAAATTAATAATGGGAGAGTTGCATAATGAAGATTAATTATTGTGATGCATTAGTAATCGGTGGAGGATTAGCAGGACTTAGAGCTGCGGTTGCCGCACAGAAAAAAGGATTAAGTACAATCGTTTTATCTTTAGTTCCTGTTAAAAGATCTCACTCAGCAGCTGCTCAAGGTGGTATGCAAGCTAGTTTAGGTAACTCAAAAATGAGTGAAGGTGATAATGAAGATTTACACTTTGCCGATACAGTTAAAGGTTCAGACTGGGGATGTGACCAAGAAGTTGCAAGAATGTTCGTTACAACTGCACCAAAAGCTATTAGAGAATTGGCATCTTGGGGTGTTCCTTGGAGTAGAGTTAAAGCAGGTCCTCATAATGCAGTTATTAATGCTAAAAAAACGACTATTACGGAAGAAGAAGACAGACATGGATTAATCACATCAAGAGACTTTGGTGGGACTAAAAAATGGAGAACATGTTATACAGCCGATGCAACAGGACATACAATGTTATTCGGTGTGGCAAATGAAGCACTTAAACATGATGTTGACATTAGAGATAGAAAAGAAGCCTTATCAATAATACATGAAGACGGTAGATGTTACGGTGCCGTTGTAAGAGATCTAATTACGGGTGAATTAGAAGCTTATGTGTCAAAAGGTACATGTATAGCAACAGGTGGATACGGTAGAGTATTTAAACAAACTACAAATGCCGTAATCTGCGAAGGTACAGGAGCTGCAATTGCTCTTGAAACAGGTATTGCCGCATTATCAAATATGGAAGCTGTACAGTTCCACCCTACTCCAATCGTTCCTTCAGGTATTCTTTTAACTGAAGGTTGTAGAGGTGACGGTGGTGTTTTAAGAGATGTTGACGGTCACAGATTTATGCCTGATTATGAACCTGAGAAAAAAGAACTTGCAAGTAGAGACGTTGTAAGTAGAAGAATGATTGAACATATTAGAAACGGTAAAGGTGTTCCTTCACCTTACGGATATCACGTATGGTTAGATATCTCAATTTTAGGTAGAGAGCATATTGAAAGAAACTTAAGAGACGTTCAAGAAATTTGTCAAATCTTCAACGGAATTGATCCTGCCGATGAGGGACCAAAAGGTTGGGCTCCTGTTCTTCCAATGCAACACTACTCAATGGGAGGAATCAGAACTAAACCAACAGGTGAATCAAGTAGATTAGCCGGACTTTTCGCTTGCGGTGAAGCTGCTTGTTGGGATATGCACGGATTTAACAGACTTGGAGGTAACTCAGTATCTGAAACAGTTGTTGCAGGTATGATTATCGGTAACTATTTTGCTGATTATTGTTTAGAAAACGATGTAACAATTCCAACTAAAACAGTACAAAAATTCGTTGATGCACAAGATGCTTACTTAGATCAAATTTTAGCATATAACGGAAAAGAAGATATCTTTAAAATCAAAAATAGAATGAAAGAAATCATGGATGAAAAAGTTGGTATCTTTAGAGACGGCCCACACTTAGAAGCTGCTGTTGAAGAGTTAAAAGAGTTATTACAAAAAACTAAACATATCTCTGTAAAATCAAAAGAGAGAGTTGGAAATCCGGAACTTGAAGAAGCATACAGAGTTCCAAGAATGTTAAAAGTTGCATTATGCGTAGCAAAAGGTGCAAGAGATAGAACAGAATCTAGAGGTGCACACTATAGAGAAGATTACCTAAAAAGAGATGATGCAAACTGGTTAAAAAGAACTCTTTGCACTTGGGCAAACCCTGATGATATAGAACCTACACTTGAATATGCTCCTTTAGACATTATGAAAATGGAAATGCCGCCGGCATTTAGAGGTTACGGGGCAAAAGGAATGATTATAGAAAATGAATTGTCTGCAAAAAGACAAGAAGAAGTTGATTCTATTAGAGAGAAAATGGAAGCAGATGGAAAAGACAGATACGAAATTCAAGACACATTAATGCCTTTTGAATTACCAATGAACTACAAAGATAAAAATGAAAGAGCAGGAGATAAATAATGAGTACACAAAAAGGTAGAGAAATAACTATTTCCGTACTTAAATTTAATCCAAGAAGTGCAGTTTCAAAACCTCACTATGTGGATTATAAACTAGAAGAGACATCGGGAATGACTCTTTTTATAGCATTAAATTATATTAGAGAAAATCTAGATCCGGATTTATCTTTTGACTTCGTTTGTAGAGCAGGAATCTGCGGAAGCTGCGGTATGGTTGTAAACGGTAAACCTACACTTGCTTGTAGAACGCTTATTGCAAACTATCCTGAAGGGAAATTAACTCTTCTTCCAATGCCTGCATTTGAACTTATTAAAGATTTATCTGTAAATACAGGTAAATGGATGGACGGTATGAGTAAAAGAGTTGAATCTTGGGTTCACTCAGACCATGAAGTTGATATTTCAAAACTTGAAGACAGAATTGATCCTGAAGTTGCAAATGACACATTTGAGTTAGATAGATGTATTGAGTGTGGAATTTGTGTAGCTTCATGCGGTACAATGCTTATGAGACCAAATTTCGTAGGACCTGTTGGATTAAACAGAGTTGCAAGATTTGAAATCGATCCTCATGATAAGAGAACAGCCGATGATTATTATGAATTAATCGGTGATGATGACGGGATCTTTGGATGTATGTCATTAATGGCTTGTGAAGATCATTGTCCAAAACACTTACCGTTACAAAATAAGATAGCATATCTAAGAAGAAAATTAGTTGCTCTTAGATAATTATATGAGAGGATTCCTCTCATATAATTGATGTAAAAAAAGTCAATTACTCTTTGGAGTGATTGACTTTTTCTATTTTAGAGCTAAAAAAATTAATTTAAAAATCTAATATTTATTTAATGATTATTAAATATAAAAGCCTTATTAAAGTCATATTGCTAGGCTATTATTATGTTTTTGATATAAAAAGGTTGATAATTTGAGTTTAGAAAAAGACTATTTTTTATTATATCATGGAATAAATGATATTGAACAAACTTCCACATACGGTACAAATGAAAATAAAGATAAAGATGAGTTTTTTGATATAGCCTCTTTAGTTTTAAGTGCCACAAGAAGAGATTATGAAAAATTTATTACTCTTGACAGTTTTAAAAAACTTGTATCTAAAATAACAAATAAAGAGGTAAAAAACCTGGATGAACTCTATCAATTACAATTTTGTTTAATTGATGCAATTGAAAATGATTCAAGAAATTGTAATATTGAGAGAATGCATGAAAGTTTTGAATATCTTAAAAATGAAAATATAATAGGACAATTTGAATATAACAAATTGATTTCACTCTTTGATCCAAAAGAGCTTGCGTCTTGCGATGATGAAATAGATGTTGAAGATGAATTAAAAGTAGATGAAAAAAAACCTTTCAAAGAAGCCAAAAACGAACTTGACGATCTTATTTTAGAACTTAAATCAATTTTTATAACAGATGATTTTAAAAAAGAATTAGATGAGACTTCAAACTACCTCTCAAACCAAAAGTTTTCTATCGGTATCACGGGTGTTATGAATGCAGGGAAATCAACAATGTTAAATGCCCTGATGGGACAAGAGATTTTAGGAAGTGCAGTTGTTCCGGAAACTGCAAATTTAACAATCGTAAAACACGGTAAACCAAGTGCAAAAGTATTTTACTGGAATAAAGAAGAATGGCAAAAAATTGAGCAGAGTGCAAATGAAATAAAATCTATAAAAGATTTTGTAGATGAAACAAAAAAAGTATTCGGTGATAAATTAAGCGATTTAATAAAAGAGGATTCTTTAAGCGAAGAGGTAAATATAAACAGCCTTGCCTCATATACTTCTGCTGAAGCCAGCGGAAAAAAATGCAACCTTGTAAAATATGTAGAACTTAGATCAGACCTAAATTTTTTAAGTGAAGGTATCGAAATTGTAGATACTCCCGGATTAGACGATCCTGTAATACAAAGAGAAGAGATTACAAAAGAGTATATTTCAGATTGTGATTTGATGATTCATCTAATGAATGTAAGCCAAAGTGCGACATTAAAAGATGTAGAATTTATCATTGATGCCCTGCTCTATCAAAATATAACAAAACTTTTAATAGTAATTACAAGAGCAGACACCGTTACAAAAGAGCAACTAGAAGAAGTAATAAACTATACGAAATCATCAATTCAAAGACAACTTAAAGCACAAAATAAAGACAGCAAACTAAATTATATATTGGAGCATATAAAATTTATCCCTATTTCGGGGAAAATGGCGCTTTATCATAGAACAGGAAGAAGTGAAGAGGCAATAAAAAACGGTTTTAATCTTGAAGATACGGGAATTTTGGAAATTGAAGATTATTTAAACGAAACCCTGTTCGGAGCTGACTCTTCAAAATCAGATTTAATTATAAAAAGTGCCCTAATACAATTACAAAAAATAATTACAAAAGAGCTTAAATCTTTTAACTATGAATTGGTATTGCTTTCAAAATCAAAAGATGAATTATTAAAAGATTTAGAAGAGTTTACAAAGAAAAAAGATACAAATAAAAGAATCTTTGCCTCTTTAAAAGAGGATATAAATTTATATAAAAGTGATGCAACAAACTATTTAGAAACTTTAGAAGCTTTTCTTTCAAGTGAATTAATCGAATTGCAAAATATTATAAAACAAAGAGTTTTTAATGATGTAAAATACTCTTTAGAAAAAGATAAAAGAAAACCTGAGAACAGTAGAATCAAAACCATTGTCGAAACAGCAATAAAAGACGGTATTATTGACATAATAAGAGACTATAGATATAAATTTATTAAAAAATCTCAAAGTATTGGAGAGATTTGTGAACAGAAATATCAAGATTTAGGTTTTGTAATGGGGCATAAAAACGATAATTTCGATGCAAGAGGCTTTTTCCAAGATGATTTCAAATCAGGATTTTTAACCTCTTCAAACCAACTACTTATAAATAAAATATTAAAAGAGCTAAAAGATACAAAACAGAGCAAACTCTTAGAATTTGACAGGGCAATAGAGACTCAAATAAAAGAAGAATTTAGTTCTATTGAAAAAACAATAAAAGAGAAAGCAAAAAAAATCTCCGAAATGCTGATTGAGAACTTTTTTAGAGCTATTGCCGAACCTTTAAATGTATTTGAACACAAATTAAAAAAAGATGAAAAACTGCTCCAAGACAGAATTGAAAACTTCGAAGAAAAAGAGAAAAACAAAGAAGTAGTAACTATGGATATACATAAAAAAATAAAAAGACTTGAATCAGTTATGAAAGGACTTAAAGCATGAGTATTTTAAGTAGTTTTATAAAAGAGTATAATGATAAATTTATCCAAAAAGAAGAGGAGTTTGAAAAAGGAATAACAGGAGATATCAAAAGAGTCAGAGCGAAACTTTTAGATAGTAAATTCCTTCCTTCAATCCAACTAAGAAATATTTTAGACAAACAAATCAGACGTGCCAGATATCCGATGGAAGTAGCAATTACAGGTCAATTTTCTTCAGGTAAATCTACATTTCTAAATGCCCTGCTTTCAAAAAATATTCTTCCTACGGGAATTACTCCTGTTACATCAAAAGTTAATTTTATAAATTACGGCGAAGAGTATAAATTAAAAATTACTTACTACTCAGGAGCCCAAGAGTATGCTCCTATTGAAGCTATTGCGGATTTCACAGACCAAAGAAAAAATGAAATGAGTGAAATAAAATATCTAACTTTATATGCCCCTATGGATATTTTAAAAGATATCTCTTTTGTCGATACTCCGGGACTTAATTCCCAATCTCAAAGTGACACGGATACTACAAGAAGAGTATTAAGAGACGTAGGCGGAATTATCTGGCTAACGTTAATTGATAATGCGGGGAAAATGTCTGAAGCTCAAGTTTTAGAAGAGTATATGGAACATTTTAAAAATAAATCTTTGTGCGTCTTAAATCAAAAAGATAAATTTACTAAAGAACAAATAGAAACAACAACAAAATATATAAGTGAAAAGTTTGATAAATATTTTGCCGAAGTAGTTCCTATTTCAGCCAAAATGGCACTTGAATCAAGAGCTGCACACAGCGATATTTTAATTCATGACGAATATGAAAAATTTATAAAAAAATTCAAAGAGGATTTAAGAGTTAATGATGTTAAATCTCTGAATTTTTTTGAAAAAGATTTTAATGAATATAAAAGAAAAGTCCAAAAAATTCAAGAAACAGACTCAACGGATAATACAAAACTATTAGAAGAATCAAATATCTTAAAAGTTTTGGATTTTATTGAAAATACAATAAGACCCCAGGCTCAAGAATCAAAAGAGTATGCTATAAAAAAAGATTTAAGAGGTATTTGTGATATTTTAATAAAAGAGTATGAAACAATAATTGCAGTATATGATTCTTTGATATCAATACTTAAAAATGCCCAAGACGATGTTTTGGAAAGTTTTGACGATATCCATAAAAGATACTCAAAAGAGCTCTTTTCCGTTTATAATTCATTAGAAGTTATTATGGAAAAAATGGCTCATGAAACCTATAAAAATATAAAAAAACAAAAAGCTTCGAGATTTGAAAGAAAAAACGGTTTTTTAAAAAAAGACAGTTTTGAAAAAATTGAATATGAAACCTATTGGATAGATTCAGACAATGTATATAAAGTTCTTTTTTATGACGATCAAACAATAGATAAAATGTTTAAAAGAGCAATAAAAGAGTTAAAACAAGTCGAACTTGATACAAATGAAGCCTATAGAAATGTTTACAGAAATATAAAACAAAAAATCCACAGATGGCAAGAACCTTATGAACAGCTAAAAAAACACAGGGAAATTGCTTCTGATATGGAGTTTTCTTCAACACGGCACTTTGCAGCAAAAGTATATGAAAATGTATTAAAAAGTTTTCATAGAGCAATTTTGGAAAATATCTCTGCACTTAGAAAAAAGTTTGCTTACTTTAACGGAGCTTTATCTTATTCATATATCCAAACAACCCAAGCAACAATTGCACACTTTGAACAACAAATTGCCGAATCAGTCCAATTATATGAAAAAGAGCCTACGAAATTCTCTATTTATCATCCAAGAGAAGATGAAATATTAACAAAATTAAAAGCAAATTTCGGATTCGAAAAAATTGAAGATTTTTTAACTTCAAAAAGAAATTATCTATTTAAGATATCACAATACTCTAAAAACCAATATATAGAAATAAATAAAGACAGAATAAAATTTGTTGAATCAAAAAAATTAGAATATCTTGAAAAAATTGAAGATATAAAAGCTATAAAAGAGGATATTTAACTCCTCTTTTTCACTTTTTTAATATAATTTAAATTCCATATAAAAAATATATTTTTTTAATATTATAAAAGAACGTTAAATAAATATCTTAAAGGAAATGTAATATTATAAAAGCGATTGTGTCGAAATTTCGCATTTAGATCAAAATTGGTATAAAGTGGTTACATAATTATAATACTTAACATCAATTTAAAATAAATTGTGTGAAAATCCTCAGTATAATTTAATAAATAAAAATGGAGATAAGATGAAAGCATCTGACTTATTTGTAAAAGCGTTAGAAAACGAAGGTGTCGAATATATTTTTGGTATCCCGGGCGAGGAAAACTTAGATTTACTAGAATCACTGAGAAAATCAAAACAAATCAAACTTATTTTGACAAGGCATGAACAAGGTGCAGGTTTTATGGCTGCAACATACGGAAGATTAACAGGTAAAGTAGGAGTATGTATCTCAACTTTAGGACCTGGAGCTACTAACTTTGCTACAGCGGCAGCTTACGCACAACTTGGCGGTATGCCGATGATGATGATTACAGGTCAAAAACCAATCAAAAAATCAAAACAAGGTAGATTCCAGATAGTTGATATTGTCGGAATGATGAAACCTATGACAAAATATGCAAAACAGATAGTAAACGGAAATAATATTCCATCTATGGTTAGAGATGCATTTAAAATTGCAACAACTGAAAGACCTGGTGCAGTTCATCTTGAATTACCTGAAGATATTGCGGCAGAAGAAGCAGAAGACAATATTTATCCGGTAAAAAACTTTAGATACCCATATGCAGGGAAAACAGCTATTTTAGAAGCTGTAAAAAGAATTGAAAAAGCAAAAAGACCTCTTTTATTAGTTGGAGCAGGTGCAAACAGAAGAAGAATAGGTGATGCTTTAACTAACTTCGTTAATGAAACAGGTATTCCGTTTTTCTCAACTCAAATGGGTAAAGGTGTAATTGATGAAAATCATAAATTATGTTTAAGTACTGCAGCATTATCAAAAGATGATTTTATTCACTGCGCAATTGAAAGAGCAGATTTGATAATCAATGTAGGACATGATGTAATTGAAAAACCGCCTTTCTTTATGGAAAATAAACCAGATGCAACAAAAGTTATCCATGTTAACTACTTCCCGTCAGAAGTTGATGATACTTATTTCCCACAAATGGATCTAATCGGTGATATTGCTTCTAATATGCAACAAATCACTTATGCAATTTCAAAACAAGAACATTGGGATTTTGATTACTATGTTAGAATGGCAGATGAAATTAGAACAAGACTTTCTAAATATTTCGGTGATACAAGATTCCCTATCTTACCTCAAAGAGCAGTAAGAACTATTAGACAAACATTAGATGAAGAAGATATCGTAACTCTTGATAACGGAGTATATAAAATCTGGTTTGCAAGAAACTATAGATGTGCAAAACCAAATACACTTTTACTTGACAATGCACTTGCTACAATGGGAGCAGGTCTTCCATCTGGTATGGCGGCAAAAATGGTAAACCCTGATAAAAAAGTAGTTGCAGTTTGTGGAGACGGTGGATTTATGATGAATTCACAAGAATTAGAGACAGCTGTAAGATTAGGTTTAGATTTAACTGTTATTATATTAAACGATAACGCTTACGGAATGATTAAATGGAAACAAACAGGAATGGGATTTGATACATTCGGTCTTGACCTTGGTAATCCTGATTTTGTTAAATATGCAGAAAGCTACGGAGCAACAGGACACAGACCTGAATCTTGCGAAGAGTTTGAAAAAACTTTAACTGAATGCGTTAACGGTAAAGGTGTGCATTTAATCGACTTAGCGGTAGATTACTCTTTAAATCACTCAATTTTAAATGAGTTACTAGCTAAAAAACAGTGTTTATTATAATAAAAAAATTTTATAAGGAGAAAGAATAAAATGAGTAGTACAATAGAAGTAACATCACCATATGATGATAGCGTAGTAGGGACAGTTCCATTTAATACACAAGAAGAAGTTGAAGCAGCATTAGATTTAGCTCACAAAACTTTTTTAGATAGAAAAAACTGGATTCCTAGATATAAAAGAGTAGAAATTTTAGAAAAACTTGTTGAAATTATGTCTTCTCAAGTTGAAGATCTTACTAAACTTTGTGCAAGTGAAGGCGGTAAACCTTACGTTGATTCTAAGGTTGAAGTTTTAAGAGCTATCAACAGTGTTAAACTTGCTATTGAGCATTTAGGTGTTTATGAAGGGAAAGAGATCTCTATGGGTCAAACTCCTACTTCTGCAAATAGAATTGCTTATACTTTTAAAGAACCTATAGGTGTTGCTGTTGCAATCTCTGCTTTTAACCACCCTATGAATCTTGCTATAGGACAAGTTATCCCTGCTGTTGCTGTTGGTTGTCCTGTTATTATCAGACCTGCAACGCAAACTCCGATGTCTGCACTTAAAGTTGTTGAGATGTTAAAAGAAGCCGGTCTTCCTGAAGGTTGGGCTCAAGGTATTGTTTGTGATAGAAAAGGAAGTGAATATTTAGCAACTTCTCCTAAAACTTCTTTCTTAACATTTATCGGTTCTGCTTCTGTTGGTTGGTATTTAAGTTCAAAAGTTGCTCCTGGTACTAGAGTTGCTTTGGAACACGGTGGTGTTGCTCCTGTTATTGTTGCTAAAGATGCCGACATTGATGCTATGATTCCTGATTTGGCTAAAGGTGGTTTTTATCATGCCGGTCAAGTTTGTATCTCTGTTCAAAGAGTTTTCGTTCATGAGTCAATTGTAGATGAAGTTGCAACTAAACTTGCTGCTGTTGCTTCTAAACTTGTTGTTGGAAATCAGTTAGATCCTAAAACTGAAGTTGGTCCTTTAGTTAACAACGGGGAAGTTGACAGAGTTGAAGAGTGGGTAAATGAAGCTATTGAAAAAGGTGCTAAAGTTTTAACAGGTGGTAAAAGAATCTCTAAATCTTGTTATGAACCTACAGTTCTTTTAAATCCGTCTGAGGATTCTATTGTTTCTAAAAAAGAGGTATTTGGACCTGTTGTTTGCGTTTATTCTTATAGTGACATTGACGATGCTATTGCTAAAGCAAATTCACTTAACGTTTCTTTCCAGGCAGCTGTATTTAGTAAAAACATTGATACTTGTTTAAAATGTGTTAAAGAGTTAAACGGTACTGCTGTTATTGTTAACGACCATACTGCATTTAGAGTTGACTGGATGCCGTTTGGCGGTGCTAAAGAGAGTGGTATCGGTGTTGGTGGTGTTCCTCACGTTATGGAAGATATGTCTAACGAAAAAATGATGGTTATTAAATCTCCGGTTTTATAACTCTTTATTAGTGAAGAGGCTCCTCCTCTTCACCTCTTCAAGATATAAAATACTTATATTTTACTTAAGCACACTTATATTATTATTTTGGTATAAACATCTATTTAAAACACAAGAATCAGTAATCAAAAACTTATAGGAAAATTATGAATTTACATGAATATCAAACAAAAAATTTATTTAGGAAATATGATATTCCAACAACCAAGGGTAAACTTTTAACTCACCCCTCTCAACTTGATGATATATTAAGAAGATTAGGCGGAGATAGATGGGTTATTAAAGCACAAGTTCACGCAGGAGGAAGAGGAAAAGCCGGAGGAGTAGTAGTAGCTGAGTCAAAGCAAGAGGCTAATGAAGAAGTTAGAAGACTACTTGGAAGTAAACTTGTAACCCACCAGACTACAAAAGAGGGACAGCCTATAAACTCTATCTATATAGAACAACCTTGTGATGTAGAAAAACAGATATATATAGCTTTTATGGTTGACAGAACTACCCAAAGAATTATGATAATAACTTCCAGTGAAGGTGGTGTTGAGATTGAAGAGGTTGCTCAAAAACATCCTGAAAAAATATTAAGAAATGCAATTAACCCTGTAGTAGGAATAATGCCTGCACAATGTAGACAGATTTGTGATGATTTAGGATTAGATAAAACACTAAGTGCCCAAATGATTGATTTAATGCAAAAAATGTATAAAATGTTTGTAAAAAATGATTTATCTTTAATTGAAGTAAACCCTTTAGTTGTTTCAAAACAAGGAAGACTTTTATGTCTTGACGGAAAAGCTTCCGTAGATAATTCGGCACTATATAGACAACCTAAAATAAATGAAATCAGAGATGAAACCCAAGAAAATGCAAGAGAACTGAAAGCTGAAAAACTTGACCTAAATTACGTTTCACTAGACGGAAACATTGCTTGTATGGTAAACGGTGCGGGTCTTGCAATGGCAACAATGGATCTAATCAAAGCTCATGGAGCCAACCCCGCAAACTTTTTGGACGTGGGCGGAAGCGTAAATGAAAAAAGAGTAATCGAAGCTTTTGAAATTATATTATCAGATGAAAAAGTAAACGGTATTTTGGTAAATATTTTCGGTGGAATTGTAAGATGTGATGTTATTGCCTCAGGTATTATAGAAGCCGCAAAAAAGATGGATTTAAATGTACCTATTGTTGTAAGACTTGAAGGAACAAATGCAAAAGAGGGATTAGAATTGATTAGAGAATCTAGCGTATCCGTATATGAAGAGGCTGACTTGGATAAAGCTGCACAAAAAATTATTGAACTTACAAAAGGGACTAACTAATGGCTATTTTAATTGATAAAAATACAAAAGTATTAGTACAAGGTCTAACAGGTTCACAGGCAAGTTTTCATACCCAAAGAGCAATAGCATACGGAACAACTGTAGTAAGCGGTGTAGTTCCCGGTAAAAGGGGACAAAGACATTTAGATCTTCCCATTTACAATACGGTTGAATGTGCAAAAAGATTAACAGGAGCAAATGCTTCAATTATCTATGTTCCTGCACCTTTTTGTAAAGATGCTATTATAGAAGCAAGTGAGAACGGGATTGAGACTATTGTTTGTATAACAGAAGGTATTCCTACAATTGATATGTTAGATGTTAAAGCTGCCGTTGATTTAAACGGTTCTAGACTTATAGGTCCAAACTGCCCGGGGGTAATAACTCCAAATCAATGTAAAATGGGAATTATGCCTGAATCAATTCATATGCCAGGAAGCGTGGGAATTATTTCTCGTTCGGGAACTCTAACTTATGAAGCCGTAAATCAATCAACTCTTGCAGGATTTGGACAAAGCACTTGTGTCGGAATCGGAGGAGATCCTGTTCCAGGTTCCGATTTTATAGATATCCTAAAAATGTTTGAAGAAGACGATGAAACAAAAGCAATCGTAATGATTGGAGAAATCGGAGGAGCAAAAGAAGAAGCGGCAGCTGAATATATTAAATCAAATATTACAAAACCCGTTGTATCTTATATTGCAGGTGTTACTGCACCTAAAGGGAAAAGAATGGGACATGCAGGAGCAATTATAGACGGAAGCAAAGGAACAGCCCAAGAGAAATATACAGCTCTTGAAAGAGCAGGTGTTTGTACCGTAAAAACTATTACTTCTATTGCCGATGCTTTAAAAGAAGTACACCCTTAATACAAAAAACTAAATTACTTATATTATAACCGTAAAATTAAATTACAAAATTAAGGTTATAATATGAGAAACCTCAAAACTAAAACAGCAACTCTTTTTTATCCTTTAATCTTTATAAAATAATTTACTTATACTAAATAATATTTTAATAAAACTAAAATATTGTATATATTTTCTACATTATTATTTAATTTAATTAAATATATTGTGTTATTCTTTTATAAATTTAATATAATTAAAAAGGATAAATGATGAAAATAGGATTAGTAAAAGAGATTAAAGTCCATGAATACAGAGTCGGATTGACTCCAAGTTGTGTTGAAGCCTATGTAGAAAACGGTCATACCGTCTTTGTTGAAAAAGATGCTGGAACAGGTGCAGGATTTGAAAATAGTGAATATGAAAAAGCAGGAGCAACAATTGTTGAAGATAAAAAGAAGATTTTTGATGAAAGTGAAATGATTGTAAAAGTAAAAGAACCTCTTCCCCAAGAGTATGAATACTTTCATGAAGGGCAAATTTTATATACCTATTTACATATTGCAGCAGACAGACCTCAAGCTGAAATGTTGCTAAATAAAAAAATAAAAGCAGTAGCTTATGAAACAATAACAAACAATCAAGGAGGTCTTCCGTGTTTAACACCAATGAGTGAAATTGCAGGACGACTGGCAGTTCAAGAAGGAGCTAAATTTTTAGAAAAACCTTTTGGAGGAAGAGGAGTTTTATTAGGAGGAGTTCCGGGTGTACAAAGAGGTAATGTTGTAATTGTAGGGGGAGGTATAGTAGGACTAAATGCTTGTAAAATGGCAGTAGGATTAGGTGCAAACGTAACCGTACTTGATATTTCAGCTTCAAGATTAGCTTTTTATGATGATTTATTCGGCTCACAAGTAACAACGCTTTTTTCTAATAAAACAAATCTTATAAAATCTATAAAAGAAGCAGATTTGGTAATCGGTGCCGTATTGATCCCCGGTGCAACAACTCCGAAACTAATCAAAAAAGAGGATTTAAAACTTATGAAGAAAAATTCTGTTTTAGTAGATGTTGCCATAGATCAAGGTGGATGTTTTGAAACATCAAAAGCCACATATCATGATAATCCAACATATATTGTAAACGATGTAGTACACTATTGTGTTGCAAATATGCCAGGAGCAGTATCATTAACATCAACTTTGGCATTAACTGCCACTACATTAAATCATGGTTTGGCTATTGCAAACAAAGGTTTAGAAAAAGCTCTTCATGATGATATTCACTTATCAAACGGATTAAATACTTATGAAGGGAAATTAACAAATAAAGCAGTAGCCGAAAGTTTGAAGATTCCTTATGAAGCAATAAAATTTTAAAGAAGAAGGATATAAATCCTTCTTTTTTACTAAAAAGAGACAGGAGTAATTACAGATAAATAAGAGGCTTTAAAAGAACTTCTGTTCTCTATTTTATGGGGAATTTCAGGATTAAATCTTATTGAATCTCCTTTTTTAAGAAGAAACTCTTTTTTTCTTAAAGTAACAACAATTTCACCTTCTAGAACATAATCACACTCTTCCCCACCTTTAGTATGGGGAATTACATCCTCGGTAATTCTATTTGGTTCCATATTTACTTGTAAAAGTTCTATTTCACCTTGCAAATCAGGAACAAGCAATTCACATGTATATAAAGGATCGGGAAAAGAGATTTTTTTTCTCTCGTTTTTTCTTACCACATATGATTTTTCATTTTCCAAATTTTCAGAAGTTATAGCCAACTCTTCTTCTTTGTTGTTTGTAAAAAGATGTGCCAAAGTTACGTCAAGTACTTTTGCTATTTTTCTTAATGTCTCAACAGAGCCTTGAGTAGAACCTTTTTCCAGTTGAGACAGCATACCGAAAGATATTCCGGCTTCACCTGCAAGCTGTTTTGCCGGCATATTTTTTGCAGTTCTTAAACTTTTTATTTTTTTACCTACATCTAACTCTTCTTCAAGCACTTTTATTAACCTTAAAATTTTTTAAAAATAGTATAGCTAAAATTGATTGAAAATATAATAGCTGTAGTTTAAGAGGAAAATCCCCTTAAACTGCCTATTTTAATAACTTAGTGTTGAATATTCGTTGTTTAATAGCTCTTTAGCTACATTTTGAGGTTTTGCAACATTTATTCCCTCTAGTAAAACAGATTTATCTAAATTTGCATTGGGTAAATAAAGAGGACAAACTTCAACTTTAGCCCCACTTTTTATAAGTGCTTGAAGCATCATTTTAGGTGATTTGTTTTTCGGTTTTAATAAAGGACTCTCTTTACCTTTTACTGCCAAATCTCCCGCACTTGAACATAAAGTCATATTAACAGCTTTTTTTTGTTTCAAAGTCATCATAGACAGAACCATTGCCATCATTTGAGTTTGAGCATCTTTTGCCGTAAGAACTACGTTTAACCCCTTATTTTCTCCTGCTATTGCACTTGAAGAGAAAAGAAAAGCACCTAAAGCCGCTACTGATAAAAACTTTTTCATTTAGTTTCCTTTTTGATAATGTTTTAATCAATTTCCATGCATGACAAAATTATAGAGAATAGATACTTAGATAAATATTTAAAAAATAATATAGATTGTCACTATTAATATAATTTTAAATTATGATAAAAATAATTTTAACAAATTTAACCTTGCTAATATGAAAACTAAAGTACAATTACACCCTAAAATTAAACTAGTATGGAATAGATAAAATGCAACTTACCCAAGAAGAGTTAAAAGAATTTAATGACAACGGTTTTTTAGTGATAAAAAACTTTGTTTCAAAAGAGTATTGTGACGAAATTTTAGAAAAAGCAAAAGTTCATCTTGAAAAAAAAGAGGCTCCAATAGAGAGCGAACAAGAGTATATGCATCTTGATGAAAATAAAATCACAGTTAGAAGATTAAGACAAGTTTACGATAGAGAAGAGATTTTCAAAGAGTGGATGACAAATAAAGAGATAAGACCTATGTTAAAACAAATATTAAATGATACTCCTGTTTTAACTTTAGCCCACCATAACTCTATTATGACAAAAATGCCCCATGAGAGTACAAGAACTTTTTGGCATCAAGACAGACGTTACTGGCACTTTGAAAATGATGATTTAGTCTCTGTATGGCTGGCACTTGATGATGAATTTTTAGATAATGGTTTGCTTGAATTTATTCCAAAAACACATAAAATGAATTTTTCTAAAGATAGGTTTGATAAAGTATCAAACTTTTTGGATGAACATGAAGAAAATAAAAAAATAATAGAGAAAAGAGTTCACCAAAATTTAGAAAAAGGAGATATTGTTCTTTTTCATTGTAAAACTCTGCACCATGCAAGTAAAAATATAACAGATAAACCTAAAATCTCTTTTGTATATACAGTTAGAGCACAAAGCAACAGACCTTTAAAAAATACAAGAAGTGATTATAAGGAAGTAGTTCTTGACTAATGCTTTATTAGAACTACTGCAAGAAAAAACATCTCTTAACAAAAAAGTTATTGAAAATATAATCAAACTTTTAGATGAAGGGTGTACTATCCCTTTTATTGCACGTTATAGAAAAGATTTGACAAACAGTGCAACAGATGAAGAATTAAGAGCCTTTGAAGAAATTTTTAACTACTCAAAAAAAGTTTTTGAAAGAAAAGAGGAGATAAAAAATCTTCTACTTGAGAAAAACTTCCTTAATGAAAAAGTTCAAAAAGCCCTAGATGAAGCCCAAACGCTACAAGTTTTGGAAGATATATATGCTCCTTTTAAAGAAAAAAAATCTTCAAGAACAACAAAAGCAATAGAAAACGGTCTTGAACCTTTGGCAAATATAATTCACTGTATGAAATATACCCGTGAAGAGATAGATAAAAAAGCCCAAAACTTTTTAAATAAAGATATTCAAACTATTAATGAGGCACTAAACGGCGCAAAAGATATTATTGCCCAAAGATATGCAGATGATTTTAAGTCAAAAGAGGTTTTAAGAAATCTTCTTTTAAACTGGGGGACTTTAGAGATAAAAGAGGCAAAAGAGTTTGATAAAAATGGAGTTTACTCAAACTTTGCAGAACAAAATGAGAAGATAAAATATATAAAATCATATAGAACTCTTGCAATATTAAGAGGAGAAAAAGAGAAGCAGTTAAACGTAAAAGTTCAAATAGATGAAAACCATATTTTAGAAAATATAAAAAAATATAAAATCCCTTCATGGGCAAACTCTTCCAAAGAGTTGGTTTTTGAAGCTTACAAAGATGGACTAAAAAGACTCCTTCTTCCAAGTCTGAAAAGAGAAGTTTTAGCAACATTAAAAGAGAAAGCATCAAAAGAGGCAATCGAACTATTCGGCAAAAACCTAAAAGAATTACTTCTAACAGCACCCTTGGTAAATCAAATTATACTTGGTATGGATCCCGGATATAAAACAGGTTGTAAACTTGCAGTTATAGATAAAGACGGAAAATATCTAAACTCAAATGTTATCTATCCAACCAAACCAAAAGAGGATATAATAAACTCCTCAAAAATAGTTTTAGATTTAATCAAAAAATACAGCATTACTGCAATTGCCATTGGAAACGGTACTGCTTCAAGGGAGACAGCCTCTTTTATAGCAAACCTAATAGAAGAAAAGAGTTTAAATATAAACTATGCAATAGTTAGTGAAATAGGTGCAAGTGTATACTCTGCTTCAAAAATAGCAAGTATGGAATATCCAAACTTAGATGTTACAATAAGAGGAGCAATCTCAATTGCAAGCAGACTGCGAGATCCTATGGCTGCTTTGGTAAAAATTGACCCAAAATCACTTGGAATTGGACAATATCAACACGATGTAAATCAAAAAGAGTTAGGTCAAAAGCTAGAAAATATTACGGTGGATTTGGTAAATAAAGTTGGAGTTGATTTAAATTCAGCCTCATACAAACTCTTATCTTTTGTCTCAGGAATCTCTGAAAAACTTGCTTTAAATATAGTTGAATACAGAGAGAAAATAGGTAAATTTTCTACTAAAACCCAACTTTTGAAAGTAAAAGGCTTAGGAGAGAAAGCTTATGAACAAAGTGTCGGTTTTTTTAGAATCAAAGACGGTGAATCAATTTTTGACAATACCTCTATTCACCCCGAAGATTATGAGATAGCAAAAAAAATCCAAAAAAATTATGAGATAAAAGAGCTAAATCTTCAAGATTATGAAAAAGTTGCAAAGGAACTTAATATCTCAATAGTAAAAGTAAGAGATATTGTAACTGAGTTAAACCGTCCTGGATATGATGTAAGAGAAGAGTTTAATCAAGTAAAATTTGCAAGTGATATAACTAAAATCGAGGATTTAAAGCAAGGCGACACTCTAAGCGGTATTGTTAGAAACATAACAGACTTTGGAGCCTTTGTAGATATAGGACTTAAAAATGATGCCCTACTTCATATTTCACAAATAAGCAATAAAAGAATCTCTCATCCAAGCGAAGTTTTAAGTATAAATCAAAACTTGGAGAATATAAAAATTTTAGATGTAGATTTAGAAAAACAAAGAGTTAGTTTGAGTTTAAAAAACTAGAAGAACTCTTCTAGTTTTTATAAGCTATTACTTCTACTTCAACAAATACGTTTTTTGGAAGTGTTTTAACAGCAACCGTACTTCTAGCTGGAGCAGTTGCAGCTTCAAAGTATTCACCGTAAATTTCATTGAATGCAGCAAAATCATTCATATCAGCTAAAAAGCAAGTTGTTTTTAATACGTTTTCAAAAGAGCTTCCGGCTTCATTTAATACAGCTTTTAAGTTTTCCATAACTTGTGTTGACTGCTCTTTTACTCCACCTTCAACTATTTCCATAGTTTCAGGATTTAAAGCAATTTGACCTGAAGTAAAAATTAAATTTTCAAATGCAGATGCTTGATTATACGGTCCTATTGCATCAGGAGCTTTTTTTGTTGAGATTATTTTTTTCATTTCTGTCCTTTTAAATGGTTCTTTTAAAATTTTGTGATGTATTATACATCCTTATAACTTGTAATTGGAAAAAAGAGTTCAAAATCTTTTTTTATATGAGTTAGTGTTTCTTGATTTGTTTTTATAAATCCTTTGTTTTCCAAAGCTGTTTGAACAATCGCTTTTGAATAATCATGAACATTTTCATCTTTTAAATACTCATCCACATCTACCCATTTTGCATCCAGAATTTCATAGGTGTCTTTTATATCAATTTTCAAACTTAAAGGTTTTGCCAAACATAAAACATACAAATTTGATTTATGAAATTGGTGGGGATAGAAGTGTCCTAAAGAGATTATCTTTTCAAATTCGATTTTTATTCCAGTTTCTTCATAAACTTCTCTAAGAGCAGCTGTTGTAATCATCTCTTTATCATCGATATGACCTCCAGGAATTTTATATCCTACATTCGAAATTTTCTCTTTTACTACAAGTAATTCATTTTTTTCGTTTATTACTACTATCCCTACTCCTAAAGTGTGATTGGCTGCTGTTGGGATAACTGCATTTTTCTTTAATCTTTTTACCAATAAAATATAATCTTCACCGCAAGAGTGGAAAAAAAATCCTTTTTTTGTAGCAGTTGATATAAATTCTGCTTTTTTTATATCTATATATATCCAGATAAGATTTCTTCTGTTTTTGACCTCTTCTATCAAAAGCTCAAGATTTTTCTCAAATTGAGTTAATAATAGAGGTAAATCTTTAGAATCTATCGTGATTCCGTTATATGGGTCTAAAATTGTTTTAAAACATCCGATATTTTCAATACTTGTCAAATAAAACCTTTATAATACTATTAAATCTTTTAATGAGTAAGCAATATACAACATCAATACTGCAATTATAATATCCAAAATTTTCCAAGTTAAAGGTTTTTTAAATAAAGGAATTAGAAGTCTTGCCCCGTATCCCAATAGAAAAAACCAAAGAGCTGAAGCACCTGCACAGCCAAAAACAAAAAAGATTTTTGCATTTTCTTCTAAATTTGCTCCGATTCCTCCTATTAAAAGAACCGTATCCAAATATACGTGGGGATTTAAATAAGTAAACATAAAAAGAAGAGTAAAAACCTCTTTTATGGGGTTTGTTTTTATCTCATTATCTATTTTAAGACTCTCGTTTTTTAAAGCTGATTTAAAAGACAAGATTGCATATGAGACTAAAAAGAGTATTCCGAAAATTGCAATTGAGTTTATTAATAATTGATTCCCTTTAATAAAGAAACCAAGTCCCAAAACACCTGCACTTATTAAAATAATATCTGAAAAAATACAAAAAAGTACCGCTTTTAAAACATGTTGTTTAAGAAGTCCCAGCTTAAGAATATAAGCATTTTGTGCGCCGATTGCCACAATTAGTGAAATTGCAACAATAAATCCCTTGAAAAAAGCTTCAATTTCCATTAGAAGTAACCTTTTGCTAAATGAACAACTCCTGAGATTATAAATTGTACCGCAAGTGCTCCAACAATAAGCCCCATAAGTTTTGTAACTATATTTTGTCCTGTAACGCCTATATACTTTTTAATATATATTGAGTTTTTTAAAACCAGATAAAAAACAAGTGCATTTACGCAAAAAGAGATTACCAATGAAAAGAGTTCAACACTGCTTGCAGCTTGATTTTTAAAAATTATAATTGTAGTAAAAAGTCCCGTACCAAAAGCAATGGGAATTCCAATCGGAATTATTGCAAGCTCTTCATCGTTTTTATCGCTATTCTCTTTTTTATTTACGGTTACACTTCCTCTTACCATTGTAATTGCCATAAGAAGAAGAATTATTCCACCCATGACTTTTAATGAATCTTCATGTATACCAAAGAGTTTTAAAACTAAATCCCCTGTTATTAGAACTACGAAAAAAGCGATTAAAATAGTTGAAGTAGTCTTTTTTGCAATAATTGCAATTTGAGTTTTAGTAATATTCGGACTCAATAAAGATAATGCAATAGCACTAACTCCTATTGGGTCCATAATTGCAAACAGTGTTATTGTCTGCTGTAGAAAATTTTGAAAAAGTTCCAATTAACTCATTCCGCCTTTTGCTGCCATTCTTTTCTCTATTTTATGTCCTATAAGACTTAAAGTTGATGTTATAGTAAGATACAATAAAGCAACCACAATCCAAGTTTCAAAAGGAGAAAAAGTATTTGCAACAATCTCTTTACCCACTTTTGTTAAATCTGTAATAGAGATAACAGAAACCAAAGATGAATCTTTTACCAAAGCAATCATTTCACCCACAAGTGTAGGCAAAGCTCTTTTAAAAGCCTGAGGCAAAATAATATATCTCATAGCTTGAAGTTTTGTGATTCCCAAAGAACTTGCAGCTTCTAATTGACCTTTATCAATAGATTGGATTGCACCTCTTAAAATTTCAGCCATATAAGCACCGAAGAAAATCCCAAGAGATAAAACTCCTGCTACAAATCTATCAAGTTCAAAAATATTTGCAACAATAAAATAGAAAAGAAAGATTTGAACCAGTAAAGGCGTTCCTCTTACAATCGTAATATAAACAGTTGCTATATCTTTTAAAAACTGATAAGAAGACAACTTCATAAAAGCAACGATTATTCCCACAAAGAAAGTTAATAATGCCGCAAAAAACGATATTTTAAGAGTAGTCCATAAACCGTTTAAAACAGGTCCTGCTTTTAACTCCTCTTTTGAAGCTATATAATCACCCTCATAAACTTTTTCATTAACTTGATAATCAAATGAAAAACTACTATCCAATTTTTTTAATTCGACTTTTTCATCACCGTCAACATAATATTTACCATTCTCAAACAGTAGTTTTCCATCAATCGGGGCTTCTATAGTTATAGTCTCATTATATGCAAAATATTTAGGAACAGAATTCCACTTCCAAACATAATTCATATTTGATGCAGCTGCATAAAAAAAGTAAGCAACCAGCACAAAAAAACATAAGGCAATAAGATGCCCTAAGTTTTTATTTTGTGTCCAAGATTCTTTTCTAGCCATATGCTATTGAACTCTTTTTAACCAGTCAGTATCAACTAACCATTTTTTATAAAGTTCATCGGAAAATCCAACTACTTTATCCTCTTGCATTTGTCTTAAAAAGTTATTTAACCAGTTTAAGAAATCAGGATCACCTTTTCTAACAGCCCATGCTAACGGCTCATAAGTAAGAGGTTTATCTAAATGAATAAGTTTCCCTTTTCCTTTATCAGACATGAAAAGTACGTTATACGGTTGATCATAAACCATAGCATCTGCTTTTCCGTTTAAAACTTCAGATGCAGCATCCGCTTCTGTTTCAAATGTTATAATTTTTGCATTTTTAAAGAATTTTCTAGTTGCAACTTCCCCTGTGACACCTAATTTAGTAACTACAGTGTACTCAGGTTTATCTAAATCTTTTGCAGATTTGATTTTACCTTCTAACTCTTTTTTCATCATTATTGTTTGACCTACTACTACGTAAGGGTCTGCAAAATTGATTTTTAAATTTCTTTGTTGAGTAATTGTCATACCCGACATAATAATATCACATTTACCCGTAACAAGTGCCGCAATAATACCGTCCCAAGCTGTTGGAAGAAGTTTTAGTTTTACTCCCATATCTTTTGCCATTTTTTTGGCAAAATCCACATCATAACCTATAATTCTTCCTTTTTTATCTTTCATTTCAAAAGGCATATACCCAGGTTCCATACATACTTGTAATTCACCTCTTTCTAAAATCTTGTTTAAAGTAGATTTCTTCCATAAGTTTATATCATCTGCAAATACAGATGAAGACAAAAGCACTGCTAATGCTAAAATTAATCTTTTCATTTTCACTCCTATTTTAAGATTATTGAACTTTTTTTAACCAATCAGTTTCAATAAACCATTTTTTATATAATTTTTCATGTAAATTAATAACTTTGTCATTTTTTATTTGCCGTAAAAAGTTATTTAACCAATTTAAAAAATCCGGATCACCTTTTCTAACGGCAAAAGCCAAAGGTTCATAAGTTAAAGATTTATCCAGATGTATAAGTTTGTCTTTACCTTTAGCGTCCATAAACATTGCATTATAAGGTTGGTCATTTACAAAAGCCGCGGCTTTACCATTTAAGACTTCCGCAACTGCTTCGGCTTCCGTGTCAAAGGTATTTATTTTTGCACTTTTAAAAAATTTTCTTGCAACAATTTCACCTGTTTGTCCCAGTTTTGCAGTTATAGTATATTTTTCATTATCCAAATTTTTTGCCGTTCTTATTTCATCTTTAAACTTTTTATCTAAAAGTATTGTTTGACCTACGACAAGATAAGGATCGGAAAAGTTTATTTTTAGATTTCTTTGTTGAGTTATCGTCATTCCGGCAATAATAATATCAAATTTATTTGTCAAAAGTCCTGCAATTATTCCGTCAAATGCCGTAGGAATAATTTTTAGTTTAACGTCCATTGCTTTTGCTATTGCTTTTGCCATATCAACATCGTAACCTATTATTCTACCTCTTTTATCTTTCATCTCAAAAGGCATATAACCGGGTTCCAAACCTACTCTTAACTCTCCTCTTTCTAATATTTCATTCAAAGTTGATTTTTTCCAAATACTTATATCATCAGCTAATAAAAGATTAATATTAAATATAAAAAGTAGTATTAATATAAATTTTTTTATCATAATTTTGCAGCCTCTTAATGTGTTAAAATTTCTTTTAAAAAGTTTTGAGCTCTTTGACTTTTAGGATGGGCAAAAAACTCTTCGGGAGTATTTTCTTCAACAATAACTCCGTTATCCATAAATATAATTCTGTCTCCAACCTCTTTTGCAAACCCCATTTCATGAGTTACGCAAACGATTGTATATTTTTCATAAGCCAGATCTTTCATCACGGAAAGCACATCTCCGATAGTTTCTGGATCAAGTGCGGAAGTGGGTTCATCAAAAAGGATAACTTTGGGTTTCATTGCCAGACTTCTGGCAATTGCAACTCTTTGTTTTTGTCCTCCGCTTAAATCAGCAGGATAAGCATCTGCTTTGTGTTCTAACTTCACTTTTTTAAGAAGTTCCATAGCTATCTTTTTAGCTTCCTCTTTTTTTACTTTTTTTACAAGTCCCGGAGCTAAAGTTATATTTTCCAATATTGTTAAGTGAGGGAAAAGATTAAAGTGTTGAAATACCATTCCTACTTCACCTCTTATTTTTTGTAGATCTTTCTCACTTTTACAGTTTATTCCATCTACTATAATATCTCCGCTGTCAATTTTTTCCAAACCGTTAATACATCTTATCAAAGTAGATTTTCCAGAACCTGAAGGACCGCAGACAACTACTATTTCACCTCTTTTTACATAAAAGTTTATACCTTTTAAAACATGGAAATCATCATAAAATTTCTCAATTTTATCCATACTTATAATATTGTTATCCATTCTCTCTCTTTTTTTAGTCTAAACGATTATAATATAATAAATAGATTTAAACCTGAATATAAATGTGTAACAATTATACAATTTTCCAAAAATTAAAACTTTAATAAACTTAGAGGTATAATTCCCTTCTTTATTTTTAGGAGAGATTATTGTACAGAAAAAAATTACTTGAATTAAGAGCAGATCTTTTACTGTTGACCGTTGCCATTGCTTGGGGTGTAACGTTTCTAATGGTTCAAGAAGCTATTGAAAAAGTTCCTGTTTACTCTTTTTTATTTTGGCGGTTTTTAATTGCAACTATTTTAATGGGAATCATTTCATATAAATTTTATGACAAGATAAATAAACAAACTATTTTTTACGGATTTGTATTGGGAACATTCCTTTTTTCGGCTTTTGCTACGCAAACCTTTGGATTATCATATACAAAAAGTTCAATTGTTGCTTTTATAACAGGCTTAAATGTAATATTAGTGCCCTTTTTTGCATATGTTATTTTTAAAGATCATGTAAGAAAAATGGTTTTTATAGGTTCTATTATCGCTGTTATAGGACTCTATTTACTTACAATGAGCGGCAGACTAACTATTGGTTTTGGAGAAGCTTTAACTCTTATATGCTCGGCACTTTTTGCTTTACAGATACTTTTTACGGATAAATATTCAAAAAGAGTTAACGTCTTTATGTTGGTACTGTTTCAATTTTTAACCGTAACTATCTACTCTTTGCTCTTTTCTTTGTCTTTGGATGAAGTAACTTTTAATGTTGATTTTAATCCAACTTTTTTAAAAGCTGTTATAGTAACTTCTTTGTTTGCCACTGTTTATGCTTTTTTAGTTCAAACATATATGCAACAATTTACGACTCCTACTAAAACTGCCATTATTTTTACTATGGAACCTGTAAGTGCGGGAGTATACGGATATTTTGTAGGAAATGAAATTTTAACATCAATTCAAATTTTAGGTGCGGTTTTTATTATAATTGCGGTTCTTCTAGCAGAAGTAAAACTAAAAAAAGAGTAAAACGAATTTACTCTTTTTTATTCTTACATTTAGAAATCTACTTTTATTCCTTTGAAAGTACATTCAAAAAGTTTTGCCATTGTTTTATCATCGATTTCTCTTGGATTTGAAGCCGTACAAGCATCTAAAACCGCATTGTGAGCGATAAAATCCAAATTTTTATTAAACTCGTTTTCATCTATTCCATACTCTTTCATTGAGTGGGGAATATTTAATTTATCGTTCATTTCATCTATATATTCAATAAAAGAATCGACTAATTGCGCCTCATTATCACCTTTTAACTCTAAAGCTTTTGCAATATCGGCATATCTGTATTCACAGGCTTTTCTGTTATAAGAAATAACATAAGGTAAAAATATTGCATTTGCACATCCATGAGGAATTCCAAATACCGCTCCTACTTTGTGTGCCATTGAATGAGTAATTCCCAGTAAAGCATTTGAAAATGCCATCCCTGCCAAACATTGAGCTTCGTGCATAAACTCTTTTGCTTTTTCATTTTCATTATATGAATCAATTAAATTCTCTTTTATCATTGTTAATGCTTTTAAAGCTAAAGGATCCGTAAAATTAGAGTGTAAAGAAGCAACATAAGCTTCAGTTGCATGAGTTAAAGCATCCATTCCCGTATGAGCGACTAATTTTTTAGGCATTGTTTTGGCAATATCAGGATCAACTATTGCAATATCAGGCGTAATATTAAAATCTGCCATAGGATATTTAATTCTCTCTTTATAATCAGTAATTACCGAAAATGCAGTAACTTCTGTTGCCGTACCGCTTGTTGAAGGAATTGCAACGAAAATTGCTTTTTGTCTTAAAGTAGGAAGATTAAAAGGAATAACAGCCTCTTTAAAAGTAAAATCAGGATATTCGTAAAATATCCACATCGCTTTAGCGGCATCAATTGCAGAACCTCCACCCATTGATACGATAATATCGGGATTAAATTCAAGCATTTTTTTAGAACCGTTCATTACCGTTTCAACACCTGGATCAGGTTCAACTCCTTCAATAGTCTCAACTTCCAAACCTGCTTCTTTTAGATAATTAACAGCTTTGTCTAAAAAACCGAATTTTTTCATTGAATGTCCGCCGACTATTAAAATTGCTTTTTTACCTTTTAAATTTTTCAACTCTTTTAAAGAACCTGCACCGTAATATATATCCCTTGGTAACGTAAAACGAGCCATATTCACTCCTTTATATCTTAATTTTTATCATTATATAATCTAGAATATAACCTAAATAATCTTTGTAGAAACTTATTAGTTTTTCAAAAATTTATAATAAAAATATATAAAATGCTTTTTTTTTGCGACTAATTGAGTATATAATTTTTGATACCTTATAAAAGGAGATATGCATGAGAAAACTTTTATATATTACAGACCAGGATGAATATACGGATCACAGTTTTATAGGACCTCTATTTGAAAAGTATTTAAAAAAGTTCTATGATGTCGATATTATATATTTTAGTGAATTTAAAGCTGAATTTGAGAAAAGAGATAAAAACAGATTTATTTTTCCCCTTAATTCAAAAAAAAATCTGATAAAAGAGTTAAAAAACTCTAAAATAGATATATCCTCTTACTATTATATAGTAGTTAGAAATGATGCAAAAATACTCAAAAATATATTAAACAGCAGCAAAGAGTATAATTACAAAGTTGGATACAGACTCTCTTTTCCAAAAAGAAGAGCCAAACTAGAAGTAGATAAAGCAAATAGAAAATCAAATATTTTTAAGGATTTAAATACGATTATTGTAACAAGTTTGGAAAAAAATCTAATAAATCAATGTGATATTTTTCTACCTGCATCAAGACAGCTAAAAGAGGAGTATTTCAAAGATGTTACGGCAAAAACTTTTATCTGCCCGCCGGCAATTGATCCTGAAATTTTACATGAAAATGTTCAACACAAAGGAAGTGAAAAAAGATTTTTTTATGCGGGAACATTAGATAAATTAAGAGAGTTTGAAACGGTTTTGGAAGCTTTTTCTTCTTTAAACAGTACAAACTGGAAACTTATAATATCTACAAAAGATCCGCAATATGCAAAAGAAGTAATTAATAGTTTTGATAATCTAAAACAGAATATAGAAATACATAATGCCAAAACAAAAAAAGAACTTCTTGATTTAATATCAGAAGCTGATATCGGAGTCTCCATTCTTCCTAGTATTCCGCTTTTTGATACCTCAACTCCCGTTAAAATTATAGATTATTACTCATCTGCTATTCCTTGTATTATGACCGATAATGCAAACAGCAGTGAAATTTTTATAAATGACAAAGAAGCGTGGTTTTGTGAATTTTCAAAAGATACTATAAAAAAGAAACTGGAATATATTTTAGATCTTCCAAAAGAGGAAGTGGCGCAAGTTGGAATGGCAGGACAAAAAAAACTTCTTGCTACTAGAAATTATGAAAGAATAGCTGCCGATTTGGCTCATCAGCTAGATATATTATAAAACAGGAGTTTTTCTCTTGTTTTAGCCCTTCTCTCTTTTTGACCAATAACCTGCTAATATTGAACCTGAAATATTATGCCAGATACTAAAAATTGCTCCTGGAAGTGCACTTAAAGGTGTAAAATATTTCATAGCTAAAACTACGGCTAATCCCGAGTTTTGCATGCCGACTTCTATTGCTACTGTTTTACAGCTTCTATTATCAAAACCGAAGATTTTTGAAAAATAATAGCCTCCTAGCAATCCTGCAAGATTATGAAAAATAATTGCAAGCATTAAAGGTAAAGCGATAGTTGAAATTTTACTTTGATTTATTCCTATTATAACTCCTATTATAAATACTATTGAGATTATCGATAAAAAGGCAAAAACATCATGTCTTTTATCTATATATTTACTGAAAAAATGGTTTAAAACAAGACCTACTACAACAGGTACGAAAACTATTTTTAAAATACTCAAAAGCATACTAAAAGCAGGAACAGGAACGGTTTGCCCCACATACAAAAGTGTTAGGTATGGAGTAACTATTATTGACAAAAGAGTAGAAACAACCGTCATTGTAATTGATAAAGCTACATCGGCTTTTGCCAAATAAGCAATTACATTAGAGGCCGTTCCACCTGAAACTGCCCCTACAAGTACCATTCCAACCATAAGTTCGGTAGATAAGTTAAACAATTTTGAGACTATAAAAGCTATAAAAGGCATTAGTAAAAATTGCAAAACTACTGCCAAAGCAATAAGTTTCGGTCTTTTTAAAACTCTTTTAAAATCCTCTATTTTAAGAGTAATTCCCATACAGAACATAATAAGTATTAAAAGAGGAATTATCCAACTTTTAAAATCTACTACCAGCTGCGGTTGTAAATATGTAATAATCGAAAAACCAATAGCCCATAAAGGGAAAAGCGCCGAAATCTTCTTTATCATACTAAAAAAAGAGGTGAACTTTTAGTTCATACCTTTTCCCATTCCTTGATTCATCCCTTTACCCATTCCGCCTTGACCGTATCCGCCTTTATTTAATCTTCTATTTTGCATTTGAGCATTTTGCCCTTTTAGAAGTTCCGTTTCGGTTAATTTCCCATCGCCGTTTGCGTCAAATTGGCTGAAATCAGGTGCATTTCCCACATTTCTCATTGGCATACCCTGTTCAACTTTTTGTTGAATTCTTTTTGCTCTTACATCATAAAACTCTTTTTCGGTTACAAAACCGTCTCCGTTCGTATCATATGTTGAAAAAGAAATAGGACCTCTAGCAGGTAAAGTTTCAGCATTTAAACTTGAAACACATAACAGAGAACCAAACAAAATGGTACAAAGACCTAATTTTTTTGTTATATTTTTCATAATGAACTCCTTTTTTATTTATTCATTATTTACATCTTTTAATCAAAAGTTTTCACTTTTTAATTAAAACACAAAACTTGAACACTATTGTAATTCATATTTATCTATTACTTGCTTAAAGCCACTTTTATACCTAAAGTAATCAAAACCGTTCCGACTACTCTGTCAAACCATTTTCCAAAAGAGTTTAAAAAAGTTCTTACTTTATTGTGACTAAGAACAAAAGATACTCCTACAAACCAAACCATAGTTGCCAAAATACAGAAAACTCCATATAAACTTTGTATATATAAAGGCGTATCAATACTAATTACCACTGTAAACATAGAGAGAAAAAAGAGTGTAGCTTTAGGATTTAAAGCATTGCACAAAAAACCCGTTGAGAAAGATTTAAGATCGCTTATATTTTCATTTTCTTTTTCACCGCTGTTTTCAAATTTTATACCTTTTGATTTTAAACTTTGATATCCAAGATAGATTAGATATATAGCACCTAGATATTTGATTATATTAAAAAGAATAATTGATTTGGAGATAATAAGTCCGATTCCCAAAATAGAATATACTATATGAACGGAGATTCCGCAGCCTATACCGATACTTGCAAAAATTGAGGCTCTTTTCCCGTAACTTACGCTTTGTTTTAATATCATTGCAAAATCAGGTCCTGGAGACAAAAGAGCAAAAAACATTGCCGATGCCAAAATCAAAAACTCATGTAAATATAATGAATAATCCATATTAATTCCTTTTTTGCCCGGGCTTTGGAGCCGTAACTTGTTTTTGTAAATCCGTACTTAGATTATGATAAAAAAGTTCTCCGTAATCTGTTGTTCTGTTAATTGTTTCATACGCTTGCAGTATTGTATTATTATACTTTAAAGCATCTTGCAAAATTTTTATTATTTTAACCGATTCCAAAAAATTTACATGGTTTGGAGCTTCAATAGGAGAAGAGTAATATTTATGCATTCTTTCTACCAGATTCTTATTTCGAATCTCTATAAATACTGATTCTATGGGAGATTTAAAAAACAGAACTTTTTGTCTTACGTTTATTGAAATATATGTAGTTTCTGTACCGTAAATTTTTCTTGAAAAAGAGTCAAATAAAAAAAGTTTTTTATTATAATTATTATTAAAAAGTTCATACATAAGCTCTAAGATTCTGATCTTCTCCTCTTTTGTATAAAAGTTTCCTATACTTGCAAAACAGAAGCTTAAAATAGATTTTATAGAGTACCATTCCGTAGTATCATAATCATATCTTAACATTTGATCGATTCTTTTTTGTTTTAACTCTTCAATTTCAGAATTTGTTTTTGTTCTATATACTCTTTTTACGGCACTATCTCTATACATAGGTCCAGGAAATTGCGCTTGAATTACAAACCTTCTGTTTTTTTCAAGTTCAATAATATATTTTAAACGCCCCGTATAATCTTCATCAATAATTCTTACCTCTTTTTGCGGGATTTGAGTAATTGATTTGATAAACTCTTCACCGCTGCACCCTTCATCCCAGATAAAATCAGGGTATCTAAAAACGTGACAGATTCTGTCTTTTACATCATTATTAGGTTCTATATCCGAAATATTATCTATCCATGAGGTGACAGTTCTTCTGTCTTTTTGGATTAACGAAGCAAATTTAGATATGCTGAGATTAGATCTTTTAAAAATTTCTATAAATTTTTCAATCCCGTTTTTATATGTCATTAACCACCTTTCTTTTTTTTCATTTATTGTACCATTTATATACATAAGAACAAATATTGTACAAAACTACTCTTTTGAAAAAAAAATTGTTTTTTCCAAAACAAAAACTATACATTGCACAGACAATAAAGAGTTGTATAATAAAAACCAAACTAAATTTTGAAGGATTTATATGACAAGCGCAGGAAAAAGATTTAGAGAAGCACTTAAAGAAGAATCTCCACTACAAATAGTAGGGACAATTAATGCTTATCAAGCATTACAGGCTACAAGAGTAGGATTTAAAGCAATTTATATTTCAGGTGGAGGAGTTGCAAACGCTTCTTACGGTTTACCTGATTTAGGTATGACAATGATTGAAGATGTTTGTATTGATATAAGAAGAATTACATCTATTTGTGACACACCTTTAATCGTTGATGCAGATACAGGTTGGGGACATGCATTTAATGTTGCTAGAACAGTTAAAGAGTTTATTAGAGCAGGAGCTGCAGGATTACATATTGAAGATCAAGTTGCTGCAAAAAGATGTGGACACAGACCAAACAAAGAGTTAGTTTCAACAGAAGAGATGTGTGACAGAATCAGAGCTGCAGTTGATGCAAAAAAAGATTTAGATCCTGATTTTTACATTATTGCAAGAACTGATGCTCATGCAAGCGAAGGTCAACAAGCTGCAATTGACAGAGCTTTGGCTTATGCAGAAGCTGGAGCAGATGCAATTTTTGCCGAAGCGATTCACACTTTAAAAGAGTATAAAGAGTTTACAGATGCAGTTGGTATCCCTGTATTAGCAAATATTACTGAATTCGGTGCAACTCCAATGTTCACTGTTGAAGAGCTTGGAAGCGTTGGTATTGATATGGTTCTTTACCCGTTATCAGCATTTAGAGCAATGAATAAAGCTGCATTAAACGTATATAAAGAATTAAGAGAAAAAGGAACACAAGAGGGTGTTTTAGATACTATGCAAACAAGAATGGAACTTTATGATATGTTAGGGTACCATAATTATGAGCAAAAAATGGATGAACTATTTGCTAAGGGAAAAGCAAAATAATTTAACTAAAAAAATATAGAAAAAAAGTAAAATCTAGGGAAAAGAAATTTTTACAAAAGGAGAAAATATGAGTGGATTAGCAGGTGTTATCGCTGGAGAATCAGCAATCTGTACTTGTGGTTTAGGAAACGGTCTTAATTATAGAGGTTATGATATTGCGGATTTAGCTTTAAAATGTGAATTTGAAGAGGTAGCTTATTTATTATTAAACGGTGAATTACCGAATAAATCTCAACTTGAAGGTTTTAGAAAAGATATTATAGCAGGAAGAGAATTACCTCAAAATGTTAAAGATGTATTAAAAGCAATTCCGGCAACATCTCATCCAATGGATGTTATGAAAACTGCAACTTCAGCTTTAGGTTGCTGTGAACCAGAAGCAGACGATTTCTCTGATCAAGAAGAAAAAATTAAAAGATTATTAGGGGCATTCCCATCATTTTTAGTTTATTGGCATCACTGGCACAAAAACGGAAAAGAGATTGAATTAGCATCAGATGAAACAAATATTGCAGGATATATTTTAGAAAGACTTAAAGAAAAAACTCCAGAAGCAGTTGAAGTAAAAGCAATGAATGCAATGCTTACTTTATATGCAGAACATGAGTTTAATGCTTCTACTTTTGCAAATAGAATTACAGCTTCTACACTATCTGATATCTACTCTTGTATGACTACAGGAATCGGTACTTTAAAAGGACACTTACACGGTGGAGCAAATGAAGTTGCTATTAAATTCGTTCTTCAATTTGATAATGTTGAACACGCATTAAAAGAAGTTGATGCAATCTTCGCAAGAAAAGAAAAAATCATGGGATTCGGACACAGAGTTTATAGAAACCTAGACCCTAGATCTCCTATCGGATTTGAACTTGCAAGAGAATTAAAAGAGTTACCTACAAGTGATCCAAAACTATTTGATATTGCAAAAGCAGTTAGAGACAAAGTTAGAGATGACAAAGGTTTACCTGATAATATCGACTTCTTCGGTGGTTTAATCTATCACTATATGCAAATTGAAAGATTATATTATACTCCGCTATTTATTATGAGTAGAGCTGCTGGATGGGCTGCTCACGCATTTGAACAAAGAGCAAACAATAGAATTATTAGACCAGGTTCTGAATATACAGGACCAGCTCCAAGAGATTTCGTTCCAATGGAAAAAAGATAAGAACTCTTATCTTATTTGGAAAACAAACATAAAAACAACTTTTAGTTAAAAACTAAAAGTTGTACTAGTGCCGCCTAAAAGCGGCTAAAGTGCTTACAGAAAATCGCTGATATAGCAAAAAATATACTTTTATACGGGATATAGAAAATGACAAATGATAAATATCTTAAACAATTAGATGGTTTAGATGTTAAGTATTATGATATTAAAAGCGCTGTTGAAGATATTCAACCTGGTTCTTTTGAAAAACTTAACTATACATCTAGAGTTTTAGCAGAAAATTTAATTAGAAAATGTCCAAGCGAAGATTTAAAAGATTCTCTTATTCAACTTATTGAAAAAAGAACAGATAAAGATTTTCCTTGGTTTCCTAGTCGTGTAGTATGCCACGATATTCTAGGACTTACGGCATTTGTTGACCTTGCGGGGTTAAGAGAAGCTATTGCTAAAGAAGGAGGAGATCCTGAAAAAGTTAATCCGGTTGTTCCTACTCAATTAATCGTTGACCACTCTTTGGCAGTTGAATGCGGTGGGTTTGATCCTGATGCATTTAATAAAAACAGAGCAATAGAAGATAGAAGAAATGCAGATAGATTCCACTTTATTAACTGGACTAAAGAAGCATTTAACAATGTAGATGTTATTCCTCCTGGTAACGGTATTATGCACCAAATCAACTTGGAAAAAATGTCTCCGGTTGTTCATAACAGAGACGGAATTGCATTCCCTGATACTTTAGTCGGAACAGATTCACACACTCCGCATGTAGATTCACTTGGTGTTATTGCTGTCGGTGTAGGTGGATTAGAAGCTGAAAACGTAATGCTTGGAAATCCTTCTTATATGAGAGTTCCCGAAATTATCGGTGTAAAAATCGTAGGAGATAGAAAAGAAGGAATTACTGCAACTGATATCGCTTTATCAATGACAAGTTTCTTAAGAGAGAACAATGTAATTTCTGCTTACCTTGAGTTTGTAGGTGAAGGTTTAAAACACTTAACATTAGGAGATAGAGCAACTATTTCAAATATGACTCCTGAATACGGTGCAAGTGCCGCAATGTTTGCAATTGATGAACAAACAATTGATTACTTAAAATTAACAGGAAGAACACCTGAACAAGTTGATTTAGTAGAAAAATATGCAAAAGCAAACGGTCTTTGGGCAAATGAATTAGAAAAAGCTACTTATGCAAGAGAGTTAGTATTTGATTTATCTACAGTTACAAGAAGTTTGGCAGGTCCTTCTAAACCTCATAAATTAGTACCTACTTCAACTTTAGAAGAAGAAGGAATTACTAAACATATAGAGATTAAAGATGACAAAATGCCAGACGGTGCTGTTTTAATTGCGGCAATTACTTCTTGTACAAATACATCAAATCCTAGAAATGTTGTAGCAGCCGGATTATTGGCTAAAAAAGCAAATGAATTAGGACTTAAAAGAAAACCATGGGTTAAATCTTCATTGGCTCCGGGTTCAAAAGTTGTTGAAGAGTATTTAGAAGATTCACATCTTCTTTCAGAACTTGAGAAATTAGGATTCGGAATCGTAGGTTTTGCATGTACTACTTGTAACGGAATGAGTGGAGCACTTGATCCGAAAATTCAAAAAGAAGCAGTAGATAACGATATTTATACAACTGCCGTATTATCTGGAAATAGAAACTTTGACGGTAGAATCCACCCATACGTAAAAGAGGCATTCTTAGCTTCACCTCCGTTAGTTATTGCTTATGCAATTGCAGGAAGTATCAGATTTGATATTGAAAAAGATGCTTTAGGAACAGACAAAAACGGAAATCCTATTACATTAAAAGATATTTGGCCTACAGATGCAGAGATTGATGAAGTAGTAAATAAATCGGTTAGACCTTCAATGTTTACCGAAGTTTATGACCCGATGTTTGCAAAAAATCCATTGGCAAATGTAAAAATCGATCCTTTTTACAACTGGAATTCAAGATCTACATATATTCAAAAACCACCATACTGGGATGATGAATTTATGGGTATGCCTGCATTAAAAGGAATGAGAGCATTAGGTGTGTTCCCTGATAATATCACAACAGACCACTTGTCTCCTTCAAATGCAATTTTACCTGAGAGCGCATCGGGTGAATATTGTATTAAAATGGGACTTCCTGTTGAAGATTTAAACTCTTACGCAACGCACAGAGGAGATCATAATACTGCTAGCCGTGCAACATTGGCAAATCCAAAACTATTTAATGAAATGGTTAAAGATGAAAACGGAAACGTAAAACAAGGTTCATTGACTAAAATTATGCCTGAAGGTAAAGAGTCTAGAATGTGGGAAGCTATTCAGACTTACCAACAGAGAAAACAACCTCTTATTATAATTGCAGGAACAAACTACGGTCAAGGATCTTCAAGAGACTGGGCTGCAAAAGGTGTAAGACTTGCAGGTGTTGAAGTTGTGGTTGCTGAAAGTATTGAAAGAATTCACAGAACAAATCTTGTTGGAATGGGTGTTCTTCCTCTACAGTTTAAAGATGGTGATACTAGACACACTTATAATATCGACGGAACTGAAACATTTGAAGTTGTAGGTGAAATTACACCAAGAACAACTCTTACTTTAGTTATGACAAGAGCAAACGGCGAAAAAGTTGAAATCCCTGTAACTTGCAGATTAGATACTTCAGCAGAAGTTGAAGTTTACAAAGCAGGTGGTATTTTACAAAAATTTGCTAAAGACTTTGTAGCTAAAAAATAAGGAAGAATAATGAGTGATGCACCACAAATTACCGTACCTGCCACATATATGCGTGGAGGTACGAGTAAAGGGACTTTTTTTAGAATAGAAGATTTACCGAAAATTGCTCAAGAAAATCAAGGAGCAAAAGATAAACTGCTTTTAAGAGTAGTTGGAAGTCCTGATCCATACGGTAAACAAATTGACGGTATGGGTGGAGCTACTTCAAGTACAAGTAAAACTGTACTTGTTGGTAAAAGTTCTGTACCTAACCATGATGTAGATTACTATTTTGGACAAGTTTCTATTGACAAACCTTTTATGGATTGGTCGGGGAACTGCGGTAACTTATCTTCGGCTGTTGGACCTTTTGCTATTAAATCAGGTTATGTAGAAAATGTAGTACAAAACGGTATCCAAACAGTTAGAATTTGGCAAGCAAATATCAAAAAAACTATTCTTTGTCACGTACCTATAAAAGACGGTAGAGTTCAAGAAATAGGTGATTATGAAATTGACGGTGTTGCTTTCCCTGCTGCTGAAATCAAATTAGAGTTTGTAGAACCTGTTGATCCTAGTGAAGAGCTTTTCCCTACAGGTAATTTGGTTGATGATTTGGAAGTTCCGGGAGTAGGAACTTTTAAAGCTACAATGATCACAGCAGGAATCCCTACGATTTTTCTAAATGCAGATGAAATCGGATACAAAGGAACAGAGCTTCAAAATGACATTAATTCAGATAAAGAGGCTTTAAAAAGATTTGAAACAATTAGAGCCTACGGTGCTATTAAAATGGGACTTAT
Organism: Halarcobacter anaerophilus; assembly: GCF_006459125.1. NCBI lineage: Bacteria > Pseudomonadati > Campylobacterota > Epsilonproteobacteria > Campylobacterales > Arcobacteraceae > Halarcobacter > Halarcobacter anaerophilus. Next base: position 2,581,649 of record NZ_CP041070.1, read on the forward strand.
TTCTGATGTTAAAGAGGCAGAAACAAGAGCTCATACACCTAAAGTTGCTTTTGTATCAAAATCTCAAAACTATACAGCTTCAAGCGGTAAAGAGATAACTGTTGATGATATAGACTTAAATGTTAGAGCTTTATCAATGGGACAACTTCATCATGCTATGATGGGAACAGCTTCAGTTGCAATAGGTGTTGCAGCTTGTATCCCCGGAACATTAGTTAATCTAGCTGCAGGTGGAGCAGATTTAGATTCCGTAACTTTTGGACACCCATCGGGAACTCTAAAAGTTGGGGCATCAATTAGCAAAGAGAACGGAAAATTCAAAGTTGAAAAAGCTAGTATGAGCAGAAGTGCAAGAATTATTATGGAAGGTAAAGTTCACGTTCCTGCAGATACAATGGAATAATTAAATATTTGAAGATAACTCGTAAGTAAGATTTATAAGGGGAAGGAGATTAGATTTCCTTCCCCTTTTTTATTGATTCAAATCAATGATAATAGTTATCATTTATGTCATACTTTTAAAAAAATAGGATGACATATGCAATTTTCAACAACAATCCCCCAATATCAAGAAAAAAACTCTTGGTGGCAGAGATTTATCTCCCAGCCGCACCAACTATTTTTCAGCTCAGCTCTCTTTTTTGCTATTTTTATAATGCTTTTAACACTTTGTTCCTTAACGGGAATTCTTAACTTGGATTTTAGTCTGATTCATGGCTTTGGGTTTAATTATGCACTTTTTACAAATGCCTTTTTAGGTTTTTTAATTACTGTCATACCCAAATATAACGCAACACAAGCCATTAATAAAGATAAATATTTAAATCCTTGGATTCTTTATCAAATAGGTATTTTTATTACACTTTTTATAAATATTACTTTAGGAAAGATTCTACTATCTTTTGTACTTTTCTATTTTGTGAAACTCTTTTATGAAACAATAAAAAAAGGTAAAGCATCTGTAAAAACCGATAGTATTTATATAAATTTTATTCTATTTTTAGGAGCACTTATGCTTTTGATTGAAGCAGTAAGTTCATCAAATCTCTCGGAACTTATATTCTTTTGTTTTTTAATCTCTATGGTTTTTATTATTGCTTTAAAAATGATTCCCGCATTTTATTTCGGTTATACTGGAATATCTCCTTGGCAAAGACCAAAATATATCCCTTTTATATCTATAACTTTGATTTTTTTAACAGGTATTTCTATGCAGTTTGAGTTAGATTTACTTTTAAAAACAGTATCTCTTTTATCATCTGTATTTTTTGGATATGTTCTTTTTAAATTGAATTTATTTAAAAAAACTCCTGCTATTTTATCAATCCTTGTTTTAGGTCTTGTTTGGTTTGAGCTTGCTTATATTTCACTGTTTTTGGAATCTATGTTTTTAGATTACACCTTTAAACTCTCATTTCATATCTTTGCAATTGGTTTTATGACCACTTTGTTAATAGGTTTTGGAAGCAGAGTTATAAGAGGACATGCCGTTCCTGCTCAAACAATTCAAGCAGATAAAATTACAAAAGCTCTTTTTGTTTTCACTCAAATTGTTCTGCTTACAAGAATTTTTGCCTCAATTAGTTTTATAGCACAATCTTCATTTTTTACATATCTTCTAAATTTAAGTTCTATATTTTGGATATTACTGTTTGTCATATGGACATTAAGATATGCAAAAACTCTTTTAAGAATAAAATAGAACCTTTAAAAGGTTCTATTATTTGATAACAACTCTGTTTTTACCCCTGTTTTTTGCTTTATATAAAAGGCTGTCCGCTCTTTTATAAATAGTTTCAATATCATCTCCTTCATTTACTTCCGTAAGACCTATGCTGACTGTTACTTTTCTGTTTTTTATGCAGTTTAACTCTTTTTCAATTATAATTCTTATTTTTTGGGCAACTTCTTGTGCCTCTTGAAAAGAGGTTTGACTAAGTAAAACTACAAACTCTTCTCCTCCCACTCTGAAAAAATAATCGTTTGCTCTAATATGAGAAGAGACTAAAGAGGTTAAATCAATTAATACTTTGTCTCCGGCTGCATGACCGTAAGTATCATTGATAGCTTTAAAATCATCAATATCAAAAATCAAAAATGAAAATTTATCCTCATATCTTTTATATAAAGATAGAAGTTCATTAAGTTTTTCATTAAAAAATTTTCTATTGTATATATTAGTAAGACCGTCTTTGTATGTACGCTCTTTAAGTTTTCTATGAATAGTTTTTAGTCTTTGATTTTGTATTTTTAAAATATTCGTTTTATTTTTTATCTCTTCTTGTAAAATATCTTTTGTAATAAGCCATCTTTTTTTGCTTAAGAAATAAAAAATTACAATTAATGTGGTAAGAGAGACTCCAAAGAAAGTTATTATTAAAAATATAGTCTCACTTTTACTTAACTGAATAAAACTCTTTTTACCGAACCACTTTTCATATATTTTTTTATACTCTCCGTCTAATTTTAGTTGGGTAATGGCTTCATTAAATTTCGGTAATAGATGAAATTGAGCTTTTGATACACCTATTCCTCTTTTTATCTCTTTAATTGATCTGGGAAAAGGAACAATAAGTGAGCTTGTAAGTTCATGTTCAATTAAGGGTTGAGGATAACAAAAAGCATCTATTTTATCCATCTTTAATGCTGTTAACATATCTTCAAAATGTTTAAAATATATTTTTTGATTTGTTAAATCTTTGTTTATCAGTTTATTGCAGATATTTCTTTTTACTACTCCGATTTTTTTATCTTTTAAATCTTTGATATTTTTATAAGTTGCATTAGTTTTTTTATAAATATTTATAAAAAAACTATCCGTTTCCTGGGTAAATAAAAAAAGATTTTCTCTTGATTGAGTTATTCCTATATTTGGAATAATATCCGCTTTTTTCTCTTCAAAAAGTTTAAATACTTCATCAAAATCATCTACAATTATATATTCATATTTTAGATCAATACTTTTTGCCACTTTTTCAAAAAGCTCAATAGCATAACCTTCAGGTTTGCCGTTTTCATTAACAAAATAGTATGGTTCCCAATTTTTTACCACTGCAACTTTATGTATCTCTTTATCATTTGCAGATAAAAAAAATGGAAATATTAAGATAATTAGTAGTAAAAATAATTTTTCCATACTAAATTATACTACAAAAAAATAATTTAATATAAGAAATATTTACTTTAGAATTTTTTTAATCTTTTTTTAAAGTATCAGTAAAATAGAAAAAATCTATTTTACTAATTTTGATATCTCTTTAAATACGGGATGTTTTGCATTTGCAGTAAGTTCAAAAAGCAAAGATTCATAAGTTGTAGGAATCACACCTGCTTGAATAAGTCTTTGTATTGCAGTATCTTTATCTTTTTGTTTTCTTGAACTAACACAATCAGTAACAATTACGACAGAAAAACCCTCTTCTAATAAATCAAGTGCAGTTTGTAGAACACATACGTGAGTCTCTATTCCTGCTAATATTACGGTTTTTTTACCCTCTACTTTAATTGCGGCTAAGCCCTCTTCATTCCCGCAGCAAGAAAAAGTTGTTTTTTCAAAGTGGGGATATTCATCGACTAGCTCTCTTAAACTTGGAATTGTTTCACCTATTCCTTTTTTATACTGTTCATTTATTATAAAAGGGATATTATGAAGTTTTAAACCTTTTAATAAAATAATTAGATTTTTTTCTAACTCTTCGTTATTTGAAATAAAAGGGAAAAGTTTTTCTTGAATATCTACTTGAATAAAAACGCAATCTTCAGCTTTTATTTTCATCTTCACTCCTTAAAAAATATTTGCTTGATAGATATATAATACAAGAAGAGATAAAAAAAGTCTAGTTTGAAACAGAGCTTTTCGAAGATTTTCAAGGGTAATTTATACAAATTTCAAAGAAGGGGACAAAGCCCTTCAAAATGCTATTTAAATGCTACTTTTTCAGCTTTTTCAAGAAGCTCTTTTGCACCTTGATCTATAAAAGTTTGTGCCAGATTTTGACCTAATATTTTATACTCTTCAATATCTGCTGTTATATCTTCTTCAATATATTCGCTGCCGTCAGGCATTCCTACTACAGCTTGTACTCTTACTGAATTTTCGTCCATGATTGTTGCTTTTACTCCGATTGGAACTTGACAACCTCCTTGAAGAGTATCTACAAAACTTCTTTCAATAGTTGATTCAATATGTGCATTTTCATCATTTAATACGGAAACTAATTCTACAATCTCTTTATTATCTGTTGTTTCAATTCCCAAAGTTGCTTGTCCCATAGAAGGAATCATTTTATCGGTTGAAAGAGGAAGGAAATATTTTACTTCATCTTCTATTTGAAGTTTTTGCACTCCCGTAGCAGCTAAAATAATAGCATCATATTCCCCTGCTTTTAGTTTTGCAATTCTTGTATTAATATTTCCTCTTAAATCTTTAAGAGTAATATCAGGTCTTAAAAGTTTTAACTCCATTCTTCTTCTTAGACTTGTAGTACCTACAACAGCACCATTTGGCAACTCTTCTAAAGAAGTATATTTTTCACTTAAAAAAGCGTCTCTTGGGTCAAATCTTTTTGTAACAGCCGCAAGTTGTAAGCCAGGTTCAAATTGAGTAGGAACATCTTTTAAGGAATGAACCGCAAGATGCGCATTTCCCTCTAACATTGCAACTTCAAGCTCTTTTGTAAAAAGACCTTTCCCTCCGATTTTTGCTAAAGGAACATCTAATATTTTATCCCCTTTTGTAGAGAATTCCTGTAATTCAATCTCTAAAGAGGGATAATGTTTTTGCAACTCTTGTTTTACATATTCACTTTGCCAAATTGCTAATTTACTTTTTCTTGTTGCTATTACTAGTTTTTCCATATATCTACTTTCCTAAATTCTCATATTTTAATTTTGATTTATCTTTTTCACCGTTTATAAAAACAGTCGGGGTTCCTTGAACAAGAACCTCTTCTCCCATTTTTATATCATCGGCAACTTCAAGTTTTAATTTACTGTTTTTTAGCTCATCATTTGTTATACTGGTTTTAAATTCACTGTTAAAAGCTTTTAAGATTTTGTTTTCATCTATTTCATTTGAATCAAAATATTTATCCCAGTCTTTAGTGTAAACTTTTAATTCAACATCTTTTATTCCTCTGTTTTTTGCCAAAATCATTAATCTTGTCAAAGCGTTAGAAGCAGGATGCATTCTTAGAAGAGGAAAATGATAATAGTATAATGCAATTTTATCTTTATGCTTTTTAACATAATTAATTACATCAGGTACGTAATCCATACAAAAAGGGCATAAAGGATCTGAGAAGATAACTATTTTATCTTTTGCATTAACATTACCTGCTATTAATTTACTTTTATCATAATAGGCTTTTGTAAGTTTCGGCGTCATCAAATCTTTAAGAGGATTTCCCGATTTTATATCATATAACTCGGGGGCAATCAACTCTCCGTTTGAAAATACTACATCTTTTGCTTTTACATCTTTTCCTGCAAATTTAAGATCTAAATCTATAATATATCCATACCAATCTTTTTGAGGCAGATTCTTTTTCATATTAACGCTAATATCTTTTATCTGAACTCTTTCATTATTTGAAAATCTGCTTTTTTCAAAATCCAAAACCAAAGTATCAATACTTGTATTAGCAACTAAACTGCTTACTAATAGGGAACTAAGAGTAAAAAACTTAATTAATTTCATAAAAATCCTTTTAATTTTTGCATATCTAAATCGGGCATTATTATATTGTTTAAAGACTTAAATATTAAGTTTTGGTTTTTACCGTGATTTTTTTGACTCTTAGAAGCTCTTTTGCTGCATTTAACTGAGGTGAATTTAATATATCATTTAACTGCAACTCTTTTTGGGAAGGCGTCGGGTTTACAACTTTATTCATATCTGCAACACAACCTGAGCCAACTTCAATATCTTCAATCATAGAACCTGTTTCATTTTCATTATTTTCCAAAGCATCAGGTTCTTTTTTCTCCTCTTTTACTTCGCTTTGGAAATCAGACTTTTTTTCAACACTCTCCTGTGTAGGTTCTGCTTTTATAAATTTAATCTCAATATCATTACCGAAAATATCATATATAAAGAGTTTTAATACTCCATAATGTTTAAGCAGAGTTTTTCTTTCGTCTCCTACGGCATAAGAGCTTATCTCTAATCTTTTATCTTCAAAATTTTTATATAAAAAGTTTTTTTCAAAAAGTTCCCCTAAATCATAATCTCTTTCATAAACTTTTTCGATAAGTTTTTTATATAAACGTTCATTTTCACTAAGCTGTTTTGGTTCTTCTTCAACTTGCGGTTCTACAATAGGCTCATAAACAACCTCTTCTACTTCCTCTTTAGAAGGCTCTTCGTTAATTTCCTCTTTTTCTTCTTTTTCAACAGGAGCTTCTTTTAATTCTTCAATTTTTAAAGGTTCTTCAAGCTTTACGGATTCTTCAAGCTTTTCCTCTACGGCTTCAAAATCATCACTCTCTTCAAATTCATCAAAAGGAGTAGGAAAAGCATAAGGACTGCTTTTTTGAACAAAAGACTCTTTTACACTCTCTTTACTCTCTTCTTTTTCTTCATTTTGTAGTTCTTCTAAACTTTCAACTTCTTCTATAGGAGGAACAGTAGGTATTGCATTTACGCTATCAATAGAAAGTGTTGTTTCATTTTCTACATTGATTATCTCATCATTTGGATTATCAATTTGCTTTTTATTCTCAAAATATTGTTTATCTAAAGTAACTTTTTGATCATCATAAACATGATTTTTATCATTAACAGAGTGTTCAATCACTTTTTTTGTGGAGATAGCCTCTTTTACGACAGGTTTAACTTCTATCTCTTCAACTTGATTGATAATATCATCAATAGTTTTTAAATTTGTTGCTTCAATCATTTTAGACAGAGTTAAAATCAGAACAAAACCTCCGTCTGAATTCATAGACAAAAGATGTTTTGCATCACTTAAAATTCTAAAAAATCTATCAAAAACAAGAAGATCGAATCTTGCATCTTTTTCCAGCATTTTCTGTTTTAAATAGATTGTCATTTCATCGCAAACTTGTGAAATTTCATAGTTTTCAAGCTCTTTTACAATCTCAAAAGTATCACCTTTTTTAAGAATGATATCAAAAAGTTTTTCCATAAGTTTAGGTTCAATAAGACCTAACATATCTACGACTGCAGTTGTCGTAACTTTGCCTTTTGAGAAAATTATTGCTTGATCTAAAAGAGTCAAAGTATCTCTTAAACTTCCCTGCCCGCTTCTTGTAAGAATCTCAAGAGCAGGTGTTTCAAAATCAATATTCTCTTCATTTAAAATATGTGAAAGATGATGTAAAACATCGGAAGGTGCAATTTTATTAAATCTAAAATGTTGCGTTCTGCTAAGAATTGTTGCAGGAAGTTTAAGAGGATCGGTTGTTGCTAAAATAAATTTCACAAACCCAGGAGGTTCTTCCAAGGTTTTAAGAAGAGCGTTAAAAGCTTGAGTTGTAAGCATATGAACCTCATCTATAATAAAAACTTTGAATCTTGCACTGCTTGGTTTGTATTTCGTATGTTCAATTAAATCTTTAATATCATCGATACCTCTGTTTGAAGCGGCATCCATCTCTATAATATCTAAGTGTCTGTTTGCATTTGCACTTTTACAGTTTTCACAAACTTCACAAGGTTTTGATGTCGGTCCGTTTGAACATAAGAGTGCTTTTGCCATAATTCTTGCCGTACTGGTTTTCCCTGAACCTCTAAGTCCTGAGAAGAGATATGCATGTGATAATCTATTTGAATCAAGAGCCAAAGACAGAGTTTGGGAAATAGTACTTTGACCAACTAAATCCTCAAATCTTTTCGGTCTGTATTTTAATGCTAAAACCTTCTTTTCCATCTGTTCTTCACTCATTTTCTTCCTTTATTTCTATCTTGCCGCCGTCTTGCCAGTTTTCCAAAATTATATTTATCATATCTTTTTTAATTTTTCCCGTATAAAAAACTTCTATTTTAAGCTCACTTCTATCGCAGTGCCCTTTTTTTGAGCACAATTCATCTAATCTTCTTGCTATTGCTTCTCCTGTCTCTATAAGTTCGATATTTGCTCCCATAATATCCCTTATTACATCGCTTATTAAAGGGTAATGGGTACAACCTAAAACAATAGTGTCAACCCCGTTTTCTTTCATAGGGTCAAGCCATTTTTTCAACATTGCATGGGTATCTGGATGAAAAATTTTTCCGTCTTCTATTTGATCCATTAATCCTGCACAAGCTGTTTCATAAACATTAATTTCCGAATCTTTAGACAATTTTGCGACTAAATCTTTGTATTTTTCTCCATTTAGCGTTGCAGGAGTTGCCAAAACACCTATATTTTTTGTTTGTGTTTTTGAGATTGCGGGTTTAACTCCGGGTTCTGTTCCTATTACAATCAGATTTTTAAACTTTTGTCTTAACTCTTTTATTGCAGCAGATGTAGCAGTATTGCAAGCTACTATCAAAGCCTCTATTTCATACTTTCTTAAAAGATAGTTTGTGATATTCAAACTTCTATTTAATATCTGCTCTTTTGATTTTTCTCCGTAAGGAGCAAAAAGAGTATCAGCTATATAAAATATCTCTGCACCTTTAAAAAATTTGCTTATTGCTTCTACTACGGTTAAACCGCCTAGACCAGAATCAAAAACTCCTACTTTCAAAAATTACCTTTATTTAAATTGGCATGATTATAGCAAAAAAGTTATAACTACTATGTTAAATTATAACAATATTTATACTAACGCTTCACTAAGTTTTTTAAAAGGATAATTTCTTTAATATCACAAAAAAAGGATACTTTTGTTTTCACATTTTCACCCCTTTAAACCCTTTTTAAATAAAGATACAAAAGCTATAATAGTAGGAACACTTCCTCCTCCTAGATTTTGCACAAAAGAGTATAAAAAAGAGGATGTACTTTTTTGTTACGGCTCAAAAGACAATCTTCTTTGGCAAATAATAGACAAAATATATAAACTTGATCTTCCTTTTGATAATACAAATGAAGCTGTAAGTAAAAGAGAAGAGTTTTTAAAAGAGTATAAAATAGGAATATGCGATATTGTGGATTCTTGCAAAAGAGAAAAAATAGATGCAAGTGATTTAGGAATGAAAGATGTCAAGTTAAGAGATATTCTTTGGTTTTTAAAAGAGTATAAAGATATAAAAACTCTTATTTTTACGGGCAGTTATTCAAAAAATTCTCCTGAATACTTTTTTAGGCAAGTTTTAAAAGAGAATAAAATAGAGTATAAAGCAGTTGATAATAATACTCCTAAAATAAACTCTTTTATTTATGACAATAGAGCTTTTCAAACTATAAGTTTAACTTCACCTTCAAATGCCGCTAATAGATATATAGGTTCAAATAAACTCTATAAAGAGAAAAAAGAGAAAAATTCCGCCTACTCTACCTTTGATTTTAGACTTGAGCAGTATGAAAAAGTTTTCAAAGCCCTTTAGCTGAAATTTTACTTAAGAATATATTTAATTAATTTTTATTACAATAGTGAATGATTATTCATTTAGGAGTTGCTTATGTTTATTTCTGAAATAATGATGTTTGTAGTAGCTGGACTTGCTCTTTTTACTTTGGTTTCTTGGTTTATTACTTTTTTTGTAAAAGAAGATTAATTAAAACTGTACTCAATCTAACTTTTAGATTGAGTACATAAAATTTAGAATGCAGCTATAATAGCACCTTTATATTTCTCTTTTATAAAATCTTTTACCTCTTTTGAAGTAAGAACTTCATCTAAAGCTTTAATATAATCTTTATTTTCATTTCCCTCTTTTACTGCAACAATATTTGCATAAGGAGAATCTTTTGACTCAAGAACTATTGCATCATCTAATGGATTTAAATCTGCCGCTAAAGCATAGTTTGTATTAATAATTGCAGCATCAACTTCATCCAATATTCTTGGTAATTGAGGAGCATCTAACTCTTTTATAAAAAGATTTTTAGGGTTAGTTTTAATATCAAGTGCTGTTTTAAGAGCAACATCGTTAAATGTTAAAAGACCTTGTTTTTCTAAAATATCCAACGCTCTACTTTCGTTTGTAGGGTCATTAGGAACAGCAATAACTGCTTCATCTTTTAGTTCGTCTAATGATTTGATTTTTTTAGAATAGAATCCCATTGGTTCTAAGTGAACACTTACGGTTTTTACTAAATGTGTTTTTTTATTTGAGTTAAACTCTGTTAAGTATGGAGAGTGTTGGAAAAAGTTTGCATCTAACTCCCCTTCATCTACCGCAATATTCGGTGTTACATAATCTGTAAATTCAACAATTTGTAAATCATACCCTTTTTTCTTTAAAAGTGGTTTTACAAACTCTAGAATCTCGGCATGAGGTACGGGAGTAGCTCCAACTTTAATAACTGTTTTAGCAGGTTCTGCTTGTTGAACAACTTTTTCCTTTTTTTCTTCTTTTGTGCAAGCTGTAAGCCCTAAAGCCAATGCACCTGCTACTGCAATTTTTAAAAAATTTCTTAACATACATATCCTTTATTTTTTTGTGATTTTATATAAATAATCCCCTGCACTTTGTACAAGTTGAACAAGAACTATTAATATAATAACCGTATAAATCATAGTATCGGTTTGAAATCTGTAGTATCCGTATTTAATAGCTACATCTCCTAAACCTCCACCGCCTACTGCTCCAGCCATAGCTGAAAACCCGATAACAGTAATCAATGTTAAAGTAATTGCCGATATTATACTAGGTAAAGCTTCAACAAGCATTACTCTAAAAATAATTTGCCAATCACTAGCTCCAAATGATTTAGCAGCTTCAATAACTCCAAAATCAACCTCTTTTAACGCACTCTCTATTAGTCTTGCGATAAAAGGCGCCGCACCTAAAGTAAGAGGAATAATTGCAGCAGTCGTACCGATACTTTTTCCTATTAAAAATTTTGTTAAAGGGAAAAGTACAATCATTAGGATGATAAAAGGGAAAGATCTTAAGGTGTTTATAATTACATCAAGTACTGAATAAATTTTTAAATTTTGTCTTAATCCCCCTTTTGAGGTCAGAATTAAAATTATTGCTAAAAGAAATCCTATAACAACAGCCAAAAAAGTAGAAACGAAAGACATATAAATAGTTTCACCAAGTGCCGGCACTAAAATATCAACCATTATAAAACCTCCCAAACGATGTCATGCTTTTTGATATATTCAATAACGCTTTGTTCTTCTTCATCTTTTACGTTTATAACCATATTTCCTATAATATGAGAGTTTACCTCTTCAAGTTTTCCCCATACTATATTGAAATCCATATCAAGCTCTCTTGCCATAGTAGTTATAAAAGATTTATGAGCATTTTTTTTAGGAAAATAGAGTTTAATATTTACCCCTTTTTTAGGTACGACTTCAACTTCGCCTAAAAACTCTTTCATCTTTTCATCCGGTTTTAAAAATAGATCTTCCGTGTTATCAAAACCTATGATATTGCCGTGTTCCAATAAAAGCGCTTTTTGTGCAATCTGTTTTACAACATCCATTTCATGAGTTACCAAAACAATGGTAATATTCAATTTTTTATTAATCTTTTTTAAAAGATTTAAAATTGACGTTGTAGTATTTGGATCAAGAGCCGATGTTGCCTCGTCTGATAATAAAACTTGAGGTTCCAAAGTCAAAGCTCTGGCTATAGCCACTCTTTGTTTTTGACCGCCGCTTAGCTGATTTGGATAAGAGTTTAGTTTACTTTTAAGACCTACTAAGGATAAAAGCTCTTTTACTTTTTTATCAATTTCATCTTTAGAGTAACCCCAAAGCTGCATTGGTAGAGCAACATTTTCATATACGTTTTTTCTTTGAATCAGTGAAAAGTGTTGAAAAATCATACCAATATTTTTTCTAAAACTTCGTAACTGCTCTTTACCTAACTCTTTTATCTCTTTACTATTAACTTTTAAAGAACCAGAACTATACTCTTCAAGTCCGTTCATACATCTTAAAAGTGTAGATTTTCCTGCTCCTGAGTGACCTACAATAGCAAAAATCTCACCGGCTTTTATATCAATAGAGATATCGTTTAGTACTTTTGAACTGCCGTAAAATTTATTCAAATTTTTAATACTAATCATAAAACATCCTTATTAGAGGGGAATGTTATTCAAACTTTTATAAAGATAATGTTAAGTAAATATACAACTAGGCAAATTATATTTAAAAATAAAGTTTTAAATCGTATGATATCTTTATTAATCTCATTTTTTTAAGTAAACTAAATAAAAAGGATTTAAAATGTTTTTAACTCAAATTGCAATTTTTGTAATATGCGGCTTAGTTGCTTTTACAGTAATAAGCGGTATCGTAAGCATATTCGTAAAAGATTAACACAAACTTTAGTGAAAAAGTTCTTTTTCTAAAACTCTTATATCACTTTCAACATTTTTTATATTTGTTGAAATATCTTCTAATGAATTTAATAATTTATTTCTGTCTAGTTTGTCAAACTCCAGATTCGTTTCAATACTGCTGCTAATTGCAGAAATTACATATAAACGATTTTTAAACTTTTCAAACAATTCATTTGTCTGTTCTCGTTTCTGAAAGTTAAGATGATAAATCTCTTTTTTTAGTTTATAGACTTCTTTAAAAATAATCAAAAGTATGCAACAGTTGGTAAACACAAGCAATATTTCAACCAATAAAAATTACTCCTTTACCCGTATTTTAATCATTTTTTTGAGATAATTAGTTAATTACCTTAGCAATAATAGTATTACTATTTTTTGTTAAGTAACAGATTTGAGTGATGTACTTTTTTTATTTATTGTACAATTATTAAAATAATCAAAAGGTAATTATTCCTTTTATTTGTAGAATTATAGTAAATAATTCCATGTATGTCAATACTTTTTAACAGGATTTTTATAAAATGACAAAAAAAGAGCTAGCTCAAAGAATAAATGTAGATCCAAAAACTTTGAGAAACTGGGAAAAAACAAAACCAGAACTACTAAAACTAATATACTTGGGATTAGCTACAGAAGCACATTTGAAAGATGCTGAAAAATATATTGAGAAAATAAGGACGATAGATAAAATGTTGTAAAAAATTATTTTATCTTTTTTCTTAGTTGAAAGTTATTTTTTATAAATAAGTAAAAAAGCTTGAAAGTCAAGCCTTTTACTACTCATTCATTGAAGCGAAAAACTCTTCATTGTTTTTAGTTTTTTGCATTTTTGAATACAAGAATTTAAGTGCTTCTACTTCATCCATTTGAGATATAGCATTTCTTAGTATCCAAGTTTTTTGTAAAATATCAGGTGTAAGAAGGATTTCCTCTTTTCTTGTTCCCGATTTGATAATATCAAGAGCAGGATAAACTCTTCTATTTGCTGCATTTCTACTTAATACGACTTCACTGTTACCTGTACCTTTAAACTCTTCAAAAATAACTTCGTCCATTTTTGAACCTGTTTCTATAAGAGCAGTTGAAATAATAGTCAGACTTCCGCCCTCTTCTATATTTCTTGCAGCACCGAAAAATCTTTTGGGTTTATGTAAAGCATTTGCATCAACCCCACCGCTTAATACTTTTCCTGAACTAGGAGTCACGGTATTATAAGCACGAGCTAATCTTGTGATTGAATCAAGTAAAATTACAACATCTTTTTTCATTTCAACAAGTCTTTTTGCTTTTTCAATAACAATCTCGGCAACTCTTACATGGTTGTGAGCAGGAAGGTCAAATGTCGAAGAGTAAACCTCTCCTTTAACACTTCTTTGCATATCCGTAACCTCTTCAGGTCTCTCATCAATAAGTAAAACCATAAGATGTGTATCGGGATGATTTCTTGTAATCCCGTGAGCTAGTTCTTTTAAAAGCTCTGTTTTACCTGTTTTAGGAGGTGCTACGATAAGTCCTCTTTGTCCTTTTCCCATAGGTGCAAAAAGATCTAACATTCTTCCTGTCATTCTTGTTTGCTCATATTCAAATTTAAATCTCTCTGTAGGGAAAAGAGGAGTCAAGTTATCAAATAAAGGTCTGTTTTTTGATTCATTAATCGGAAGATAATTTATAGCTTCGATTTTAAGTAAAGCGTTATATTTTTCACTGTCTTTGTTTGGCGGTCTAACTTGCCCTGTTACAATATCGCCCGTTCTTAAAGCAAATTTTCTGATTTGTGTAGCAGATACGTATGAATCGTTTGAGGTGTCAGAAAAGTTACCGTCCATCGCTCTTAAGAATCCGAATCCTCCGTCTTTTATCTCTAAAATTCCCGTAAAAAGGATAAATCCACCCTGATCGATTTGAGATTTTAAAATATTAAACATCAAATCTTGTCTTTTTAATTCTTGTGGATTTTCTACATCTAAATCTTTTGCTATTTTTAGAAGATTTTCAAGGGGAAGTTCTCTTAACTGTTCAATCTTATAACCCTCTACGGGCACATGTGTTCTAGTCTTCTTTCCATTACCGTTAGAGGCTTTTGGATTTTTACTTTTTGTATGAGTTTTTGACTCTTCCATTAGATTTTTTTGCCTTTAATAGATTTTACATATTAAGTTATGTAGTTTTCTGTAGTTTACGTTTAGTATTATTTAAGTAGCGTAATTTTAGTCTTTATTTTTAAATTTGTCAATAAAACAAGTAGACAAAAAAGGAAAGGTGCCTTTTACAGCACCTTTCCTATAAGTTTTTATTATAAATCAGCTTCGTGTTTAGCAAGATATGAAGCAACACCTTCTTTAGTATCTTTCATACCTTCATCACCTTTGTTCCATCCAGCAGGACAAACTTCACCATGTTCGTTAGTAAACTGCATAGTATCAACCATTCTAATCATTTCATCAATATTTCTTCCAAGTGGTAAGTCATTGATAACTGCATGTCTTACAGTTCCGTCTTTGTCAATTAAAAATGAACCTCTAAGTGCAACAGATTCTCCGAATAATACATCATAATCTCTAGAAATTTGTTTTGAAAGGTCAGAAACTAACGGAAATTTAACTCTTCCGATACCACCGTTTTCAACTGCTGTTTCTCTCCAAGCAAAGTGAGAATATTGAGAGTCGATTGAACAACCGATTACTTGAATTCCTCTTGATTCGAACTCTTCAATTCTTTTAGAGAATGCAATAATTTCAGAAGGACAAACAAATGTAAAATCTAGTGGGTAGAAAAACAGTACCGCACCTTTTTCACCGATATTATCATATAAATTAAAATCCTCAACGATTTGACCGTCTGCAAGTACAGCTGTTGCTGTGAAATCCGGAGCTTTTTTTGTTACTAACATGTAATTTCCTTTTTATAAAATTTGTTTTGAGATTGTAATTATAGTATAAATTTTTTAAAGAAAAAAAACTTTAAAACATAAATTTAAAATTTAAGACATACTTTATTTTTAGAAAAAAATTATCTTTTGTGAACAAGAATTAATATGTTAACTTTTCTTAAATATAAATATTAATTTAACTTATATTCAGCAAATTTAAAGTTTAGTTTAATTTTTTCTGTGCTAAAGTTTTCTTAAAATTACTAAGGAGTCAAGATGGCAGTAAAAATTACTGATATATGCATTAACTGTGATGCATGTTTAGATGAATGTCCAACTGAATCAATTGTGGACAATGATGAAAATCCAACAGGAGAAGATACATATTATGTAAATCCTGAAACATGTACAGAGTGTATAGGAGATAATGACTCTCCGGCATGTGCTGATGCCTGTCCAACAGAAGGATGTATCGTATGGGACGCAAGAAGCGGAGACCATATTAGAGAAGGTATGACAGAAGGGCAACCAGTAGTCGAAGATTAATAATTAGAAATAGAATAATCTTTATTTTTCTAAAAAAGGCAGGTAGTTTTTTCAAGCTACTTGCCTTTTTTTATTTTTTTAGGTATAATCCGCGGCTTAAAAACTAAATGAGGATATAATCATATGGAACAAACATTATCAATCATCAAACCAGATGCAGTTGCAAAAAATGTTGTCGGTAAAATTTTAGACAGATTCGAATCAAACGGATTAAGAATTGCGGCAACTAAAAAAATTCAATTAAGTAAAGCCGATGCAGAAGCTTTTTATGCAGTACATGCGCAAAGACCTTTCTTCGGTGAATTAGTTGAATTCATGATCTCTGGACCGGTTGTAGTTTCAGTATTAGAAGGTGAAAATGCAATGGCTAAAAACAGAGAATTAATGGGTGCTACAAATCCTAAAGAAGCAGCAGCTGGAACAATCAGAGCTGATTTCGCAGAATCAATTGATGCTAATGCAGTTCATGGTTCTGACTCTTTAGAGAATGCAGCGATTGAAATTAAATTTTTCTTTTCAGATAGAGAAATCTGCTAAAATTATTTAATTTTAACTATGAAAATAGAGTTTAGAAAAGTACCACAAAGCCCGAAAGAGTTTACAGCTGAATACAGTTCAGTTAAATTTGAAGGTACTTTTTGTAAAATATCGCCATCTTTAGTCAAAATCCAAGGACACCTTATTGGAAATTTGACACTTACATGTTCAAGATGTGGAATAGAAGATACTGTTACATTAGATGAAAAATCTGATTTTTTATTAAGTGACGGTATTTATAAATCTGATTCAGATGAAGATGAATTAGTATTAGAAATAGAGAACGGGACAATTGATTTTGATGAAATACTTCAAAGTGAAATTGCCTCAATTCAAAGTGACTACCACATCTGCGCTTCATGTGAAGATTGTGATTTTGTCGAAAAAGAATATTAAAAAAAGGAGATAAAAATGGCAGTACCTAAGAGAAGAGTATCTCATACTAGAGCAGCTAAGAGAAGAACTCACTATAAAATTACTTTAAAAAGACCTGTAAAAGATAGTGACGGTAGTTGGAAAATGCCTCATATGGTTAATCCAAATACTGGTGAATATAAAAACTAATGCTTAAAATAGCAATCGATGCGATGGGTGGGGACTTTGGTCCCGAACCTATCATGGAGGGGTTAATTTTAGCCCTAAGAAACAATAATAACTTCACCGCTATTGCAGTAGGTGATGAAGAACAATTAAAACCTTTAATTCCCAATTACCTTTCAAGCAGAATTAAAATAGTACATACCGAAGATGTAATCAGTATGTCAGATTCAGCTACAGATGCACTTAAAAGAAAAGAATCTACAATTTACAAAGCAATTGAATTAGTAAAAGAAGGAGAAGCTGATGCCGTAGTATCAGCCGGTCATTCGGGTGCGACTATGTCTTTGGCAACACTTAGAATAGGAAGAATCAAAGGGGTAAGCAGACCTGCAATTGCAACACTAATGCCTACAAGCGAAAATCAAAATACTTTGGTACTTGATGTGGGTGCAAATGTAGATTGTGAAGCAAAAAATCTTTATGAATTTGCCGTAATGGGGCAAGTTTACGTACAAGATGTCATGCAACTTGATGAACCCTTAATCGGACTTTTAAGTAACGGTGAAGAAGAGAGTAAAGGAAATGAAGTTACAAAAGAGGCATTTAAACTGATCTCAAAAGTACCGAATTTTGCAGGAAATGTAGAAGGAAGTGATGTATTTAAAGGGACAGTAGATGTTGTTGTTTGTGATGGATTTATTGGTAATATTTTACTAAAAACTGCCGAAGGTGTAGCAGAAACAATAAGTAAAATTATTAAAAAAAGTTTAAAAAGATCTCTTATCTCAATTGCCGGCGCAGTATTGATGAGAAAAGTATTTAAAAAATTAAAAGTTAGGGTTGATTATGCAGAGTACGGCGGTGCTCCTCTTCTTGGAGTAAAAGCACCTGTAATTATTGCTCACGGAAAATCAAATCCTAAAGCTATACAAAATGCAGTTTTCCAAGCAATTAACAGTGCAAGCTCTAATTTAAACAATGATATTGAAGAGAGATTAAAAAAATATAGTTCATAAAACTTTTTGTGTATTAAGGAATATTAATGGCGTATGCAGCATTTAGATCAATTGGAGCTTATATCCCTCCTAAAATAATGACAAATTTTGATTTTGAGAAGATGATTGATACCTCTGATGAATGGATTACCAAAAGAACTGGTATAAAAGAAAGAAGAGTGGCAGAAGATAATGAAGCTTCATCAGATTTAGGAGTAAGAGCAGCTCAACAAGCAATACAAAGAGCAGGAATATCAAAAGAGGATATAGATTTAGTAATCTGTGCAACCGTAACTCCTGACTATTTATGTATGCCTTCAACTGCTTGTTTAATAGCTTCAAAACTTGGATTACCTGAAGTTCAAGCTTTTGATATAAGTGCTGCTTGTACGGGATTTGTTTATGCAACTTCAGTGGCAAAAGCTTTTATTGAATCGGGAATGAAAAAAACGGTTTTAATAATCGGAGCCGAAAAATACAGTTCAATTTTGGATTATACGGATAGAACTACTTGTTTTCTTTTTGGAGACGGTGCGGGTGCCGCAATTTTATCTGCAACAGATAAAAAAGAAGAAGCAATTATAGATATAAACTGTTTAAGTGACGGTAATCATGATGATTTAATCCAAACTCCGGGTGGAGGAAGTAAAAATCCTTGTTCTCAAGAAGTTGTTGATAATAAAATGGCTTGTATAAAAATGAAAGGTAACGAAACTTTCAAACTTGCCGTTAAAACTTTGACTTCGGATGTAAAAAAATTATTAGAAAAAAATAACTTAACAAATGAAAATATTAATCATTTTATTCCTCATCAAGCTAATTATAGAATTATAAAAGCCGTGGGAGATGCGTTAAATCTTTCAGAAGAACAGATAATTTTAACAATTCAAAAATATGGAAACACTTCAGCTGCTTCAATTCCAATGGCAATGAATGATGCTTATGAAGAAGGAAGAATCAAAGCAGGAGATATTATACTTTTTGATGCATTTGGTTCAGGACTTACTTGGGGAAGTGCAATTTTCCCATTCTCACCAAACAAATAAATTATAAAAAAGCAAAAGCTTTTTTATAAAAATTGAACCAATCCCATATAAAATATAGTCCCAAAGAATATTGAAATCAAATAGTTTTTTAAACTAAGATGCAAAATAACAGTAACAACAATAGCAAAAAGCTCTTTTAATCCGTAAGGATATGCTAAAAAATTTATATCTTTTATTGAATAAAAAATAAGTATTGTCATAATAGTTGCGGGAAAAAATTTCTCTATAAAAAGCAAAGAAGAAGGCAACTCTTTTTTCGTAAAAAAAAGAAAAGGGAAAGCCCTTGTAAAAATATTTACCAAACTCATAACAGCAATAGCTAATAGCAACTGAATATCACTCATTTTTATTAACCTCTTTTCTAAAAAAGAATAAAATAAACAAAGATAAAAAAATAGAAGTTATAAGCATTTTATCGCTTGGAACTACTATTATCGCTAAAATTGAAGAAAATGACCCTATTAAAAAAGGTATTTTATTTTTTAAATTTTTATACTGTTCTATACATAAAACAACAAAAAGCGCTGTTAGAGAAAACTCCAATCCTGCCGTGTTAAAATCTACACTAGCTCCGATTAGGGCTCCTAAAGTTGAACCAACAAGCCAATAAAATTGATTAAATGCAGTTAAAAAAAAGTAATACCATCTTTTTTTTAATTGTTCATCATCTTTTATAGTTGTTAATAAAGCATATGTTTCATCTGTCAATCCAAAAATCAAATAAGGTTTTAGTTTACCAGTTTTTTTAAATCTTTTAAGAAGAGACAAGCCGTAAAAAGATTGTCTTAAATTTACAAACCAAGAGGCTATAGCTATATCAACCAAACCTGCTTTTAAATTAAAAAAATTTATAGCAACAAACTGTAAAGCACCTGCATAAATAAAAAAAGACATAACAGGAGCATAATACCAAGCATAATCAAAAGATACCAATAACAGTCCAAAAGCAAAACCTAAAACACTATATCCCATCATTACGGGAATAGATATTTTAAAGGCACTCTTTATTTCCCTCTCATATTTCAAGAAAAATTCCTATTTCAAAAGATTTTTATTATTTGGATTGTTTTTAAATACGTTTAATGATTTTGCTTTTGGATCTTTATTAAATTTATCTACGGTTGCCACTGAATTTATAAATAAAATTGATTCATCAACTATTATTTGAAATATCCCATACAGCGGAATTTTCACATTTGAACCGAAGTTTTCACTTCCGAATCCTGCTTCAAAATAGATATAATCATCATCTATTTTTACTGTTGAATAAGTGTAGTTGCTTAAAACAAAAAGTGAAAATTTTGAAAGCTGTGAAAAAATTGCATCGGGAAGTTGCGGTTCAAACTTTATTGAATCGATATTTGCGGTGATTGCAAACTCTTGACCCTGGCTTATTAAAAACTCAATAGTTTGTTTTACTTGTGTACATATAAGTTCCTTGTAATCTTCATTTTCAATAATATTATTAATCATTCTTTAATCCTACGTTCATTTTTGTTTTTGTATTATACCTTATGAAACAGTTTATTTTTCTTATTCTTCTCTTTTCGGTTTTTTTAGATGCAAAAAGTATAATACTAACAAAAAACGATATAAAAAAAATTGATTCAAGCTATTATAGAAAAGCTATTTATCTTCGATTAAACGGATATATTGAACTAAAAAGAAAAGTAAAAAACTTTGATTTAACTAGAAAACTAAATTATGTAAACACTTTTTATAATCGTATTTTACCCGTAGATGATTCAAGAAAATATAACGTTGACGATCATTGGGCTACTCCAAAAGAGTTTTTAATAGAAGGCAGAGGTGATTGCGAAGATTATGCTATTGCCAAATATTTCACTCTTCTTGAAGTCGGTATTCCAAAAGATAAACTATTTTTTGCAATAGTAAAAGTAAAAGCCGCAACAAACTATCATATGGTACTTTTATATATAGAAAACAAAAACTCTATGCCTTTGGTTTTAGATAATTTAAGCTTCAAGATTCTACCTTTTGATAAAAGAGTAAGACTTCAACCAAAAGTTATTTTCAATGAAAAATCCTCATATGTTTTAAAAAATAAAAAAATCTATAAAAGAGCTAAAATAGATTGGGGAAAAGTAAACAAGTGGGAAAAACTATTAAACAGAGTCTATAAAAAAAATGAATAATCTTCTAAAATATCAAAATCTATCATAGCATTCATTAAAGCAATTTTTTCTGCCTCTTTTAACATCTTTACAGTAATATCCTTTTCTATTAATTCTCCTTTTTCAAGAAGTCTTGCTCTGGTTGTACCTTCTAAAAGAGGTGTTTTGGGAGTCAACCAATTTGTTCCGTCAAATATTGCGATATTTGCAATTGAAGTATCGCTTACAAATGAGTTTTTTATAATAATTATCTCATCAGCCTCTTCTTTTTTTCTATAAAGTTCCTCTATTTTCTCTCTATTTAATAACTTCTTCGAATACTCTATTTTATCATCAAAAATCAATTTAAAAGATTTAATCTCTCTTTTTTGATAAGGATAATAATCAACTTTAATAACACCGTTTTCATCAAAAATAAGCTTACATCTTAAAAGCTCTTTTGAAGGAGCATAAATATAATCTTGCAAATTAAGATTTAATCCGATAGTTTTTGCAACTCTTTTTTCATGAAAAAGAAGATTAGATACTTCATAATCTTCACACTTTATTGTTTCAAAATATTCCATTGTAACCTTACTGTATTGCTTTTTTGTTATAATATCCAAAAATATTTTAGGAAACTTCAGTTTTGAGTGAGATTATAAAAACTTTAAAAAAATATGATAATTTTAAAGATACCTACAAATATGCTTATATTGGTATTCCTAAAGGATTAGGCGGTCTGCAAAAACCTTTTTACGGACAGTTTAATAAATTTTTAAAACTTTATCCCAATTTTCTGCCTAAAAATAGACTTCCTTGTGTTTTATTTATGCATGGTTCAAAAGGACTAAACAAAGCAGAAACCTATAGAAAATGGCTAGTAGAAGCGGGATTTATATTTTTTGCTCCCAACTCTTTTAAAATAGAAAATAGACCTACATATAAAAATCCGGATAAAAAATCATCTTATGAGAAAGTGCATAAAGTAAGACAAGCAGAGATTTTTTATAATATAAGAAAGTTAAAAGATTTAAAATTTATAGATAAAAACAATATTTTTTTAATGGGAAACTCCGAAGGCGGTCTTGCAGCTGCTGCATACAAAGGAAGAGAATTTAGAGGAAGAATAGTTACGGCTTATTCTTGTGAAAACGGTTATTATTCAAAAGATTTTAAAATAGGAGCTAAAAAAAGCGATCCTTTTTTAAATATAATAGGTACAAATGATGAGTTTTTTAGTAAAAATTCTATCCCGAACAAAGAGTACAAAGTGCAAGGGCACTGTACAAAAGCTTTAAGGGAACATAAAAATGCCAAGGTTATTTTATTACCTTTGACAAAACATGACATAACTCAAAATATCTATGTAAAAAGTGATATTATAAATTTTTTAAAGCTGTGGAGCAAAGCTTAATTTTGAATATTCAGTTTATATCCGATACCCGAATAGTTTTGCAAAATAGTTTTATAAGTTTTTTTTCTAAAATCTCTTATTAAAGATTTTAAAGCAGCACTTGTACATTCATTATCCCAAATATGATACGCCAACTCTTCATAAGTTATAACTCTATTTGAATTTTGTATAAAAAGGTTTACTAAAATAGACTCTTTTTTATTTAATATAAAAACTTTTCCCTCTTTTGTAATACTTTGTGTTTGGAAGTTAAACAATATACCCCTTCCTAAATTTACATTACTATAAATTCTACTTTCAATAACTTCAAGAGATTTTTCCAAGCCTAAAAGCAACTCTTCTTTTTTAAACGGTTTTAAAATATATTTTGTAATATAAAGTTCCATTAGCTCATAAAGATATTTATTTGTTTTATTATTACTTAAAACTAAAAATGCCGTTTTTATATCACTTTGCCTAATCTCTTGAAGAAATTTCACCATTGTATTATCAAAAAAAGAATCATCTACAATGATAATACAAGGGGAATACTTCCTATAACAACTTTGGGCTTGTTTTAAACTATTTGCAATAAATACCTTTTTTAACTTCTTCTCCAAAAGAGATAAAACTTCATTTTTAGAAGATGTTTTATCAAAAACGTATAAAACAAATAAGTTATTTAATTTCAAGTATCAAAACCTTTTAAAAAATTTTCAGTATTTTCCACTTTTGCATAAGCAAATTCAAAAGCAGCCATAAAACTTCTTTGAACATCAGAAGAAGAAACTTTTTCCCCCTCAAACTCTAAATCTTTTGTAGCACACGCATCATTTACAACCGTACAATTATATCCAAAATCTTTTGCGGCTCTAACTGTTGCATCAACACACATATGAGTCATTGCACCCACAATTATTAAAGAATTTATACCTTTTTCATCCAAATACTCTTTTAACTTTGTTTGTAAAAAAGAGTTTGGAAAGCTTTTAGTTATCACAAGCTCATTTTTAAGAGGCTCTACACTTTTATGAATATCTGCTCCTGTTGAAGCTGCTTTAAAAAAAGGTGCATAAGCATTTGAATTTTCATGTCTTATGTGAATTATATCCAAAGATCTATTTCTAAACTCTTCTAAAATTTTTGAGGCATTAGAAGATGCCTTTTCACAATTATTCAAAGGAAATTTTGAACCTTCAAAACTTGAAAAATAATCATTTTGAAAATCTACTAGAAGTAATGCTTTTTTTCCCATACTCATCCTTTTATTTTTTATTTAATAAATTATAAAAAGATATAGAGGGGAAAAAGTAGGATAAACTTACTTTTTTTTAGTTTTTTTCTCTTTTTTTACAAAAACTTTTGCCACCTCTTTTGCATATTGAAGCTCAGTAGTAATTCCTACACAAGAGCAGTTTATTTCAGATAAGATATATTTGTCTTTACCCTTTTCATCAAAATCCATAATATAATCCATAGTCCAAAGCAGAGGATAATTCTGACCGTTTAGAAAAGGTTTTATATCTTTTAACCCTTTAATAGTAAGATCAACCACTTCTTTCCACTTAGGTTCCTCAGGTGAATCATATTTATACTCTGCTCCACTAAACAAAGTTGCGGAGAACTCCCCTTCTTGAGGTTTTTTATGAACAACAGAGATTGCTTTGTCATTTACAAGCAAAACTCTAATCTCACCTTCACTGATTCTTTCTAAATATCGGCAGCCTACAAAACCTGTCTTACCTTTAAAATAAGCGGCATTTTCCGATTCTTCCTCAAATTTGACTTCAAATTTTTCTAAAAATTCCGTTATATTGTCATAATAATACTTTTCATTGTTTACAGCCTCAACCGAGAAAATTGAACCGTCATCTTTTTTTGATACAAGGTAAACACCCTCACCTGTTGAACCGTAGTTTGTTTTTAAAACTCTGATTCCGTGTTTTTTTAAATCTTTCGGGAATTTTCTTACAAAATCTGCATAAGTGTGATAAAAATAGGTTTCATCATCTCCAAGTCTAGTATTTTTAAGTTTTGATAAAATATCTTTAAAATCCAGATTAATCATTACATCAGGATGGGTATGAACTTCAATACCGTAACTGCTTAATGCTTTTAAAAATTGGAAATATTCATCAACCTCTTTTAGATTTCCGGGATTGATTCTTGAAATAACGGCAACTGCTCTTTTTTTTAGATATTCAAGCAGTTCATACTTTCTATTTGGTTTATAAAAAACAATCTCTGTTTTATACTCTGTAAGCTCTTCTATTGCATCTAAAATAGGTTTGGTATCAGGTCTGAATCCATCAAAACCTTTATCGTTGCCTTTTTGATACTCAATAATAAAAACTCTGTTTTTCATCACTTCTCCTTGAAAATTTCAAGGATTTTAGTAAATCAAAGAGGATATTTCGGTTACAAAACTTTTAATGTAATTAAATTGTAATTAAAAAGGCAGGTAGACTTTATCAAGCAACTCTTCATACTCTTGATTAACATCGGAGTCACAGGTTATTCCTCCTCCGCTTTTATAAAAAAGATTTCCTTTTTCATCTTTTTGAATAAACCTTATCATAACGGCACTATTTAGATTTTCACCGTCATAAACTCCAAAAACTCCACTGTAAAACTCTCTATCATAGCCTTCGATTTTTTTTAAAATATCTACCGTTCTTTTTTTAGGTGTTCCCGTAATAGAACCTGCGGGAAGAATTGAAGTTAAAATATCACCTATTTTTTCATTCCAGTTTTTATCTAATACTCCCGAGATTTTAGAACTTACTTGCAAAAGTTCTTTATTTCCCGCATTGATTTTATCTATATACCTAAATTTTTCAACTCTTATTTTATTTGATACGATTCCCAAATCATTTCTAAGAAGATCAACTACCATCGTATGTTCTGCCATCTCTTTTTCATTTGCCAAAATTTTCTCTTTGGCATTTGAGATTTTACTGTCAATAGTTCCTTTCATAGGAAAAGTAAAAATTTTATTATTCTCAATTTTAATAAAAGTTTCAGGGGAAAAACAGACAAAATCATCAAAAAATTTTAGTTTGTATTTGGATTTTGCCTTTTGATAAATTTCATCTAAACTCAAATCTGTTTTAATCTCTGTTTTTGCGGTTAAATTAAGAAGATAACTGTTCCCTCTTTTTATATGCTCTTGTATAAAATCAAATTTTTCTTTATATTTTTCAAACGAGAGAGGATATTTTTTTAACTCTTTTTTTACTCTTTTTTTACTCTCTATATTATTTTCAACTTCAAGTTTTATCCCGCAAGGCAGATCTTTTAAAGGTTTTATATAAAATTTTGATAAATCATAAGAGATTATAAAAAGAAACGGCTCCTTTAAAGAGCCGTATCGGTTTAGTTGTTTTTTTAGGTTCAAACTTTATTGAAGTACAAGTTTTTTAAGAACTGCCATTCTTACGGCAACCCCGTTTTTAACTTGTCTTAAAACTTTACATCTTGGATCAAGTAACATTTCATCTGAAATATCTACATTTCTATTAACAGGTCCCGGGTGAAGAAGAAGTAAATCTCTATTTCCGAAAGTCTCTTTTGTAATGCAATAATCTTTTGCATACTCGTTTAATGATTGAAAATATACCTCATGGTGTCTTTCAAGCTGAGTTCTTAAACTCATTACAATATCAATGTTATCAATTACTTTTGAAATATTATCATATTGTTTAAATTCGTCCGTTTCGGCTTTAAAACACTCAGGAGCAACAAAACAAACATCGATTCCGAATCTTGGAAGAAGTTTCATATTTGAACCTGCAACCCTTGAAGTTTTTACATCACCTACTATTGCGATTCTTTTTCCTTGAGTTTCCCCGTCAAAATGTTCCATAATTGTAAAAAGATCTAATAAAGCTTGTGTAGGGTGAGCATTTTTACCGTCTCCCGCATTTATAACGGGACAATCGACATAATCAACCAAACTACCCGGTAATCCGCAATCTGAATGTCTGATAATAATTGCATCAGGTCCCATAGCATTGATGTTCATTACCGTATCAAAAATTGTTTCGCCTTTACTTCTTGAACTTGTACCCACATCTAAAGAGACAACCTCAGCTCCCAATCTTTTTGCAGCTATTTCAAAAGCACTTCTTGTTCTTGTTGAGTTCTCAAAAAAAAGCGTTACTATAAGCTTACCTTTTAAGACTTCACTGCTCTCCATATCCAAAAACATTTTTGCATCATCATAAATATTTAATATTTCATCTTTTGTAAAATCAGATGTTTTAATTAAATGCTGCATTTTTTTCCTTTAATTTTAGTTTGGATTTTAGCTAAATACAGATTAATTATTAATATTTTGTTTAATAAAATTAGCTATAATTTTAAGACTTAAAATTAGGAACAATAATATGTTAGAACAATTAGATAAAGAGTATGTATTACATACATATGCAAGAAATTATGTTAATTTTAAAAAAGGTATAAATGCAACGCTATTTGATGACAAAGATAGAGATTATATAGATTTTACATCGGGAATAGGTGTTGTATCAGTAGGACACGGTAACAAAGAAGTGGCAAAAGCTATTTGTAATCAAGTTCAAAATATAACTCATATATCAAACCTTTACGGAATTGAACCTCAAGCAAAACTTGCTCAAAAAATTGCAAAATTGGCAAATATGGATGTTGCAACATTTTTTGCAAATTCTGGTGCCGAAGCAAATGAAGGGGCAATAAAAATTGCAAGAAAATACGGTAAAACAAAATATGACGGGAAAAGATATAAAGTTATTACATTAGAACACTCTTTTCACGGAAGAACTATTACAACCGTTAAAGCAACAGGTCAAGAATCTTTTCACAGTCCAAACTTCGCTCCGTATCCCGACGGTTTTACTTATAATATGGCAATTGACGATATCTATAACTCTATTGATGATGAAACGGTTGCAGTTATGATAGAGCTTGTTCAAGGAGAAGGTGGAGTTCAACCTTTTGAAAAAGAAGCAGTTCAAGAACTTGCAAAATTTTTAAAACAAAGAGATATTCTTTTAATCATTGATGAAGTTCAAACAGGTGTTTACAGAACAGGTGAATTTTTAGCTTCAAACCTTTATGAAATAGAACCCGATGTTATAACAATGGCAAAAGGTTTAGGTGGAGGTGTTCCAATAGGAGCCGTTGTAACTACTCATAAAGATATATTTGAACCCGGAGATCACGGATCTACTTTTGGGGGAAATTACTTATGTACTACAAGTGCAAATAAAGTATTAGAACTTTTAGAAGAGTATAAAGATGCAGGGAAATTAGATGAAACTATTATCTCTTTTGGGGCTAAATTAAATGAAATATTTGAAAAATATCCAAATATTTTTATTGCCCAAGTAGGACTTGGTCTTATGAGAGGATTAAGAGTAAAAGATGCAGATTTATTAAAAAAAGTTATCGCAACAGCATTTGAAGAGGGTGTTTTAGTATTAAAAGCAGGAAGAAATACTTTAAGACTTTTACCGCCTCTAACTATTTCAAAAGAGGAGATTAACGAAGGCTTTAAGAGGTTAGATAATGCACTTGCAAAAATCGGCTAAATTGACTCTTTTGGGTCTGCTTATTCTGCCCTCTTTTTTAAGTGCGCAGAAAAGTGAACCCGATGAGAAAATTTTATCTAAAGACAGACTTAATATCTTTAAATATAACCAAGAAGAGAATGAACAAAGCAGCAGCAAACTAAAAAAAGATTGGATTAATCCGATAAATTTGTCATACTCAAAAGATAAGTCTGATACTTCAAATACTATAAAAAGTGCTATTAGTATAAGTCAGCCCATTTTTAAAAGTGGCGGGATTTACAGCGCTATAAAGTATGCAGGTGCAACCTACAAATACAACACTCTTGATATAGAATTACAAAAAAAAGAGTTGATTAAAGAAGCAACAACAATGCTTTTTAATCTTCATATTACGACTTTAAATATAAAAAAGAGTGAACTTCTGCTAAAGAATGCAAATATTGACGTTGATAGAAAAAAAGAGCAGGTAATACACGGTTTTTTGGATACTTCAACTTTAGATAATGCTATTTTAGATGCAAATGAGATAAAAAACCAATTAGCAGATTTATATTATCAAAAAGAGGAGTTGATATATAACTTTTCAAATATTGCAAGCGGCGATTATAGAAGTTTTGAACTTCCTATTTTAAAACTTGTAGATGAGAAAGCCTTCTTAAAAGAAAATTTAGAGCTTTCAAAAGCAAGAGCAGACGTAGAGCAGCAAGATTATTATAAAGATATGATAATGTCAAATTATCTGCCTTCTTTAAGTGTAGAAGCAAACCATACGCAATATCATGAAGATAAACATAATGATATACAAAATGAAAATATTTACAGCTACGGATTATCTTTATCTATGCCTCTTGACGTAAGAGCTTATAATGATGTACAAAGCCAGAGGATTAATTATCTGACAAAAAAATTAAATCTAAAAAATACCGAACTAGAAGAGAAAAATTTTTATAGAACAAAACTCTCTAGACTAAAAATGCTGGAAAATAAAAAAACAATTGCAAAAGAGGATTATAAACTCTATAACTCTTTGTTAGAGATTATTATTGAAGAAAAAAATGCAGAAGTAAAAACTCAAAGTGATGTAGATACTTTAGAAAATTCGCAAAAAATAAAATCAATCGAACTTAAAATTTACGAACTTGAAAAACAGATAGAACTTTTAGATTTATACGCTAAAATAAGCTAAAGAAGAGGTTTTATTTCTTCTTTTGCTCAGGTAGATTAAGATAGTATTTCATCTCTGAAGGAGTTATTATCTTAATTGTATTTGTACTTCCCGGTTGTCCTACAGGGTAACCGAAAGTTGCTATATAAGTAGCTTTTTTATCTAAGATTCCTCTTTTTTCCAAATGTTTTAACATCATTTGAATCATTTTAGAAGCGCCTGCCTCTTTGATTTTTGCAATAGGCTCAACACCCCATAAACCGCACATAGGATTTAAAATTCTTCTTTTATGGGTAAAAATATAGATATTTGTTTTTGGTCTGTATCTTGATATTTTCATTCCCGAAAGTCCTGAACTTGTTAATACGATTATTCCTTTTGCTCCAATATCATCGGCTAATTTCGTAGTTGTTGCCTGAATTACGTCAAACTCATCATGATAAGCTAGTTTTTCATATTTATCAAAAGGATAAATCTCTTCTGTTTTTGCAATAATTCTGGCCATAGTTTCAACAGTATTAATAGGATCAACACCCACAGCACTCTCTTCACTTAACATAACAGCATCTGTTCCGTCTAAAACCGCATTTGCAACATCCGAAATTTCAGCTCTTGTTGCTCTTTCATTGTGTGTCATAGATAAAAGCATTTGTGTTGCGGTGATTACTGGAATACAAGCTTGGTTTGCTTTTTTTATAAGTCTTTTTTGGATTGTAGGAACTTCATAATATGGAACTTCTATTCCTAAATCTCCCCTTGCAACCATAATTCCGTCACTAGCTTTAATAATTTCGTCAATATTTTCAACTGCATCGAATTTTTCGATTTTTGCTACAAGTTTACCTTTATACTCGCCTAAAAGTTTTCTTGCATTGTTCATATCGTTTGCATTTTGTACAAAAGAGATTGCAAAATAGTCAACTTTGTTTTTAACTCCCCAAGCAATATCTTCTTTGTCTTTTCTTGTAATTACATTAATATCAATAACGGTATTTGGAAAATTTATCCCTTTTTTAGAGCTTAATATTCCTTGATTTTCAACTACGGCTTTTACTTTATCGCCTACTTCTATTACTTTTGCTCTAATTGTTCCGTCATAAAGATAGATATATTCGTCTTTTTTTACTTTATCAAGCAGTTCTGGATAGTTTGTCGATACTATATATTTTTTATCTCCTGCTTTATACCCTACAATACTCTCTTTTAAAAAAGTAATTTCATCTCCTCTAAAAAGTTCAAACTGCTCTTTTAACTCTCCTATTCTGACTTTCGGTCCTGAAATATCTTGAAGCACCGCTACTGTAGTGTTTAAATTATCCATTGCTGTTCTGATATTTTTTAAAGTTTTACTATGATATTCATGATCTCCGTGGGAGAAATTTAGTCTAAACATATTTGCACCGGCTTTAATAAGCCCTTCAATCATCTCTACACTGTTACTTGCCGGTCCTAAAGTTGCTAAAATTTTTGTTCTTTTTTCCATTGGGCTCTCCTTATTATTCAATTAGCGGTATTATATCCAAATTCATCTACAAAAAAGTTACAACTATTGTTTACCGTTTATTCACAATAAATTGCTATAATTAAAATTCATAAAGGATTA
Organism: Halarcobacter anaerophilus; assembly: GCF_006459125.1. NCBI lineage: Bacteria > Pseudomonadati > Campylobacterota > Epsilonproteobacteria > Campylobacterales > Arcobacteraceae > Halarcobacter > Halarcobacter anaerophilus. The sequence continues at coordinate 2,612,434 of NZ_CP041070.1, forward strand.
AAAATGAAAAATTTAAATAAAAAAAATCTAACAGCAATATTCTTGGCTTCCACTCTTTTTTTCACAGGTTGTGCGCAAAAAAACGGTGAACTTAACGCAAACTCAGATGATGAATATTCAAGAACTAAACAAGGTGCCGTAATGGGGGCATTTTTAGGAACCTTAATAGGAATTATGTCCGGGCACTCTTCAAAAAATGCAGTCGTAGGCGGTGTTGTAGGTGCAGCTGTTGGTGGAGGGATAGGATACTCTATGGATGAACAGGCTAAACAAATAGCAGAAGAACTTGATACTCAAGTTGATAATAGTCCTCTAGCCGTAACAAATCCAGATAATGATTTAATTATTTCAAATACGGATAAATATGTAAAAATCATGCTAAGAGACAGTATGGTATTTGAAACAAATTCGGCAATTCCTACTCAAGAAGCAGCTAGAAAATTGGAAAAAATTACAAAAGTTTTAAGAAATTATCCAGATACAATTGTTCAAGTAGTTGGATTTACAGATAGCAGAGGAACTTATGAATATAATCAAAAACTTTCTGAACAAAGAGCTTCAAATGTAGGGAATACTCTTTATAACAGCGGTATTTCTAATCAAATCTACTCAAAAGGATGTTCATTTAACAAACCTTTAGTTCCAAATAAAACCAAAGAAGATATGGCTTTAAACAGAAGAGTTGAGATTTATCTTTATCCCGATCAAAACTCCGTAATTGACGCTTGTTCAAACAACTAATAATCTATATAAAAAACAATTTAGCTACAAAAGTTTTGATTCTTTTGTAGCTTTTTTATTACCTAAAAAATTTGCAAAGGCTTTTTTAGGTAAACTATTTCTATGAAAAAAGAGAAATTTAGCGAATATTTTAATAGTTGGCTCTATTCAGATAATGGATATTACGCAAATTATAAAACAATAGGTAAAAAAGGTGACTTTTATACTTCCGTATCAACTTCGAGTTTTTTCGGCGGAACAATCGGTAAAAAAATTGTAGATACCATAAAAAAAGGCGAACTTCCCAAAAATACTACGATAGTTGAAGTAGGTGCGCATCACGGATACCTTTTAGCGGATATTATCCAGTTTATTTATACTTTAGAACCAAAACTTTTAGATACTTTGAACTTTGCAATAGTCGAAAGGTTTGAAAAACTTCAAGTACAACAAAAAAAATACCTAGAAGAGTCTTTTGGAGATGCAATACAATTAAAACATTACGATGATATAAAACAAGTCAAACTTCCCCACGCTTTTATAGTGGCAAATGAGATATTTGACGCTTTTGCCTGTGAATTGGTTTATACAAAAGAAGAACAACTTCAAATAGCTTATGTAGAAAATCATAAAATAAAATTTGAACCCTGTAAAGATACAAAAATAATAAACCACTGTAAAAAATATAAGATTTCAAAAGGCGAAATTGCAGTGGGGTATAATGAGTTTGCAAAAACTCTTTGTCAAAATATAAAAAAATTTAATTTTATAACTTTTGATTACGGAGATATAGTTCCAAGAAACGATTTTTCCGCTAGAATCTACTCTAAACACAAAGTTTTCCCTCTTTTTGAAGAGAACTTAGAGTTGCAAGAATATTATAAAAAAGCCGATATAACTTATGATGTTTTTTTCAAACATTTAGAAGATTGTTTTAAAGAACTTGATACGCAAGAGGTATCTTTTAAAACTCAAATGATAGCATTGATTGATTTCGGTATTACGGATTTACTTGAAATATTAAAAAGAAACGTTGATGAAAACAGTTATTTAAGAGAAGCCCAAAAAGTTAAAACCTTGATCGAACCTACAGGTATGGGAGATAGATTTAAAGTGCTATTTGTAAAAAAATAGCACTTTAAGACTCTTGTTTTTCCAACTGTGCATACTCTTCGTCTGTAAAAATTCTTGATTTTGTAAGAAACTGATATCCCTCATCAATCTCAAGAGAGAAAGAGTTTCCAAATGCCCCTTTCTCCTCTTTTACATCCACAATAACTTGAGAGTGTCTAAAATATTCAAATTGATCTTTATCTATAAAAAATTCACAGCCGCAAATTTCACCCATTTTTACATTTCTGCTTGGTACGTAAAAATCATCTTTTTCAAAACACATAGGAGCTGTTCCGTCACAACAGCCACCGCTTTGATTAAATACGAGTTCCCCGTATTTTTCTTTTAGCATTTCTATTATTTTTTGCGCTTCAGGTGTTGCAACTACTCTTTTAATTGGCATAAAGTGTCCTTTTTAGTATAGGAGAAATTCCTATACTTTTTTAAAAAAATCCCATTGGATTTTTATCATAAGAAGTCAAAATATTTTTTGTATGTCTATAAGAGTTTAACATCATCATATGAGTCTCTCTACCGATTCCCGATTTTTTATAACCACCGAATGATGCATGAGAAGGATACATATGATAACAATTTACCCAAACTCTACCTGCTTCAATTCCTCTACTCATTTTATGAACTTGATGTGCGTCTCTTGACCATACACCTGAACCTAATCCGTAAATTGTATCATTTGCAATTTCAAGTGCTTCTTCTTCATCTTTAAATGTAGTAACACATAATACAGGTCCGAAAATCTCTTCTTGGAAAATTCTCATTTTATTATGACCTTTGAAGATTGTAGGTTTGATATAATTACCTTTTGGATAAGTTTTGTTTTCATAAGCTTCACCGCCTATTAAACACTGAGCCCCCTCTTCTTTACCTATTTTAATATATTCTAAAATTTTTTCCATTTGATTTTTAGAAGCTTGTGCTCCCATCATATTTGAAGGATCTAAAGGATTTTCTTCGGTAATTGCAGCTACTCTTTTAAGAACTCTTTCCATAAATTTTTCATAAATTGATTCTTGAACAAGAGCTCTAGAAGGACAAGTACAAACTTCACCTGAATTAAAAGCAAAAAGAACCAATCCTTCAATTGCTTTATCCAAAAATTCATCATCTTTTTCCATAACAGATTCAAAGAAAATGTTCGGTGATTTTCCACCTAATTCAAGTGTTGAAGGAATAATATTTTCAGTTGCATATTTCATAATAAGTTGCCCTGTTGTAGTCTCTCCCGTAAATGCCACTTTTTTAACATCAGGATGAGTTGCAAGAGCTTTCCCTATTTTTCCACCTGAACCGTTAATAATATTTATTGTTCCTTTTGGCAGTACGTCTTGAATAGTTTCCATTAATAGTAAAATAGACATAGGAGTTGCAGAAGCAGGTTTCATAACAATACAATTTCCCGCAGCCAAAGCAGGAGCTAATTTCCAAGCTGCCATTAATAGAGGGAAATTCCAAGGAATAATTTGAGCAACAACACCGTAAGGTTCATGAATCTCTTGAGAAATTGTATTCTCATCAAGATCACTTACAGTTCCCGATTCAGCTCGAACTACCGATGCAAAATATCTAAAATGATCTACAACAAGAGGAATATCGGCATTTAAAGTCTCTCTTACCGTTTTTCCGTTATCCAAAGTCTCTGCAAGTGCGATTGCTTCAAGGTTAGCTTCTATTGCATCGGCAACTTTGTTTAACATAGCACTTTTTTGTGCAGAAGAAGTGTGTTTATAAGATTCAAAAGCTTTTTTTGCAGCAGCAACTGCCGATTCAACATCTTCTTCATTTGAACGAGGAATTCTTGTTAAAACTTCACCGTCAACAGGAGAAACATTATCAAAGTATTCACCGCTTATAGGAGCAACCCACTCTCCTCCTATAAAATTTTCATATTGGGGTTTAAATTTTGGTTTTTCATAAATTTTAGCAGACATATCGTTTTCCTTTTTGTAAATAAAATAATGAAAAAATCAAATACGTAAAAGGTATTAATCTTTTCTTTCCAAAATTCTACAGCAGAAATATAGCCTCAATTTAGCGTGAACATAGCACGAAAATAGCAGCTCTTTTTTCTATCTTAGAAAGCCCGTAAAAAGATACTTTTAAAAAATCAGAGCAAAATTTATTTTTTCTAAAAATTATAATTATGTTACAATTTCACATGAAAACTTTTAATTACAGTGTAAAAAACAGCATTAAAAATAGCAATATCGACTTTGAAAAATTCAAAAATGAAAAGAATATTTTAATACAAATTTTTTGCGGACAGGGAAAAGAGAATCTAAAAAAAACAGTTTTAACGCTTTTAAAAGAGTTGCCCCAAGCAGTTTTAATTGGAACTACCACAGACGGAGAGATAAAAGATAAAAAAATTACTACTTCAAATACAATAATTTCCATATCTATTTTTGAAAATACCCTTATAAAAAAATATTATGTAGAAAACCAAGACTCTTTTGATACGGGTTTTACCCTAGCAAAAGAGCTAATTACGCCAAATACAAAACTTCTAATACTTTTTACTGATGGAACAACAACAAACGGTGAAAACTTTTTAAAAGGAATAGAATCTTTTAACAATAAAATTCCTATTTGCGGTGGGATGGCTGGAGATAACGGGGAATTTACCCAAACGTTTATCTGTTCTCAGAATAAAATTTTAAAAAGCGGAGCAGTTGGAGTATCTTTAAATTCAGACTCCCTTAAAATTCATAATGATTACCGCTTTAACTGGTCATCTATAGGAATTGAACATACTATTGATAAAATAGAAGACAATAGAGTCTATAGTATAAACGGTATGTCTCCTATTGATTTTTATTCAAAATATTTAGGAGAAGATGTAGCTTTGGCACTTCCTGCAACAGGAATTGAATTTCCTTTGATAGTTGAAAAAGACGGTATCCCAACAGCTAGAGCACTAATTGCCAAACATAAAGACGGAAGCGTAAGTTTTGCGGGAAATCTAAAAGAGGGAGACAAAGTAAAACTTGGTTTTGGAAATGCAGAGATGATTATGCAAAATCCTATTAAAAGCTTTGATACCTTATATAATATAAAACCCCAAAGTTTCTTTTTATATTCATGTATGGCAAGAAGAAGATATATGCCTGATCTTATCCAAGTAGAAGTTGAACCTTTTGCAAGAATTGCACCTACTTCGGGATTTTTTACCTATGCAGAGTTTTACCATAACGGTTCAAAAAATCTTCTTTTAAATCAAACCTTAACAGTAGTTGCCCTAACAGAAGAGAACACAAAAATAGATAAAAAAGTAAAAAAAGCAGAACCTGAAAAAAAAGATGCTTATGCAAGAACAATAAGAGCTTTGACCCATCTAATCCGACAATCAACAAAAGATTATGATAAACAAACAACAAAATTAAATGAAGAAAAACTCTATACCCACAACCTTCTTGCGGCACAAAAACAGTTTTTAAGACATACTATTCATGAAACAAATACTCCTTTATCAACGATTATGGGAAATATTGAGCTTTATGAAATGGAATTTGGAAAAAACAGATACCTTTCAAATATTGAAGTTGCAATGAAAAATCTTTTTTCAATATATGATGATTTAAGTTATTTGATAAAAAAAGATCAAATAATTTATGCCAACCAAAGAATTGATTTAACAGACTATGCCAGAAGCAGAATTGACTTTTTTTCACAAGTTGCCATAAATGCAAAATCAAAACTTATTTTTGAAAGTTCAAAAAGAGTAAAATATATTAATTTTAATGAAACGAAACTGCAAAGAATAATAGATAACAATTTAACAAACGCCATAAAATATACTTTTGAAAATGAAGATATTTATATTCTTTTATATGAAGAAGAAGGATTTTATAAATTGCAGTTTTCAAGTCATTCAACTCTTATTCAAGAACCGAAAAAAATTTTTGAAGAGTATTACAGAGAAGAGAAATTAAAAGAGGGCTTTGGCTTGGGACTTAATTTGGTAAAAAAGATATGTGATGAAGAGGGAATTAAAATAGATTTGGAATCAAACAGTCATTTTACCACTTTTACATACTATTTCAAGAAGGAAAACAATGAAAATTCTGCTACTTGAAGATGATTTAATGTTAAATGATGCAATAACACAATATTTAACATCCGTAGGACACTATATCATATCTTCAAAAGATGGAAAATCCTGTATGCAAGTATTAGAAAACGAAAAGTTTGATATGCTTATTTTAGATATAAATCTTCCCGATATTGACGGGTTTACTATTTTAGAAGAGCTGCATAAACAAAAAAGAATGATTCCTACAATATTTATTTCAGCGCTTTTGGATATAGAAGAGATTTCAAGAGCTTTTGATATAGGATGCCATGATTACTTAAAAAAACCCTTTCATTTAAAAGAGTTAAATCTTAGAATAAATAGAATTTTAAAATGTGCATTTGTTCCCCAAAATCATAAAAGACTTTCAATATCTTACAGCTTTGACCATGACAGCATGACTTTGTATTTCAATAATGAACCCTATATTTTACACAAAAGACAACTTATGATAATCTCCTTGCTTGCAAAAAACAGAGGTTTAGTCGTAAATTACGATATGTTCAGAGAGTATGCCTACGACGGGGAAGAAATCGACAATGCAACCATTAGAGCAGAAGTTAACAGAGTGAAAAAAATATTAAAAGAGGACTTTATTACAAACGTAAGAGGGATCGGATATATGATTGAAAGACCTGACTAAAACTAATAACTTCATTTGAGTAAAATAAAAGATTAATTAGATAAAATCTCAAATAAAATCTAAAGGGTAGGAAAATGAATCTTATAGTAAACGGTGAAGAAAAAAACTTTGAAGAAGACTCTACACTTGAAGAGATTATTCATGAACTGAAAATTGAAGAAAAAGTAATGGCAGCTGCCGTTAATATGGAAATAGTAAAAAAAGATGAATGGAATAGTTTTGTTGTAAGAGAGAATGACAAACTAGAATTGTTACAATTTGTAGGTGGTGGTTGATAAATGATTGCAGATATTAGTTCTGTTTGTACTTACTGCGGTGTCGGTTGCGATATCACGGCTCAAGTAGAAGATAATAAAATCTTGAAAATTTATGCACAAAATGACGGCTATGTAAGCCAGGGAAAACTTTGTATTAAAGGTTCAAAAGGTTTCGGTTTTGTTGCTTCGGATGAAAGAATCAGAAATACAAGGGTAAAAAAATCTTTTATAGAAAAAAACTTTAAAGAGCTGCCAAGAGAGTTAAAAGCCAGAGCAAAAACGCTAAAAGAATTTGATAAAGAGTATTTTGAAGCTCCTTACGAATTTACGACTTCTCTTGCTGCTTGGAAATTAACGGATATAAAACAAAAATACGGAAGACACAGTTTTTGTGGAATGGGCGGAGCTAGAACTTCATGTGAAAGCTCATATATGTTTCAAAAATTTATCAGGGAAGCAATAAATTCTCCCCATGTGGATTGTTGTGCCAGAGTTTGTCACAGTCCAAGTCTAAAAGGAATGAAACCTTTAATAGGAGAAGGAGCGGCAACTAATCCTTTTGACGATATTTATGAAACTGAAAATATCATTATAATGGGTTCTAATACAACAGAAGCACATCCAATCGTTGCAAACAGAATAATTAAAGCTGCAAAAGCAAAAACAGCCTCGGTTACCGTAATAGATGTAAGAAATATTCAAATAGGGAAATACGGTAAAGAGGTTATTATTCCATATGAAGCAAACCTTTTGGTTTTAAATATGATGGCTTATGTAATTTTAAATGAAAAACTTTATGATAATGATTTTATTGATACAAGATGCGTAGGATTTGAAGAGTATAAAGACTCTATTTTAAATGACCCTTTTGCAAATCCTGAATTTATGAAAAAGATAGAGGGGTACGAATATTTAGCCGACACTATTCCTGAGGTTGCAAGAGAGTATGCAAAAAAGAAATCTATGTTTTTTTGGGGACTTGGAGTTACGGAACATTTAGACGGTTCATATGCCGTTATGGCTATCGTTCACTTAAGTCTGCTTACGGGAAATATCGGGAAAACAGGAACGGGACTTATGCCTTTAAGAGGTCAAAATAATGTACAAGGTGCCTGTGATACGGGATGTTTACCCTATTTTGACCCGGATTATGAAAAACCCAAAGAGATAGGTTTAATGACACCTCAACTAATAGATGAAATGTTAAAAGGAAATATCAAAGCTATGTATGTAATGGGAGAAGATATTGCCCATATTCATCCAAATCAGAATAAAGTACATAAAGCTTTGGAAAACCTTGAACTTATAATCTCAAATGAACTTTTTATGAATGAAATTTCAAAAAAAGCCGATATTGTTTTTGGAGTAAAATCTGCTTATGAAAAAACAGGTGTTTATGTAAATGCTATGAGAAGACTTCATCTTTCTCAACCTCTTGTACAAACAGATTTGCCCGATGATTGGGAAGTTTTAAGAGATATTGAAAATAAAATCAACGGTGAATTTATTTATGAAACAAGTGAAGATGTATGGAATGAAACCAGAGAAAAAGTAAAAACAAGATTCAATGGAGCAACATACCATAAACTCTCAAAAAATAGAAACAGAGGTATGCAGTGGCCTATAGAAAAAGAGGATACTCCTATTTTGCATATTGAAAAATTTAGAACCCAAAACGGAAAAGGATATTTTCAATACCACCGATACAAATTAAGAGAACAAATAAAAAAATTAGTTGAAAAAGAGACTTTTTCGAAAAATGAGTTCTATTTAACAACAGGAAGAACAATAGTTCATTATAATAATTCTGCCCAAACAATAAGAACCGAAGCTTTAAATTCAAGATATGACAAAGATATTGTTTTAGCTTCAAAAGAGGATGAGCAAAGAATCGGAAGTAAACAAATTATTATAAAAACCCAATACGGTCAAACTGCAATATTACCTGTAAAATATACAAAAAATATTAGACCTGGAACGCTTTATACAACTTTCCACCACCCTGAATCAAAAATCAATTTTATCTTTGGAGATGAAGCCGATGAGCTGATTTTAACTGCAAGATTTAAATCTATCAGAGTAGAAATTGAGCCGGTCTAAAGGTGATATAGCAGAACAAAAAGCTTGTGAGTTTTTAATCTCTCAAGCTTATGAAATAGTAGAAAAAAACTTTTATGCAAAAAAATTAGGCGAAATAGATATTATTTGTAAAAAAGATAAAGTTTATCACTTCGTTGAAGTCAAATCTGCCTTGGATTATGAAACTGCGGTTAATAATATCACGCCTTCAAAACTTTCAAAACTAAAAAGAAGTATTGATTACTATATACAAACAAAAAAACTTAACTGCAACTACTGTATAGATGCAGTTATTATTGTAGATCAAGAGATTGAGTTTTTAGAAAATATTACTCTTTAGTCCTTCTTCTTTTTCTAAATGCTCTTTTTGATTTAACATAAATTATTCTTAAAAATCTTCTTATATTTGCAAAAAATCTAGTCGTATAGGTTGCTTGGGCGTTTACAATCTCTCCTCCTAGCTGTACATTAATAGCATCGGATTTTTTCATAGACAAAACTTGTGAAGGAAATACGCTTCTGTGTCCCGTCATTAAAAATGCAATTATAATCGAAAGTGCTGCATAATGAGCAACATTTACTCCAAAAAGTTCAACTGCCATAATCATAGCTGCAATAGGTGCACTTGTAGCACCTGCTAATACACTAACAAAACCTAAAGCGGCAAATAAAGGAATATAACCGTCAACAACCGTACCGAAAAAATTACCGCTTGTTGCACCTATATAAAAAACAGGAGTAATAACTCCTCCACTTCCTCCGAAGCCTAAGGTTAAAGAGGTAAAAATAGTTTTTGCTATAAAGGCATACCAAGGAATATTTTCATGATCTTGAAAACTTGAAGACAAAGCCTCTTTTATAGTATCAAAACCTAAACCCAGATATTGGTCTCCCACAAGTAAAGTTAATATTACGATTACTACTCCACCTAAAAAAGCTTTTAGAATATAGTGCATTTTTAATGATTTGGCATAAGTGCTTATTGCTCTTAATACCGTAATTATAAAGTCTGCAACAAGCCCGAAAAATATTCCGGCTAAAATAACTTTTGCGATTAATACATAATTAAAATCAAAAGTTACGTAATAGGCAATATCAAAATATGTATAACTTATTCCAACCATTTTTGCTACAAAAAAAGCCGAAAATCCCGCAACAATAGAAGGGAGTAAAATATCATACATCAAAGCACCGACTATAAGTATTTCAACTCCGAAAATAGCCCCTGCCAAAGGTGTTCCGAATACTGATGCAAAACCTGCACTAATACCGCAGATTACCATTTTTTTTCTATCTCTTTTTGAAAATTTAAAAAGTGTTGCAACAAAAGAGGCTGCCGCTGCACCTATTTGGGCTCCTGGTCCCTCTTTACCTACTGAACCACCCGCAAAAATAGTAATAACCGTTGCAGCTAGCTTGACAGGAATAACAGAGAGTTTCATCTCTCCTGAATTTTTATGCACGGCTTCAATAACTTTTTCCGTACCGTGTCCCTCAGCACTAGGAGCAAACTTTTTTACGATAATAACTGTTAAAACTAAAGCAAAAGGCAGTAAATAGTAGTAATCAAAAGGCAGAAGAGTTCTTGAATTTTCACAGTACTCCAAAAGTTTTAAAAATAAAGCAACAATAAATCCAATCAAAGCCCCGATAGAAGAGGATATAAGAATCCATTTAGTTATTGTTGCGAACATTACTGTCTGTTCTGCTATATGTTTTGTCACATTTTTATTGTTTTCCATGAGTGCTGCTTCAAAATAGTTTTTATACTAAAAGATTAACATAAAGTTTAATAAAGTCTGTTGTGAAAAGAGCTGATTTTTTAATAAAATTAAAAATTTATTTTATAGCATTTAATTATACATTTTCTTTTGATTCATTTCTTTTTAAATATTCATCTAAAGTAATAAAATCTTCTATATTTTTAGGCGGGGTTTTAATGATTTCAGACAATGATTTTACTCCCATAGAGAGAAGATATTGTAAATTGCTGTCAAAAGTTGCTTCTTGTATAACCCAGATTTTATCTTTATGAACTTCAAACATATATCCACCGTTTGGAATTGGAGTCATTGATAAAACTGCTGTATAATGATCTTTTACGATAGACTCTTTTGTAGAGTACATAAGACCTACATTGTAATCCTCTTTTGAAAACCCTCGAATTAGTACGACTAAAACTTTTTTCTCTCCTGATTTTGAAGTATTAAATATATTTACAAGCTCTTTTATCGTTCCGTAGCCTGGAATCTTTGAGTATAATCTTTGTATAAAATTTATTAATCCCGTTTCAACGAATATTCCTAAAATATACGCTAAAAACCCTAAAAGTGCAACACCTATAAAAGTCCACAATACTGGATAATGTTCAGGTTCAAATCCAACAAGAGTAAAAAAATATCCCGTTAAAGCATTTACGTTGTCGTAAATCCAAAGTACTATTATAGTGATTGCGGCAATTGGAGCCAACCAAAAAAGACCTTTTAAAATTACTGTTACAATATGATCTTTCCCATGTCCTAAAAACTCTTTTATTTTATCAACCATAATAATTACTCCTTATAATTTTCTATTATAACCTTTTAGTTACTTTCCTTTTGCTAAAAGATGTATAAAATTGATATATTTCGTACAAAAATTTTAAGAAAAATATAACTTTATTGGATAAAATACGCTCATGGAAACAATACTATTTATAATTTTTTTATCATTCGCTTTATCCACGCTGATTAACATTATCCTTAAAAAGTTCTCAATGTCCCATATAATAGGATATATCATTACAGGAACAATAATAACCTCTTTGTTTGATTTAAACGGAACTTCGGATTTGCATATTTTAGATTTGATAGCCGAGTTTGGAATCGTATTTTTAATGTTTACAATAGGTCTTGAAATGCCTATAAACAAACTAAAAAAGATGAAAGAGATACTTTTCGTAAACGGTTCTATTCAAGTTGGAGTCAGTGCCGTAATTATATATTTACTCGCAAAATATATATTTGATATTGATACTACCTCGTCGATTATAATCGCACTTGCATTTTCTCTATCTTCAACGGCAATTGTTTTAACATATTTAAAACAATCAAAAGATATTCATACTCCTTACGGTGAAAAATCTACTGCTATATTGGTTTTTCAAGATTTAGCAGTAATTCCCATACTTCTGTTAATATCGTTTTTATCAAATGATACTCTGAGTTTAGGCGAAATTTTAACAAACACTTTTTTATCTGCTTTGTTAATTATTCTTTTTATGTTTACAATAGGAAAAAAGATTTTAAATTGGTTTTTAGACTTCTCTTCAAGAACTAGAATTGAAGAGCTCTTTTTAGCCTCAATCTTGTCAATTGTAATAGGAACTTCACTTTTAGCTCACCAATTGGGGTTTACCTACTCTTTGGGAGCTTTTATTGCGGGAATGATAATTTCCGAAACCAATTATCATATAAAAGTTGAATCAGATATCTCTTCATACAAAGATCTGCTTTTAGGAGCATTCTTTTTCTCTGTGGGAACAAAAATAGACGTGCCTTATCTGCTTTCGAATATTCATTACGTATTTTTGATATTTTTCGGTGTTATGGTTATAAAAGCCGTTGTTATTTATCTTTTAATGCTTGCAAAATCAAATAAGAGTGATTCTGTTAAATCAGCACTTGCACTTTGTCAAATAGGAGAGTTTTCTTTTGCCGTTTTTGCACTTGCCGCAAATGACAATATATTAGATAAAGATTTAGCTAGTTTTCTTATTTTAGTAACGGTTTTATCTATGATTTTAACTCCTTTTATTGTAAATAATATTTATAAAATAGCTTCATTTTTCGTAGTTGAATTCTATGAATCAGATAAAATTACTCCAATTAACAGAAGAAACCATACTATTATTTGCGGATATGCAATTTTAGGAAGAATAATTGCCCATGAACTAAATAAACAAAATAAATCATTTGTTATCATTTCAGATAATTTAAAACATGTACTTCTTGCAAGGAAAAACGGTTTTATGGCATATTTCGGGCACTTGGAAAAACTTCCCGTTTTGGAATCTTTAAAAGTAGATGAAGCCTCAAATATTATTGTTACTACAAACAGTTTAATCAAAAAAAGACTTATTTGTGAAGCCGTTTTAAATTTCAAAAACGATGCAAATTTAATTGTTAGAATTGATTCTTTAGATGAGAAAAAAGAGCTGAAAGATTTAAATATAAAATATTATGTCCACTCTCAAATAGAAACAGCAAAACTTATGGTTGAAAAAAGTTTAAGTTTTAGCAGTTGATTTTCAAGTAAAAAAAAAGAGCAAAATTAATTGCTCTTTATCTCTACTATGAAGGACGTTTAATTAGTAGGTAATGTAATTATAATAGTTAATAATAGCATAATAGTAGCATTATAAAAAATTTAACGATTTTTAATGCAATTTTATATAAAATACAAAAATTACTAGGAGCATTTTTGTATTCTAAAGAACTTAACTCTATAAAAAAATCCAACCGTTTAAGAACCAGAGAAATTTTTGATGATAATATAATTGATTTAGCTTCAAACGATTATCTAGGTCTTGCAAACAATAAAGAACTTTTTGAAAATGCTTACAAAAGAGTATTAAAAGAGAAATATCACTCCCCTAAAGCTTCAATGCTTGTAAACGGATACTCTAAAGTTCACAAAGATTTTGAAGATAAACTAAAACAAGAAAACGGTTTTGAAGATGCTATTATAGTAGGAAGCGGTTTTTTGGCAAATGTTTCAATGATAGAAGCTCTTGTTAGAAAAGGCGATACTCTGTTTATCGATGAAGATTATCATGCAAGCGGAATGTTTGCCACAAGAGTTTTAAATAAAGACCAAGTAGTTATCTTCAAACACAATAATACAAAAGATTTAGAAGAAAAAATAAAAAATAAAGAGACAAAAGGCAGAAAAATCATAGCTATCGAAGGTGTTTACTCTATGGGCGGAGATTTGGCACCAAAAGAGATTTTTGATATAGCCGACAAAAATAATGCTCTTTTAATAGTAGATGAAGCACACTCTTCGGGAGTCTTAGGAGAAAATCTTTTAGGGATTTTTGATTTTTACAAAATAAAACCAAAAGCAAACCATATAAAAATGGGAACTCTAGGTAAAGCTTACGGAAGTTACGGTGCTTATATTTTAGGAAGTTCAAATATTATTGAGTTTTTGCTGAATAGAGCAAAAGCCGTTATCTACACAACTGCTCCTTCTCTTTTTGATACTGCATTGGGTTTGGAATCTTTAAAATTTATCGTAAAAAACAAGAAAGAGATTAAAAATAAAATCAAAGCAAATTTACAAGTAATAAATGATATTTTAGGTATAACTTCTGATAGTTTAATTATACCTATTAATATAGCGGATAATAAAAAAGTTATTCAGATACAAAAAACTTTGAAACAAAAAGGTTTTTTAGTTGGTGCCATAAGACAACCTACGGTAAAAAGTGCCATAATCCGTCTTATTGCAAAAATAGATATAGAGCCTGAAACATTAAAAGAGGCTTGTAAAATTATAAAGGAGTTAAAGTGAGCAAACTTTTAATTTTGATGATATTTACACTCTTTAGTTTTGCAAACGATAAATTTATAAATATGAAGAGTTGCGAATCTTTGAAACTGTCAAGATTTACTACTTTAATATCTTGTCATAATATTGACTATCTAGTTGAATATAAACTTCAAGATGATGAAGAAAAAGATAATATAAAAAAAATCACGGCAATAACAGTAAACGACCAAAAAATTATTAAAACTACAGGAAAAGTTAAATGATCTTGACCCGATTGATAAAAGGCAATGAAAATTTTAGAAAGAAAAACTACAAAGCCTTGGAATCTGAGTTAAAAGATTTGGTAAAACACGGACAAAAACCTGAAGTAATGTTTATAGGTTGTTCCGACAGCAGAGTAACTCCGGATTTAATGCTTGGAACAAAACCCGGAGATATGTTTATTTTAAGAAATGTCGGAAATTTTGTTCCCCCTTTTAAACATGATGAAGATTTCCACGGAAGTGCAGCTGCAATCGAATATGCCATTGCCGTTTTAAAAGTAAAACATATTATTATTTGCGGACACTCACATTGCGGAGCCTGTAAAAGCCTTTATGAAGATATTCCCGATAACGGTTCTTTTGTCCATATAAAAACCTGGCTTACGCTAGGAGCAAAAGCAAAAGAGACAACACTTAAAAATAATAATTTCAAAACCGAAGAGGAGATGTATAGAGCAACGGAGAGAAACTCTATTAGACATCAATTAGATAATCTTCTAACATATCCTGAAGTTGAAAAACTATATAAAAAAGGTGAACTTCAAGTTCATGGATGGTATTATAATATAGAAACAGCACAGCTTGATTATTATGATAAAGAAGATGACAAATTTAAACCACTAAACGAGATGACCTATGAGCCAAGAAAAAGTTGAAGTTAGAAAATTACCTAAAAAAAGTATTATTATAATTATCATTATGTCGATAATTATAGTAGCAGGATTTATGTTTGAAGTTTTTATGCAAAAATTAAAAATGGAAGAGGTTTTAGCAGATCTCGGGCATAAAAATATTTCAGGAATAAAAGTCGTAAATAAAATGAATGTTGAAGATGAAGTAACAAAAGTTAGAAGTACAGTCTATAAAGTCGTATTCTATGATAAAGATTTACAAAAAAAATGTATAGGTTTTATTAATAGAAGCAACCACGGAAAATATAGCAAAGATGTTGATTGTAAATAAAGAGATAAAATGAGTATACTAGAAAAATTTGAAAAAAAAGAAAATTATAGTTTAGAAGAAGCGGTTAAACTCTATGATTTGGAGCTTTTTGAACTTGCCCAACTTGCAAATAAAATCAGAGAAGAAAAACATGGCAAAAAGACCTATTTTAATATAAACAGACATATAAACCCCACAAATATCTGTAAAGATGTTTGTCAATTTTGTGCTTACAGTGCAAGTAGAAAAAATCCCCATCAATACACAATGAGCCATGAAGAGATTATGGATGTTGTAGAAAACTCTTCAAAACATGGAATAAAAGAAGTACACATTGTTTCAGCTCATAATCCAAATACGGGATTGCAGTGGTATTTAGATATATTTAGAAAAATAAAAGATAAATTCCCGCATATTCACGTAAAAGCTTTAACAGCGGCAGAAATTCACTTTTTGGCAACACAATATAACTTAAGTTATGAGCAAATTATTGAGAAAATGATTGAAAGTGGTGTTGATTCTATGCCAGGAGGAGGAGCTGAAATCTTCGACGAAATTGTTAGAAAAAGAATTTGCGGAGGAAAAGTAACTTCAGATCAATGGATCGAAATTCACAGACTTTGGCATAAAGCAGGACACCAAAGCAATGCAACAATGCTTTTTGGACATGTAGAAAATAGAGAACATAGAATCGATCATATGTTAAGACTTAGAAAACTCCAAGAAGAAACAGGCGGATTTAATGCTTTTATTCCATTGGTTTATCAAAAAGAGAATAACTATCTAAAAGTAAAAGATTTTCTAACAGGTCAAGAGATTTTAAAAACAATGGCAATATCAAGAATCTTGCTTGACAATATTCCAAATATAAAAGCATATTGGGTAACATCAACTACAAAACTTGCTCTCCTAGCTCAAGAATTTGGAGCAAACGATTTAGACGGAACAATAGAAAAAGAATCAATCCAAAGTGCGGCAGGAGCAAAAAGCGCAAATGGAATTGCTCTTCAAAATTTTGTTGACCTAATAAGAAATTCAGGTTTTATACCGGTTGAAAGAGATTCCGTTTACAATGAAATAAAAGTTTGGTAAAAGCTGTAAAAGCTTTTATCTTATATAGTAAACTTATTTCCTAAAGCAGAATAAATAACTCTTTTACCGTAAAAATCTTCAACTTCTTTATCCTCAAACGAAGCTCTATGTACAAAATCTGCATACTTAGAAGAGTGATGAATATAATCATCTTTTAACTTTTTATAAATTTCATCACCGCTTTTAAACTCCCCTTTTTCTTTTAAAGTTTCATAGGTTTTAGTTAAAACATCATCTTTTTTAAAAGAGTAAGAAGTTAAAGAAGAGAAAGGTACTATTTCTAAATCATCTTTTTTACCTAACTCTTTACCTTGTGTCATATCTTTGTAAATAGCTCTTTCATACATGATTTTAAGTGTTACATATTCGTATTTGTTTAAAACCTCTTTTTTATGCATATATAAATATAAAACAGGTTTTGGAAAAGATGTTCCAAAATATGAAGGTGTAACTTCAGGTATAATGCAATAGTAAAAGCCATCTTCATCATTCTCTTTTATTTCACTTTTTAATTTTACTTTTTGTATGTTGTTAGTGTTTAACCAATTGTACTTGTCATTCCAAGCTATTATAGAGTCTTTTATCTCTTCAGGAATTTCATCATAGTTTTTTACATATTTTTTAGTTAATAAAATAGTTTCACTTGAAGAGTTATACCCTCCTCCAATATCTGAATGTGCTCCGGGAAGAAAATACTCTTCAAACTTTTTACCCTGGCTAGGAGAGGATCCTTTAATTTTATGATACTCTTTATTTATCTCTTCAAAAATTGAGTAGGCATCAAAATTAAATCTATATTCATCTTTTGCCATTAAGTGGACTACTTGTCCTATCTTTTCATCATTTTTATCTTTAAAAAAGTTTAGATTTAGATTTTCAAAATCATTTGACTGTTTTATACCGTAATGTGGAACCGTATCATAAAGTCCTGTAAATCTAAAAGAGAGGGAGTCTATTGTAACAGTACTTCCGTAATAAGGATTTTTAATTCTACTTCTGCCTGAACCGTAATATTTTTTTTCTGTATTAAGTGGATTAAAATATCTTTTTCCATCAATATAAACAATACCGTTCTCTCCAAAAAAAGAAGTAAAGATATTTTTATCATTTTTCATTTTTATACTATACTTTTTATTTCCTTTTTCTAAAACTTCTGAGTCTTTTAAAATTGAACAAACAAAATGTCTAGCGGTTGCCGCTCCTCTACTAAATCCAAATACATCAAAAACCAGTTCATCAATATACTTTACATTTGAAGCTCTTAGTTGCTCTGATATTTTTATACAAGCATATATAATATGAGCTTTTATTCCTGTTTTATCCGTAGTAAAAAGTTTTTCTCCGCCTAAACCTGAACCAAAAAGGTTTGAATCTTCTTTATAACCTTCTTGAATAAAAGGGTTATTGGTTCCTGCTCCGCTTTCATAGAGTTTAAATCTTGTTGCTGCAAGTCTGTTTTTACTCTTTTTTACATCGGCTCCATCATACAGATTATAAAGTCTGCTGATATTTGATTCACCGTTTATAAAACTGCTATCTTTTGCATCATCAGCTAAAATATTCTCTCTTACATATTTTTCTCTGTTTTCTTCTTCACTACTGTTTATCTCTTTTTTAACATCTATTAAATAATCAAACACTTTTTTTGCATGTTTTGCTTTTGTGCTTTCTAAGATCTCTTTTTCTTCTACTTCTAGATTTGAGCTTTTATCAAAATATCTTATCTCTTTTTCAGCTTTATTCATTTGTGAAAGTAAAAGAATTATTATTTGGTCATTTAATTGGGGATTTGGTTCTGATACTATATATTCTTGGATACTTGTATAGTCATAAATTGCATTTTTGGGTTCAAAAAAGAAGTTTCTATTTTCTTCAATATATTCAGCAGGTTCTTTTAAAAACTCCGTAAAGTTTCTATAAAAGTTTATATTATAGATATTATTTTTTGTGCCATCAAAAAACACTCCATACTCTACTACTAATTCAGGCATAAAAGAGGCTGTAATATTCTCTTCATAATAGCTTAGCTCCAACTCTTGTGTTTTTGAATCTTTTTTTATATTATATACATAAGGCATAGAGACTATAATATAGGCATCCTCTTTTTCTAAAGAGTTTCTTTTTTCATCTTCTAAAATTTTTTGGCTACTATCTCTGTTAAAAGTCAAAACTCCTATACTTTTTCTCTCTTCTTTTATTTTTAAACTATCTTCTAATTTTTGATTATAAGCGTGGGTATAATTTTTAACTTTTAATATACTTCCGTATGAACTTGCATTATATAAATTTAAAGAAGTTAATTTTACTAACTTTTTATCCACTGCTATCTCTTGCAAGGCATTTAAATGATTTAAAATTAAGTTTTTACTCTCTTGTTCTACTGCTTTTATTAGATGCTCTTTATATTTTTCTTTTACTGTTTTTAAAATTTTTTCTCTATCTTCTTCTTTATTATTTAATTTTAAACTCTCTTTATTACTAATTATTATATAAGCGGTTCTAGTTCTAAGGCTTGCACTAAATCCATGTATCTCTTCTCCTGTCTCTTTTACTGAGTATCTATATAAATGTATCCCTTCATCTTCTTTAAAAAAAGCTTTTCCTATGGTTATATCATTACTACTCATATATTACTCCTAACTCTTTTAATCTATTTATTGCATTATATTTTGCATTTGTTTTAACTGCTTTTTTATACCAATATATTGCCTTGTTTTTATTTTTTAAATAATCCTGGTAAGTCAAACCTAAATTATATGCTGCTTTTTTATTCCCTTTTTCATAAGCTAATTCATACCATTTTATAGATTTTTCATACTCCTTATTACTTGTATATACATTTGCAACACTAGCAAGACAAGAGATACAATTTAACTCTTCATACCCTTTATTAAACCAATATATAGCCTTTTTATAATCTTTTAAAACTTCCCAATATATAAAGCCCAGTCTATTAGCAGATGCTTCACTTTTTAGTTCAAACCCTTTTTTATACCACTCTATTGCTTTTTCATAATTTTTTAAATCTTCTTCATAATGTGCACCCATTGCCCCAGCACATAAACCAGAACCTAATTCATAACCTTTTTGAAAATATTCTTCTACTTTTTTTAAATCTTTAAATTGTTTCTCTTTCCCATAAAAAACCCCCAAACTATGATATGCTTCTAATTCTCCCAACTTCGCAGCATCTTCAAATGTTTTTATAGCCTTTTCATAATTCTTCTGTTTTCTATATATATGTCCCATTGCCAAAAGAGAATAGGTATCTCCCATCTCAAAAGATTTCTCATACCATTTTAATGCCTCTTTATAAGCAAATTTTTTATCATAAATTACCCCTAGATTATGTGCTGCTTTTGCTTCACCGTTATTTGCGGCTATTGTGTAATACTCTATTGCTTTTTCTTTATTATTTAAAAAGTTTGAATATAAGCTTCCTAATTGAGTATAAGATTCTATATTCCCTTTATCTTTGCCTTTATTAAAATACTCTTTTGCTTTTTTATAATCTTTTTCTCTCATATAATACAAACCTACGCAGTTGTACCCTTGTATCTCATTATTTTCTATTAATTTTTTATAAGCATTTAAATCTTTATTTGTGTAGGTTTTTTTATTACATTGTTCTAGATTATAGGTGCTTTTTTTTAGTTCAACTTTTTCGTTTGAACATGAGGTAAATAATAGTATGATTAAAGCTAGGAATAAAAGAGTTCTAGTTCTAAGGCTTGCACTAAATCCATGTATCTCTTCTCCTGTCTCTTTTACTGAGTATCTATATAAATGTATCCCTTCATCTTCTTTAAAAAAGGCTTTTCCTATGGTTATATCATTACTACTCATATATTACTCCTAATTTTTTAAGATGATATTTTGCATCATATTTAGAACCACTTTTAAGTGATTTCTTATACCATTTTATTGCATTCTCTTTATCTTTTAAATCATTCTCATATAAATATCCAAGGGCATATGCTGAATCGGGATAACCTTGATTATATCCTTTTAAAAACCATTCTATAGCTTTTTTATAATCTTTTAAATCTTGATAATTTAAACCGACACTAAAAGCACAATCCAAACAATTAAGTCTTTCAAAACCTTTTTTATACCACTCTATTGATTTATCATAATCTTTTAAAATAGTTTTATATAAAAGTCCTAATCTCGTAATTGATTCTTTACTTCCAAGTTCAAACCCTTTTTTATACCACTCTATTGCCTTATCATAATCTTTTAAATCTTCTTCATATCCTTGTCCAATAGCTCCTGCACATTTTCCTAATCCCATCTCATAACATTTAATGAAATAATCATAAGACTTCTTTTTATCTCTAAAAGCTTTCTCTTTATCATAAAATATACCTAAATTAAAATATCCTCTTGTATCTCCCAACTTCGCAGCATCTTCAAATGTTTTTATAGCCTTTTCATAATTCTTCTGTTTTCTATATATATGCCCCATTGCCAAAAGAGAATAAGTATCACCAGCATTAAAAGATTTCTCATACCATTTTAATGCCTCTTTATATGCAAATCTTTTATCATAAATTACCCCTAGATTATGTGCTGCCTTTGCTTCACCGTTATTTGCGGCTATTGTGTAATACTCTATTGCTTTTTCTTTATCATTTAAAAAGTTTGAATATAAGCTTCCTAATTGAGTGTAGGATTCTATATTCCCTTTATCTTTACCTTTATTAAAATACTCTTTTGCTTTTTTATAATCTTTTTCTCTCATATAATACAAACCTACGCAGTTGTACCCTTGTATCTCATTATTTTCTATTAATTTTTTATAAGCATTTAAATCTTCTATTGTATATACAGGTTTATTACATTGTTTTATATCGTAATTACTTTTTTTTAATTCTGTCTTTTCATTTGTGCAAGAGGTAAATACAACTATAAGCAAGGCTAAAGATAAAAACTTTTTTATCTGTTTCATTTATATCCTTTGATAATATTTAAAGATATAAATTTTACTTAAAATTATATTTGAATATGTTTATATGTTATATTAATAGTTAAGAAGAGAACTTTTATTTTGGTTGATGAAATTGAACGGTAAATTCAACTTCAATTCCCGCATCTGTTTTTGTAAAGCTAATTGGGTAGGTTATATTTATAGAGTATAGTTCGTTATTTAACTTATCGATAATATCAAAAAATTCTAAAGGTTTTTGAACTACTATATTTACTAAATAATTGAAAGTTATAACTTCTGATTTGAAACTGCTTTTAAAAGTGACTGTTGCATTTTCGGGGAAAAGTATTTTCATCTGTTCAGTTACTCTAATAATAGGCATAAATTCATTTTCTATATATGAATCTTTATAATCTTTAAAATTTACAATCTGTTTCTTTTTAAAATCTTCCGCTTTAAGCGTTGCTTCTAAAATTGCATCTTTACTTTTGATAAACTCTATTTCCGCTTTATTATAAGATTTTAAAAGTCCAGGTTGCAGCACTTTTATAAAGGTATCTTTATTTAAAAGATTTATATCCATTGATAAACTATTTTTATCCAGATCTAACTCTTTTAAAACCACATCATAAGGTATGATTTCCAAAGCATTTAAAATATTTAACTCTATTTGTTTATTCTTTTCTATATGATTAGGCAAATCAACTTTTCTTTCTACTTTTTTAACAACAGTTGTTTTCTTATCCTCTTTTTTTAGAAGTTTCTCTATTTTAGGCATAAAAAGATAAGCTATTGCCGCTAATAAAACTATTATTATAGAGATTAAAATCGCATTTTTTAATCTGTTATTTGCTTTTTTTCTAGGTTTTATAAAACTTTTATGATGTTTGTGAGGATCTTTTGATAACTCAAACAGCTCCTCATCGACAGAGATTGGATGATAAGTCATATCAATCATAAAATCTTTACTCATTTGCTCAATTTGAGTTTCTGATAAAAGTTTCAAATTATAAAGCAGTGAAATTTTTTCTATAAAAAGATTTTTTGTTATAGAGTAAAACTCTTCAATAGTTTTTTTAATAGTCTCATGCAACTCTAAAGCATAAACCTCATCAAAAAGCTTTTGCCCTAAAACTTCATTTTCATAAAAATCACTCTTTTTTATCTCTTCAAAAGGAGTCAAATCAATTTTTTTATTATATACAATCTCAGAGTTTGAATTAAGAATTACGCAAAAGGCTTGATTATTAAAAAGTAAAATAACAAGATTATTATTACAAGGATTTTTTTCTATATGAAGATTTAAAATATGGTATGCGGAAAAGATATAATCAATTCCCGATTTTTCAAAATAGTTTCTTGTCTCAAAAAGCGTATTTTTTGAAACGGCAATATTATATTGTTCATTTAAAACCGCAATTTCACAATCTTTTGGTTTGGGTTGATTTTTTCTAAGAAGTTTTGTATCGTCTTGAATCAAAAGAGTAGAAATATAAGTATTATCGACTTCCATTTGATTAGCAACAAGCTTTGAAGCAATATCTCTTCCCATTATCTCGTCGTAAGCAAGAAAAGTAGAAGCATTTGTCTCTATAATATCATTATTACAAAGTTTCTTATAATTGATTTTAAGTTGCGTTTTGTATTTTATGGCATTAATGTACAAATACTCTTTTGAAAACATCTTAAATTAAAACCTTATTTCATTGCATTTAAAAGCATTTTATCTTGAATCAACTCTTTTGCCTCTTTTTGTTCCAAAGAGCTTATATCCAAAGGTTCTTGAATAAAAAACTCCAATTTTCCAAAAGGCTTGGGAACAATAAACTTATCCCAAGAATTAAATTGCCAATATTTAGTCGGTCTACAGTTAAATATGAGTATTCTAGCATTTGTTTTCTGTGAAATAGCTACAATTCCATCTGCAACGGAATGTCTTGGACCTTTTGGTCCGTCAGGTGTAATTGCAATATCATATCCGGCTTTTAACTCTTTAATTGCTCCGATTAAAGCTTTCGCTCCTCCTCTTGTACTTGATCCCCTAATAGAATCAATTCCTAAATACTCAACCGTACGGGTAATAGCTTCACCGTCTTTGTGCTCACTTATCATGGCACTTACTTTTCCCTTGGGTCTTATTCTTTTATAGTTAAAAGGTTGCATCAAAAGTTCTCCGTGCCAAAAAGCGACTATAAAAGGCTCTTTAGAGTCAATTTTTGGATGATGAAAAACTTTTTTGCTGCTTATATAGATAAATCTAACAAAAAGCTGCATTATAAAAGGAACAACTTTCGTAACTAAAAAAAGTTTCATTTATCTACCACTTCACCTTTTAGGGCAGTTCTTGTAGCATTTGTAACTTTTACGTCTACAAATCTTCCAAGAAGTTCATCGCTTCCTTTTACAAAAACCTGACAATAGTTATCCGTAAAACCTGCAACTTCACCGTTTGGTTTTAAACTCTCAAATAAAACGGTTACGGTTTTCCCTACATTTTTATCCATTAATTCGCTTTGATGCTGTTTATGAAGTTCAATTACTTCCATAAGTCTTTTTGTACCTATTTCATCGGCAATTTCCAAATCTTTTAGCTTCAATGCTGCCGTATTTGGTCTAGGAGAGTATTTGAAGTTAAAAATTTGGTCAAATTTAACTTGTTTGATTACATCAATCGTGTCTTCAAAATCCTCTTGTGTTTCACCCGGAAATGCCACAATTATATCTGTAGTAATTCTAACATCAGGAACCATATCTCTTATTTTTCTTGCTCTGTTTAAAAACCACTCTTTTGTATAACCTCTTTTCATAGCTTTTAAAATTTTTGTAGAACCGCTTTGTAAAGGCATATGAATACATTTGCTTATTTTAGGATTTTTTGCAAACTCTTCAATAAATTCATCATCCATATGTAAAGGGTGAGGAGAGGTAAATCTTATTCTTTGCAAACCTTCTATTTTTGAAACTTCTTGAAGAAGTTTCGTAAAAGTCGTTTTTTCTCTTTTATCGCTAAATCTTCTTCCGTATGAATTTACGTTTTGTCCTAAAAGAGTAACCTCTTTAGCACCTTTGTCAACATCTTTTTTAATCTGTTCAATAATCATTTCAGGAGGAATTGAAATCTCATCCCCTCTTGTTGCGGGAACTATACAGTAAGTACACTCTTTATCACATCCAATAGAGATATTCACCGAAGTTTTATACAAATTATTAGAATTTTGGGCAAATTGGTAAGTTGAATCATCATAATCTATATCGATTTCAACTGCACCTTTTTTATCTACAATATCTTTAATTTTTGAAATATTTCTTGCTCCTAAAACAAAATCAACATAAGGAGCTCTTTTTATAATATCATGACCAAGATGGCTTGCAGTACAACCGCACACTCCGATTTTGGCACTTTTCTTTTTCTTTACGTTAAATTGCCCAATCTCGGAAAAAAGTTTCGAAACAGGTTTTTCTCTTACTGAGCAGGTATTTATTAAAATTAAATCCGCTTCTTCTATATTTTGCGTAGTAGTATAGTTTTTATGTTCTTTTAACTCAGCAATCATATGTTGGCTGTCAGTATCGTTCATCTGACAACCAAGGGTTTGTATAAATAGTTTTTTTTCTTGTTTACTCATTAACTCTTTCACTTCTATTAAATTTACAGAGCATGAACCTCATACATATACTCATCATCTGCAAGTCCGTATTTTACCTCTCTAAAGTAAACATTGTAACCTTCATCCTCTAAAGAGTCTACTAATGACATCATATCTTTGTGAGAGTTATCTCTGTCAAAATAAAATATCTTTTCCCCATCTTTTTGTAACTCTTCTTTTATTTTGTCAAGTTGAACTTTTTTCGGTTTTTCACTTAGTTCATTTCTTGCGAATAATAATTCCATTTCATCAAACCTTTTTTATTAAATTAGCTAAATAGTTTATCTTAAAATTGCTTTAATTTGAATAAAAGCTCTTTTAAGCTAAAATGTTGTTCTACTCTACATTGAAAATCAAAACTTTACATTTCAATGTCAAAAAAAAAGGTAACCAATGGATAAAATTATAGATATTTTAGATTCTATTGCCTATGAAAAAGGCTTAAAAATTGAAGATGTTGAAAATGCACTAAAAGAAGCATTAATAAAAACTGCCGAAAAAATGGTGGACCCTACTCTAAAATTCGATGCAGAGATTGATAGACCAAATAAAAAATTGGAACTATTTCAAAAAATAGAAGTAGTACCTAATGATGATGAAAGATTAAAAGAAGACGGCGTTGATGAATACAATAATGTCATCAGCAAAGAGAACTATATTTCAATAGACGAAGCGAAAAAAATTGATGAAAGTTTAGAGATCGGAGACTTTGTAAACTATGATTTAGAGTTTGAAAACATGGGTAGAAACGCTGCAACAATTCTACACAATAATTTTGAATATAGAGTACAAAGATTCTTAGAAGAGTCTCTTCTTAGCAAATATAAAAATAAAATCGGAAAAACAATAAGCGGAAGCGTAACAAGAGTCGATAGACAAGAAAATACTTTTGTCGAAATCGGAGAAGTAAGAGGTATGCTTCCAAGAAAAAGCAGAATAAAAGGTGAATTTTTTAAAGTCGGAGATACTGTAAAAGCAGTTGTAAGAGGAGTAAATATTGATAAAACAAACGGTTTAATCGTTGAGATATCAAGAACAAGCCCTAAATTCTTAGAATCACTTCTAAGATCTGAAGTTCCTGAATTAAAAGATGAAATTATAATTATAGAAGCAAGTGCAAGAATTCCAGGAAGCAGAGCTAAAATTGCCCTTTCTACGACAGATGCTAATGTAGATCCTATAGGTTCTATTGTAGGAGTAAAAGGAGTTAGAATAGGAGCTGTTTCAAAACAATTAAACGGAGAAAATATCGACTGCGTTGAGTATTCTCCAATTCCTGAAATGTTTATTGCAAGAGCTTTAAGTCCTGCAATTATCAGCAGTGTTAAAATTGAAAAAGCTGCCGAAGGTAATGAAAAAGGAAAAGCGATAGTTACGATTCCACATGACCAAAAATCTAAAGCAATAGGGAAGTCGGGACTTAATATCAGATTAGCATCAATGCTTACAAAATACGATATTGAGTTAAAAGAGATTGGTGGAACGGCAACTATAGGAAGTGATTCTCAAGAACAAGAGAAAATAACAGATACTGCAAGTTTAGAGGCACTATTTAAATAATGGCACAATTAACTATATTTGATTCGGTAAAAAAAGAGAAAGTTCCTTTTGAACCAATAAAAGAAAAAGAAGTAAAAGTCTATGTTTGCGGACCTACTGTTTATGATGATTCTCATTTAGGTCATGCAAGAAGTGCAATAGCTTTTGATCTTCTACATAGAGTATTAAAAGCTGACGGTTACAATGTAACTATGACAAAAAATTTTACTGATATTGATGATAAAATTATCAAAAAAATGAATGAATCAAATAGAAGTTTGGAAGATATTACAACTGAATATATTAATGCCTATAAAAAAGATATGCAAAGTCTTAATATATTGCCCAATACCTTAGAGCCTAAAGCAACGCAAAATCTTCAAATTATGATTGATATGATTGAAGATTTGATGAAAAAAGATGTAGCCTACAAGATCTCAGACGGTGTATATTTTGACGTATCAAAAGATTCTCAATACGGAACTCTTTCTCATAGGGCAAGTGATGGGAACTCTATTGCCAGAGTTGAATCAAATGAAGAGAAAAGAAATCCAAGCGATTTCGCCCTTTGGAAATTTGAAAAAACAAACGACGTAGCTTTTGATTCTCCTTTTGGAAGAGGAAGACCGGGTTGGCATATTGAATGTAGTGCAATGATAAACAAACATTTAGCCTATAAAGATGAGCCTTATCAAATAGATATTCACGGCGGTGGAGCCGATTTGCTTTTTCCTCACCATGAAAACGAAGCGGCACAAACCAGATGTTCTACAAATGCCTCTTTGGCAAAATATTGGATGCACAACGGTTTTGTAACAATTAACGGTGAGAAGATGAGTAAATCTTTGGATAACTCATTTTTTCTAAAAGATATACTTAAATCGTATTCGGGAGAGGTTGTAAGATTTTATCTTCTAACAGCCCAATACAGAGCAAACTTTAACTTCAATGAAGAGGATTTAATCTCTTCTAAAAAAAGATTGGATAAGTTATATAGAGTTAAAAAAAGAGTTTACGGTTTAGGTAAAAGTTCTGTAAATAAAGAGTTTAAAAGTGATTTATTAGATGCTTTAAATGATGATTTAAATACACCTAAAGCTATATCTATAGTCGATGAGTACATAAACAAAGCAAATGAGACTTTAGATAAAGAACCAAAAAACAAAAACTTTAAAAAAGAGCTTGTTTCAACATTAGAGTTTATAAATGAGCTTTTGGGCATCGGGTTTGAAGATGCTTATAAATATTTTCAATTTGGAATAAGCAAAAAAGAGATTGAAAATATAGAGAATTTGATTTCACAAAGAAATGAGGCAAAAAAAGAGAAAGATTTTGAAACTGCCGATAAAATCAGAAATGAAATTACAAAACTCGGAATTTCTATTATGGATACACCAAACGGGGTTGTTTGGGAAAAACTTTAGAGGCTTAAAACTTTACTCTTTAAGCTTCTTTACTTCTTATTTATTTAATCTCCTATATCATAACACTTTTTATTTATTTATGATACACATCATTTAGCAAAAAGGAGTAAATATGACAGAACAAAACAAATTCTCTATTATGACAATTTCATCTCTGTTTTTTGCTATTACTTTTTTAGCAATCGGTTACGGGATGATTCTCACTTTTATAGGTGTTTACTTAAAAGAACTGCATGTAAATGATTTTATGATAGGTTTTATTAATGCCTCTTTCTTTTTAGGTGCTATCTGCTCTTCAATTTTTAGCCAAAGTATTATTTCAACCGTGGGACATATAAGAAGTTTTGCGGCATTTGCATCAATAATGGTAATCTCATTTTTAATGCATTCCGTATTTTTTAATGAATATTTATGGGCTTTTTTAAGATTTGTATCGGGATTCTCTTTTTACAGCTTGTTAATTATAATAGAAAGCTGGTTAAATGAAAAAAGTACGCAAGAAGCTAGAGGAAAAGTCCTTTCCATATATGTTATTATTTTTTATCTCTCAACAGCAATAGGTCAACTTTTTTTAAACCTTGATGAACATTTAAAACATTCAATTTTTACAATTGGTTCCGTTCTTATTCTTTTTTCTATTCTATTTATCTCTCTAACAAAAATAAAAGAACCTCAAATAGAACCATTTGAACACTACTCTTTTCCTAGAGTCTATTCTGTAATACCTCTTGCAACAACTTCAAGTTTTATAGGAGGATTTTACGTGGGAGCTTTTTTTACTATGGCTCCTGTTTTTATTTTAACAAAATATAACTCTGTTGAAGTAGTTTCATATTTTATGCTTATCTCTATTTTAGGAGGACTTGTTTCTCAATGGCCAATCGGTGCCGTTTCAGATAAAATAGGAAGAAGAAAAGTAATCTCTTTTGTCTCTTTTGTTACGGCATTAACCTCTTTGCTTTTTTTATTTATAGGAGAAGATATAAAGACCTTATATATCTGCGGTTTTTTATTAGGCCTTACAATCTTTACCGTATATCCCTTGGGAGTTGCAAGGGCAAATGATGTTTTAGATGAAAACAATAAAAATTTAGTAGAGATTAGCAGAACTCTTCTTTTCACCTATGGAATGGGATCTTTCGTTGCACCTCTTATAATAGGGTTTTTACTTAAATATTACGATAATGCAATTTTTGCGATATTTTTTCTTTTGGGAATATATTTGACTTTTTATGCTTTATCTAAGAAAAGAGTTGCAGATGATGATATGAGTACCTTCGTTAATATTCCGGTAGCCTCAGGGGCAGAACTGCCTACACTTGATCCAAGAACGGATGATGAGGAACAAACAAATAGTTAAGAAAAATTATATATTTTTTCTTACTATTTTTATATCTTCATTATTTAAGTTTAAGTAGCACTCTTTTTTATTTTCCAAAGCTTGCATTGATTTCACCTGTACGGTCATTTCCATATTTTCATACTCTTTTAAAGAGATGTTCAATTCATAATAATCACCGCAAAAAGAGACATCCAAAATTGCAGCTTTAATCGTACTAATTGCATTTGAAACTTCTACTTTTCCAATAGGAATTATTCCCACATTTTCACTGCTTATTTTAATATTTAAACTTTCTAATAACAAGTTTGGCAGAACATTTATTTTATTTAAAAAATTTGCCACATATAAAGATTTAGGTTTGGTATAAAGCTCTTGGGGAGTACCGAATTGTTCAACTCTTTTATTATTGATAATTGCTATTCTATCGGACATACTTAATGCCTCTTTTTGATCATGAGTTACTAAAATTGCACTAAGATTTAACTCTTTAATTAATTTTTTCAACCAAATTTTCGTTTTATTTCTTAAAATCGTATCCAGATTTGAAAAAGGTTCATCAAGAAGTAAAACTTTAGGTTCATACGCCAAAACTCTTGCAATAGAGACTCTTTGTTGTTGTCCTCCGCTTAACTCATGTATCTGCTTATTTCTATGTTCTACCAAATCAAACTGTTTTAAAAGTTTATCTACTCTTTTTTGTTTTTGATTGGATTTTAAATTATAAAGAGCAAATTCAATATTTTGTTTTACGTTTAAATGGGGGAAAAGTGCATAATCTTGGAAAATATACCCAATATCTTTATGACACTCTTTTTTACCGTTATTTATCAAACAGTGATCGTTTATAAAAATATCCCCGTCGTAATCTTCATGTAACGAAGCTATACTTCTTAAAATGGTACTTTTACCGCAGCCGCTTGGTCCTAAAATTGTTACAATCTCTCCTTGCTTTACGTCAAAATTGATATTTTCCAAAATCTTTGTATTTCCAAAAGCAACTGAGAAATTTTTTACGCTAACACCTATCATCTTAATCCTTCACCATTTTTCTTGCCAATAAAATTACAGATACAATTCCTAAAAGAACAATAAACATAGCAGGAACACTTGACTCAATTATTTGAGACTGAGTTACTAGTTCATGGGACATTACTGGAAGAGTATCAAAATTAAACGGTCTTAATATCATTGTAAGAGGAAGCTCTTTTACCACTTCAATAAAAACAATAATAAAACTTGCCGTCATTGAGCCTTTGATTAAAGGCAGAATCATTTTAAAAAAAGTTTGAAAACCACCTATTTGCATCGTTTTACAAGCATCATCATAAGTTTGGGGTATTTTGCTGAAACCTGCTTCATAATTATTTATAGAAACAGCAATAAATCTTACTACATATCCGAAAATAATTGCTAATACCGTTCCGCTTATTAAGATATTCAAAGATTTATCAACCAATGAAAAAAAGCTTAAAATTCCCACTGCTACAACAGCTCCGGGAATTGAGTATCCCAGTTTTGAGATTTGTACCAAATTTTCTGCTATTTTATTTTTATGAACTCTTACATTATAGGTTATTATAAATGCCAATATCGTAATAAGAATTGAACTAAAAATCCCCAAAGAGAGAGTTTGAATCAAAACAGTTAAAAAACTCTCGTCAATTATATCTTCATATGAGATATAAAACCAATAACTCATCTGAGTAAAAGGGAGTAAAAACCCAAAAAAGAAAGGGATGAAACAGACCAAAAAAGCGATAATATTTCCTGTTTTGCTTAATTTCTCTTTTGTAATAGGTTTAAAATCTTTTCCGCTGCTTTTATATTTTCGGTTTCTTCTTTGAAATCTCTCTAAAAAAATAAGCAGAAAAATAAAAAGCATAAGCATTGAAGCCAATTTTGAGGCATCTTCTACACTTCCCATGCCTAACCAAGTTCTAAAAATACCCGTAACAAAAGTTGAAACTCCGTAATAATCCATAACTCCGAAATCTGCAACTGCTTCCATAACTGCCAAAATAACACCTGCAACTATAGCAGGTCTTGAAATAGGAATAATCACTTTATAAAAAATTTGGAAATTACTTAATCCCATAGTTTTTGAAGCATCAATTATTGATGAAGATTCAGCTTTTAAATATGTTTTGGAAATCAAATATACATATGGATATAGAACTAAAGACATCACTATAATAGCGCCTTCAATGGACATAATATCAAAAAAATAGACTTCATCCAATCTTTTTTCAAAGAGATCCAGTATAAAAGTTGTAACGGTTCCCGTTATATCAAACATTCCTCCGTAAATATATGAAATAATATAAGTAGGCATTGCAAAAGGAAGGATTGAAGCATAATGAAAAAACCTAGAACCGCTGAACTTAAAAAAAGTCGTAACATAAGCAGTTGAAAATCCCATTATTGAAGTTAAAACCGCAACTCCTACCATAATATACAAAGAATTAAATATATATTCAAAAAGTACGGTATGAACCAGATGTTCCCAGTTTTTGCTGCTTGAAAATATATTAGAGACAAGAATAAGTGCAGGCGTTGAAATAAGCAGCGTTAAAAGTACGCTGCTTATTGTTAATTTATTAAAAATCTTCAATTAAACTTCTTATTTCCATCCGGCTAAATCAAAAATCTTTACTGCTTGGGCGTTATATTTTCCTAAAGTGTTAATTGAAATATCATCATCGGTAAAACTTCCCCATGATTGAACCACCTCATTTTTTTTCACACCTTTTGTAACAGGATATTCAAAATTTTGATTTGCAAAAAGTTCTTGCGCTTCGGGACTTGCTAAAAACTCTATAAATTTTATCGCATTTTCTTTATGAGGAGCATATTTGGCAACTCCTGCCCCACTTACGTTTATATGTGTTCCTCCATTTTCGAATTTAGGGAAAATAACTTCAACACCTTTTACCGCTTCTCTTTCGGAAAAAGATTTACTTCCTATCATTTTTCCTACATAATAAGTATTTGTAATTCCAATTTCACCGATCCCGTTTGCTACGGCTTTTACCTGATATCTATCATCACCTTTTGGTCTTCTTGCCAAATTTGCAACTACACCTTTTGCCCATTTTAAAGCATAATCTTCACCGTGATGAGCAATAACGGCTGCAAGCATTGATTGATTGTAAATATGATTTGAAGATCTTACCATAATCATTTTTTTAAATTCAGGTTTTATTAAATCCTCATATGTTTTTAATTTATCTTTTAAATCACTGCCTTTTGGAATGACAAAAGCTCTTACTCTTTTTGTCAGAGCAAACCATTGTTTATCTTCATCTCTTAACTTTTCAGGTATATTTTTATTTAAATATTCAGAATCAATGGGTTGTAAAAGACCTTTTTGTTTTGCTTGATAAAGTCTTCCCGCATCAACAGTTATTAAAACATCCGCAGGAGAGTTTTTACCTTCACTTGATAATCTTTTTATTAAAGCATTCGCATCTGCTTTTACAACATTTACTTTTATTCTGGTTTTTTCTTCAAACATTTTAAAAAGTTGTTTATCTGTATCATAATGTCTGTGAGAATATACATTTACTTCAGAAGATGCAAAAATAGAACTAGATAATAAAATTGCACCTAAAATTAACCTCTTTAGCATATCTATCCTTTTTAATAATAATTATTGAAATTGTAATTAAAAGTGCCTTAATTAGTACTTACATTAAAACTCATTATCAGAATAATTTTAGGCATAAAAAAAGGGGAATAGCAAAAACTATTCCCCTTTTTTAAATTTTTAAAAAGCTGCTTATTTTACGTAAGCTGCATCTGTTACGTTTTGAGTGTTAACAATATATGGAACTAATGCCATATGTCTAGCTCTTTTAATAGCTTTTTCTACCATCTCTTGAGCATTTTTAGAATTCCCTGTAAGTCTTCTAGGCATAATTTTACCTCTTTCACTCATAGATAGTTTTAATAAATCAGTGTTTTTATAATCAATGAAATCAATTTTCATCTCAGTATATTTACAATATTTTTTTCCGTATTTTCTTCTTTCTGCCATTTTTTATCCTTATATTCTAGAAAGGTATTTCATCATCATCAATATCAATTTCAGGTATTTTTTGTTCAGGTACTCTTTGAGATGTACTGTTCATACCACCATAGTTGTTTTGACCCATATTATCGTTTTGAGGATTTTGGGGTTGATTATATTGTGAACCTTGCGGGTTGTAGCTGTTTTGGTTATATGAATTTTGATTATTCATATTTGCTCCCGACATATTTTGTGAATCGGCTTTACTATCTAACATTTTCATAGTATCAACTCTTAGAGCATGTTTACTTCTGTTAGTTCCGTCTTGAGCCGTCCATTGTTCAAATACTAATCTTCCTTCTAATAAAACTTTAGAACCTTTTCTTAAGTATTGATTAGCAACTTCGGCACTTCTTCCAAAAATATTGAAATCTAAAAAACATACCTCTTCTTTTTGTTCACCTGTATTTGTTTTATACCTATGACTTGTTGCTATTGCAGATTTTGCTAAAGCAGAACCGTTTGGCATGTATCTAAGTTCAATGTCTCTTGTCAGGTTTCCTACTAATATTACTTTGTTATACATAAGATGTTCCTATCGAATTTATTAGTTAGCTTTTTTAGCTGCCTCTTCGCTCATTTTTGTCCATGCAGCGACTTCTTTTTTACTCTCATATTTAATGAAAATAAATCTCATAATATTTTCGTTGATTCTGTAGTTTCTTTCTATTTCTAAGATTCCTTCAGTTGTACATTTGAAGTAAATTACGAAATAGTAACCTCTTTTGTTTTTTTGAATCTCATAAGCTAATTGTCTTGTTCCCATATCGTCGCAAGATGAAATTTCACCACCGTTTTTTTCGATTGTAGCTTTTACTAAATCGATTTGAGCCTTAGTCTCTTCTTCTGTTAGAGTTGGCTTTAAAATAAACATTGTTTCATAATGTTTTATTCTTGACATTAAGTATCTCCTTATAGTTTTCGCCGGTATCTTTACAAATATCAGCAAGGTTTTTGTAAAGTCTGTGATTTTATCTAATTAAAACTGAAATTTTCCTAAGAGAAGCTTGCAGATATAGATTTTGATTTGAGATTTTTGAGGATTTTAGTTCAAGTTCAATATTAAGAAGATATTGAAGAATTTCCGAAAACTTTTCAGGTTTTATATTCATAGCAAGCCTAGTTTTCTTTTCCCATACGTTTTTAGGAGGTACAAAACCTAAAATCTCTTTGGCGTTTGCAGTTCCGTAAACTCTTATATAAGAGCTTATCATAAAAAGCTGTTGAACAAAAGAACTTATTTGATTTAAAAGATAAATTTCATTCATCCCTCCTTCAAAAAGTCCTTCTAATTCATCACTTATATCTTGGGAAGCAAAAAGATTATGCAAAAAATCTTCAAAATTGACTGCCCCTATTCCAAAGCAGTGTTTATATACTAAATCAGAAGTTATAACCTCATCTAAAATAGCTAATTTTTTTAAATCATTTATACATAAACTAAGATCTTGTCTGTGCATAAAGTAAAGATTATTAAAAGCTGAAAGTTCATATCTCATATTTAAAGCTTTTGCATGATTTTCGATAAGTCTTATTGCTTCGTTGGGAAAAGGATTAAACATCCGTACGCTAACCGCATTTAATTTTTTTGTAAAATATCCTGCCATAGTTTTGAATTCACTGTCATCCATACAACAAAAAACAACTTTAGAATCTTTATTTATATTACAAGCTTCTATTAACTGAGTAACTTCGTTTTTATTAAGCTTTTTCTCCAATTTTATAACCAAAATATTATTTGAAGCAAAAAGCGAAGATTGAAGTAATTTGTCTTTTGCGTATTTAAAATCAAAATCATCAAAATAGAGCTTTTCTATTTCATCGAAACTTCCGAGTCTATTTGCAAGCAAATCAGTATAATACTCAATTAAAAAGTTTGATTGCCCATAAAACATATAAGCACTAAAAGTTACGTTTTGATTTAACAGATTATCGAATTCATTTTTATACATAATGCAATATTAACCTAAATTTACTTTTTTTGCACTTTTGTTACAGCAGTTTTAAATTTTAAAATTTATTAAACTGAAAGTTAGCAGTGATATAATTTTTAGAAATATAAAAGGAGTTCTTTATGCAAAAAGAGGCAAAAATTTTATGGACTACAGATAATAAAGAGACAGCAATGAATATGGTACTTTTATATGCCCATAATGCAAAAATCCACGGTTGGATGAAAGAGGTTTCTATTTTAGTTTGGGGTGCAAGTCAAAAATTGATTATTCAAGATAAAGAGATTCAAGAAAAAATAAAAGTGATGATTGATGACGGTGTAAAATTTACCGCTTGTTTAAAATGTGCGGAAAATATGGAAATAGCAGAAGGGTTAGAAGCTTGCCATATTGATCTTTTTTATACGGGAGAGCTTTTAAGCAACTGGATAAAAAGCGGTGAAACGGTAATTAGTGTTTAAAACACTAATACTTCACGCTTCCCGTTATCTGTTTTGAGATTACGTCGCTTGATTTTATAATTACTTTTATTTTGCTAAATAGTATTTGTCCTTTATAATTATCAAGATAGATTTTAGCTCCTGCTATCTCTCCGTAGGTTACGCATACTCCTCTTTCAGAATCGACAATCTTTGCTTTTACCTCTTTTTTTATATTTTTCAATGCCCATCTTGCATATTTCCTATCTTCAAAATCCCAAACCATTTGATCTATTTTTCTCTCTTGATTAGAGATATGTTCACAAATGTCTTCTATGTTTTTAGGAGTTTGTTTTGTTTTTAAAATTCTATGCAGAACTAAATCCGAATATCTTCTAATAGGACTTGTAAAATGTGAATATGATTTAAATCCCAAACCGAAATGCCCTAAATTTTTAGAGCTATATTTTGCTTGTGTTTGAGCATGAATTATAAGATCATCAATCTCTTCACTTAGACTTGAGTATTTTGCTTTTTGTTGTATATGCGTAATAGTCGAATGAACATCACTTTGAAGTTTTACTTTTAAGCCCAAAGCATTAACATCATCCACAAGTTTTGAAATCGCTTTAAAAGGCGGCTCTTCATGAATTCTAAAAATTCCTACGCTGTTTACTTTTTTGCTAGCTTCAATATTTGCTAAAAGCATACACTCTTCAATCAGTTGATGGGAAGCAGAAGAGGTTTCAATCTCAACACTCTGAATTTCACCGTTTTTCAAAGTTAGTTTATACTCGTTGCTTCTAAAATCATAACCTTTTTTTAATCTCTTTTTTCTATACTGTTTTGTAACTTCATAAAGAGGAAGAAGATAATCAAAAATCTCTTTTTCGTTTTGTGAAAAAGTATCAAATTTTTTTTCTAACACTCTATCTATTCTTCCGTAAGAGAATTTTCTGTGAGAATTTATAACTGCTTCAAAAAGTTCCGATTTTTTTACTTCAATATTTTTTAAATCCAAATATATTTTAAAAACATAAGAGTATCTGTCTACTCCCTCTTTTAAAGAACACATATCTTCACTTAATTCATTTGGAAGCATAGGTAAAACTTTTGAAGGAAGATATGCAGAAGTCGATTTTTTAAAAGCTAATTTATCAAGTTCACTTCCCTCTTTTACAAAATAAGAGACATCTGCAATTGCTACGTATAAAATAGAGTTTTCCCGGTCAAAATATATAGCATCGTCATGATCTTTTGCACTATTTGGATCGATTGTACAAAAAGGCAGTTTACTTAAATCAACTCTTTTGTTTGAATCATCCATTTTGGCATCAACTTCAAGTTTTGAGTTTAATCTGTAATCTTCATCGTATAAACTCAAAGATATCTCTTCATCAACTGTCGTATCGCTTATATTTCCTAAGTTTTTTACTATGTCAAAACTTTTATTGTCAACTAAAAGAATATCTCCCTCTTGCAATTTTTGTTTTGGAGTAAATTGCAGTTTTATAGACTCTTTTACCGTATAAAAACTTTTATCTTTTACATAAATTAGAATCTGTCCCGTTTTACCGTTTAAAAAAACTTTTTCGATTTTTGCTTTGATTTTACTTCTTGGATTAAATACTCTTTTTGCTAAAACCAAGTCTCCGTCATAGGCTCCGTTTAAATGTTCAATATCTAAATTCAAATTTTTATGTTCGTTAAGCAGATCACAAAGAGTTGCTCTGTTTTTTTCTACTTTTACGACTCCTATACGATATTTGCTATTTATTTCATAATTTTCATTTTTTATAATAAAGCCCTCTTCTACGAACTGCTCAAGTTTTTCTATCTCTTCTTCTGTAAACTCTGTTTTGTTTGATTCTATTTTTGTAAAAAGCTTTTTTAGCACTATTTTTCCTTCCGTTTCTTAGAAAGGTATCTTATCTAAAAATTAGTTTACTTTAGGTATAATCACCCAAAATTTACTAGAGGAACAACAATGGCATTAAATGTTTACTATGACAAAGATTGTAATATCGAATTAATAAAATCAAAAAAAGTTGCAATGATTGGTTTTGGATCACAAGGTCATGCTCACGCTGAAAACTTAAGAGATTCTGGAGTTGAAGTGGTTGTAGGTCTAAGAAAAGGTGGTTCATCTTGGGCTAAAGCAGAAGCAAAAGGTTTTGAAGTAAAAACTGTTGCTGAAGCTACAAAAGGTGCTGATATAGTAATGATTTTACTACCTGATGAAAATCAAGCAGCTATTTACGCAGATGAAATTAAAGATAATTTAAAAGACGGTGCTTATATTGCATTTGGACACGGATTTAATATCCACTACGGAAGAATTCTTCCAAAAGCAAATATAAATGTAATGATGGTAGCTCCAAAAGCTCCAGGTCATACTGTAAGATCTGAATTTACTAAAGGTGGAGGAATTCCTGATTTAATCGCTGTATTCCAAGATCCGTCAGGTGATACAAAAGATGTGGCTTTAGCTTATGCTTCTGCAATCGGTGGAGGAAGAACAGGTATTATCGAAACTACATTTAAAGATGAAACTGAAACTGACCTTTTCGGTGAGCAAGCTGTACTTTGCGGTGGAACAACTGCATTAGTTCAAGCTGGATTCGAAACATTAGTTGAAGCTGGATATGCTCCTGAAATGGCATATTTTGAATGTTTACATGAATTAAAACTAATTGTTGATTTAATGTACCAAGGTGGTATTGCAGATATGAGATATTCAATTTCAAATACTGCTGAATACGGTGACTATGTATCTGGACCTAGAGTTATCAATGATGAAAGTAGAGCTGCTATGAAAGAGATCTTAAAAGAGATCCAAAACGGTAAATTTGCTAAAGATTTCATCTTGGAAGGTCAAGCTGGATACCCAAGAATGAATGCAGAAAGAAAAAATGCAAAAGCTACATTATTAAATCAAACTGGAGAAAAACTAAGAGCTATGATGCCTTGGATTGCTTCAAATAAAATTGTAAACCAAGAAAAAAACTAAGGTTTTAAACTTTTAAAGTAAGGTTTATCCTTACTTTAAACTACTCTTAACACATGACAAAAAGAAAAAAACGTAAAACTCCAGTCAAAAGAAAAACATCTAGAAAGAAGCAAACCGGCAATAAAAAGCTTATAAATATATTATTGCTTATAATAATTTTATTAGTATCGGCAATCATATTCTTAATATATATGATTGATACGCAAAAACTAAAAAAAAGCACTCAGACAATTCCCAAAGTTGTAGAAAAAATAGAAAAAAACGTAAAAAACACCCATGATGAATTCGATAAATATTTTGAACAAATAGAGCAAATAAAAAAAGATAAATTTGAAGAGTATACAAAAGATTTTTATAAAGAGTATGACGAACAAACCGAACCTCAAGTAAAAGATGTCAAAAAAGATAAAAAAATAGAAAAAGATAAAGAAGAGAAAAGCAATTTAGCAATAAAAGAAAAAAAACCTAAACTTGCTATTATAATAGATGACGTAACAACAAGTTATCAAGTAAAACAGATTCAATCAATCGGTTTTACTACGACTATGTCGTTTATGCCTCCTACACCCCATCACAATGATTCGGCAAAGATTGCACAAAATCTGCCTTTTTATATGATTCACTTGCCTATGGAAGCAAAATATTTTAAAAATGAAGAGAAAAATACTTTACATACAAAAGATTCATATGAAAAAATAGAGAATAGAATTTCTCAAATTAGAAAATGGTATCCGAATGCAAAATTTACAAATAACCATACAGGAAGTGAATTTACCTCTAATAAAGAGGCAATGGATAAACTTTTCAGAGCTTTAAAAAAGTATAATTTTATCTTTGTAGATAGTAGAACAACGGGTAAAAGCGTAGGTAAACAAACAGCACAAAAATATAATATGCCCTATATTTCAAGAAATGTGTTTTTGGACAATGAGCAGAACTTTGAATATATTCAAAACCAATTAAAAAAAGCCATAGCAATCGCCAAAAAAAACGGTTTTGCTATTGCTATTTGCCATCCTCATTCTGCTACAATCAATACTTTGAAAAAATCTAAAAATCTATTAAAAGATTTAGATTTAGTTTATCTTGAGGATTTACCTCTTTTAAAAAAATAGTTTAATATTTATCTAAAAGATTGATATTCATTTAAAGGCTTTAACCTTTTTCTTAATACAATTTGAAAAAGTTGAAGTCTTCTGCTTCTAAAAGCTCCGGCACAACTCTTTAAGTAATAACTCCACATTCTATAAAATCTCTCATTGTAATCATCTTTTATCTTATCCCATGAGTTGTCGAAATTTTCAAACCATGACATTAAAGTTTTGTCATAATCCATACCGAAATTATGAACATCTTCAATTACAAAATATTTTTCACAAGCTTTACTTATCTGAGATAAAGAGGGAATCTGCCCGTTTGGAAAAATATATTTGTTTATCCAAGGATCAGTACCTTTTTGGGGAACATCATTTCCAATCGTATGCAATAGGAATATTCCTTCATCTTTCATATTTTTAAATGCCGTTTGAAAATATTTATTGTAATTTTTTTCACCGACATGTTCAAACATCCCTATAGAGACAACTTTG
The DNA here is from genome assembly GCF_006459125.1 of Halarcobacter anaerophilus. Taxonomy (NCBI): domain Bacteria; kingdom Pseudomonadati; phylum Campylobacterota; class Epsilonproteobacteria; order Campylobacterales; family Arcobacteraceae; genus Halarcobacter; species Halarcobacter anaerophilus. The sequence goes on from NZ_CP041070.1 coordinate 2,653,089, forward strand.
TCGTATTTCTCTTGTATATTTCTATAATCCATCAATTTGACTTTTATAGGCAAATCTTTAAAATTTTCATCTATATATTTTTTTTGTTCGGAAGAGACGGTTATACCGTTTACTTTTACTTTATAGTTTTGTGAAGCAAATACTGCAAAACTTCCCCAGCCGCAACCTATTTCAAGAACACTTTCATTTGGTTTGAGTTGAAGTTTTTTGCAAATCAAATCAAGTTTTGCGATTTGTGCTTCATATAAACAAGAAGCATTTTTCCAATATCCGCAAGAGTAACTCATAGTTTTATCTAACATATTTTTATAAAGATCATTTCCTGCGTTATAGTGTTTCTCTCCTACTTGGAAAGAACGCCTTTTTGACTGAAGATTCACAAGTCTTGGAATAAGCCAATTTTTAAGAAAAGTGATATTACCTTTTACCTCCTCTTCCAATTTTGAAGTCAAGACTTTACAAATCATTTCATCAACTCTACAACAATCCCACCAACCCTCCATATAAGCTTCACCTAGACCTAAAGAGCCTTCTCTTATAACTCTTGAATATAGATTTTGATTGTGTATTTTGGGATCACTTTTAGAATCTCCGTCTAAAACTATACCTGCTTTTTCTAACTTTGTTTGCAGCCACAATTTGGCTTTGTTTTCTATTCTGCTGTTCAATTTTAAATCTCCTTTATAATTAAGGATAATATTTATCAACTAAAAAAAGATATTACAACTTAAATTAATTCAAACTTAAAAGACTTTATTTTGAAGCTTCGTATATTATATACCAATTTATAATAAAGTTTAATATTTTATTTATTATAATTACTAAAATTATAAAAGGCAAAGGATGTCCCAAACAGCTACTTTTAGAATAAAAGAGTTAAATTCAATGAAAAAATATCCCGAAAATATTTTTTTTAAAGGTAATTTGGAACTTCTAAAAAAAAGAAAAATTGCAATAGTAGGAAGCCGTCACCCAAATGCTTATGCAAAAAAAATTACCCATAAGATTGCTAATGAACTGGCAAAAAGAGAGATTGTTATCGTAAGCGGTGCAGCAATCGGTACAGACTCAATTGCCCATAAAGCGGCAACTCCTAAAAATACAATCGCCGTTATGGCAAATGGTCTTGATATAAAATACCCTGCTATAAATGCAAAATTGATTGAATCTATTGAAAAAGAGGGATTAACATTAAGTAGTTATAAAGACGGTCAAAAGCCGAGAAACTATACTTTCGTACAAAGAAACGAGATAGTAGTAAGTTTGGCTCAAACTCTTATAGTAACTTATGCCGATGAAAAAAGCGGAACACTTACTTCTATAGATTATGCTCTTAAAATGGGCAAAAAAGTATATACTATCCCTCATCATTTAGATGACAGTTTAGGAACTCAAAAACTTTTGGAAGAAGGTAAAATCCATTTAATTTATAATTTAGAAAAATTTTTAAACAGCTTTGGAGAGATAAAAACAAAAAACGATGATTTGTCCAACTATTTAAAAACTTTTCCTTCTTATGAAGAAGCCGTTAGAAAATATAAAAACCGAATTTTTCAATTAGAATTAGAAGGTGAGATTAAAATTGAAAACGGGTATATAAAACCCGTTTAAATATTACATCTTCTTTTTACTTTTACAAAACGCAAAATCAAATATCCTGCGATTCCTGAAATAAAAGAGCCTACCAAAATAGCTAATTTATCGCTGTAAAAAAAGATATTACTGTTTTCAAAAGCCAAACTGTCAATAAATAGACTCATAGTAAAGCCAATTCCCGTTAAAACCGATACCCCGTAAAGCTGTCCCCAGGAAGAACACTTAGGCAAGGTTGCTATTTTATATTTTATAGCCAAAAAACTAAAAAGGAAAACTCCTATTTGTTTTCCTAAAAAGAGTCCTAAAACTATCCCCGTACTTGTAGGGTTTACTACTTTTTCAAAAGAGATAGAACTTAAATCAACTCCGGCATTAACAAAAGCAAAAAGAGGAAGAATATAAAAAGCTACCCAATAATGAATATGGTGTTCAAGATGTTTTACGGGAGAAACCAGTTTTCTTTTTTCGTTTATTGCATGAAGAGGAATACAAAAAGCTACGATAATACCGGCAAGAGTTGCATGAACTCCCGATTTAAGTACAAAAATCCATAAAAGAGCCCCAACTATCCAATAATATCCAAGTCTAGTTACTTTAAATCTATTTAATAAAAACAGAATCAATATACAAAAACCTGCAAGAATAATTGCATGAAAAGATAAATCAGAAGTATAAAAAAATGCTATTATTAAAATAGCTCCCAAATCATCAAAAATTGCAAGTGCCATCAAAAATATTTTTAAAGAGTTTGAAATTCTTTTTCCAAGTAAAGAGAGGATTCCCAAAGCAAAAGCTATATCTGTTGCAGTAGGAATTGCCCAACCTTGCAAGGCATAATCATCTCCGTAATTGAAAATAAAAAATATTAAAGCAGGAACAATCATTCCTCCTATTGCAGCTATTGCAGGAAGTGCAATCTTTTTTGCACTTGAAAGATGCCCCAAAATCAGCTCTCTTTTTATTTCAAGTCCAATCAAAAGAAAAAATATTGCCATTAATCCGTCATTTATCCACAAAATCAAAGGTTTATCTATATCTAAAATCTGCCCTACTTTAAAAGTGATTTGTGTTTCAAGTACGGAGGTGTAATATTCTGAGAGAAAAGAGTTATTAAGAAGAAGAGCGAATATTGTAGCAATGATTAATAAAATTCCGGAGGTAGACTCTTTTTTTATATATCTTCTTACTAATAGATTCATTCTCTTCTCCTTATAAAAGTTGTATTTTATAAAGTATAAAATACAACTTAACAACTAAAAGAAGTATTAATTTTAAAAAATTATTTTTCTATTTAAAATTAGAAACTCTCCCATTCTTCATCATCTGCGGTATTGCTTTTTATCTCACCGTTAGATGCTTTTGCACTCTGTTTTTTCGGTTTTTCTTCGCTTCTTGATCTTCTTGATTCACTTTTAACGTGAGAGCTTCTTGCTTGTACACTATCTTTACCTATAAACTCTTTTGTTTGTGCATCCGCAACTATCTCTTTTGCAATTGAATCAGTTTGAATTGCAATATCATGTGTTTGTGTTGCAATTTGCGCATTTTGTTGTGTTTGTTGATCAAGTTGATTAACTGCATCGTTTATTTGAGTAATTCCTTGTTCTTGCTCTTTACTCGCATTTGTGATTTCAGTTATTTTCTCTATAGATTTAGTAATATCAACTAATAAATCATCATAACCTTTAATCATTTGAGTACTGATATCTTTCCCCTGGTCAGCTTTTGTTGTTGCATTTTCGACTAAACTTTTAATCTCTTTTGCAGCTTCCGCACTTCTTGCAGCTAGATTTCTAACTTCTTGTGCAACTACTGCAAAACCTTTTCCTGCTTCTCCTGCAGTTGCCGCTTCTACGGCTGCATTTAAAGATAGAATATTTGTTTGGAAAGCTATTTGATCTATAACAGTAATTGCTTCACTAATAGAGTTAACCTGATCCGTAATATCTTCCATTGCTTTTGATGTATTTTGAGCCAGTGTCTGACCTGTTTTTGCAGAAGAACTTACGTTACCTGCATAATCACTCATTAACTGTACATTTTCCGCATTATTAACAATAGTACTTGTAATCTCTTCTAATGCAGCTGCCGTCTCTTCAAGTGAAGCTGCAGCTTCTGTTGAACTTTTATTTAAAGTATCTACATTTGAAATTAACTGATCAGATGATTGATCTAAAGTTAATCCTATAGTATAAGACTGTTTTAACAGTTTTGAAATCTCTTCAGTTAAGAAGTTTACGCTATTGATAAGTGATGCTATATCCCCGTGAACATCCGTATTATCAATTTTACTTGTAAAATTGTAGTTGCTGAACTCTTTTAGAACTCTGTTTATCTCGTCAACTTTTGATTTTACACCGCTTAACATACTATTTAAAGCATTTGTAAGTTGAATTAACTGAGGATTACTTGCCTGGCTTTTTACTAATTCGTTAAGATATCCCTGATTTGCTTTTTCCACGATAGATAATGCTTCTTTTACCGTTTCGTTGTCTTTTGCAAGTCCTTCTTTAGTCTTAACAATGCTCTCATTTACAGCTTGTGCCATTAAAGCAAACTCATCTTTCCCATCAACTTCTAAAAGTTTGCTATCTTCGCTCTCTCTGTTAATATAAGCAAAAAATCCTGACAATCCTTCTTTAAATTTTTCAATAGATGAAACAATAATATTAGAAAGAATTATTGAGAAGATAACAAATAAGATAATTGAAACAATAACGATACCTATTAAAATATAGTTCATTGTAGTTTCAGCTTCATTTCTTAACTCAATTGCACTTTTATTTATCTCATTTAATTTATTTTCTAAATCAGTTCCTGTTTTTGCCATATCGGCAATTAGAGGTTTTAAATCCTCAGACTCTTTTAATATTCCATTTTTATACTCTTCAATTCTTTTTTGAGAAAATTTATCAAAATATTCAACATATTTAGAAGATTCGCTTAAGATCTCTTCACAAAGTTGAACATTCTTTCCTACACTTAATTGAGATTTAAAGAATGAAACATTTTCATCTAATTTTCCAAAATCTTTTATAACAACGTTTGCAGTGTCATTTGAAGGAGCTCTCAAAAATTGATAAACAGAGATTCTTCCTTTCAAAACTTGTTGAATAAAAACATCAGTTTGAGTTGCCGCATCAATTCTAAACTTTACAAGATTGTTATAATAAGAAAATATAATTGCGACAATTGTCACAATTATAACATACACGATTGGAACAAGCATTAATTTAGCTTTAGTACTAAAATTTTTTAGCATGGCCTTTCCCTTCCCTTTATTGACTTTATTATCAACAAATATAACATAAAAATGTTAAAATATAATAAATTATTGTTATAAATATCACATAAAAAACACATAAATTATTAAATTTGTAGAAAAGTAGAAAAAAGGCAATAAATAAATAACTAAAATAATATTTATTAGTTATTTATTAAAATTTACTTTCTTAATTGGTAAGTTATATCTCCTGCTCCGACACCTAAAATAATTCCTTCATCAAAACTGTAAAAAACTTTTTTATCTTTTATAAGTTCTACTTTCCCTTCTGATGTTTTTAAGCTGTCTGCAAAAATAGGATTATATAAAGCAAACTCTTTTTCAAAGTCTATATCAATAATTTGCTCTCCAGGAATTGTCCAAATAGGAAGAATTACAAGTTGGTCACATCTTCTAAAACATCTTTTAAACCCTTCAAGGTTGTCATGGGTTCTAGAGTATTTGTGCGGTTGCCAAATTACGACTCTTTTATTTATATTTGTCAAATTATCGTAAAGTTCAACCGATCTCATGGTTGCTTCAATTTCCGTTGGATGATGGGCATAATCATCTATCAAAGCAAAGTTATCCTTTTTTTGAAGAAGATCAAATCTCTTTTTGATTCCTTTATAATTTGAAAGATTTTTTCTAATAGTTTCAATATCCAACTCATTTAAAGCTGCTAATATTGCCAAAGAGGCATCAACTGCTATATGATAACCAAATCCCCAAACCTCAAAAGAGCCTAAATCTTTTAAATCAAATTTTGTGCAAGGCTCTCCTTTTTTTAAAAGATATGAAAGATTTTTTATATCATGGCTTGGATATAAAAATTCTGCTTCTTTTATACCTAGTTTTTTTATATGTTCATCTTCACCGTTTAAAACTCTTTTTGAAGCTAACTCTATAAACTTTTTATATGCTTCATAAAACTTATCATAATCATAATGATAATACTCCATATGTTCAGGTTCTGCATTTGTCACAATAGAACAGTATGGATTTGATAATAAAAATGAAGCGTCCGATTCATCTGCTTCAAAACTAAGAAGATTATTTACATATCTAAAATTTGAACCGAAATCTTTTGATATAGCTCCTATTAACGCCGAACTTTGTAAGATTGAAGCTAAAATTGCCGTTGTAGTTGATTTTCCGTGAGCTCCTGCTACACAGTAGTTTTTCTTATCACCTAAAACAATGGGCAATGCCTCTTTTCTTGAGAGTGTTCTTATTTGCTTTAATCTTGCTTCTATAAGTTCAGGATTTTCATCCGTAACCGCAGCAGAATAGATAACCAAATCAAAATCATCGCAAATATTTTTTGCATCTTGGGGACAAGATACTTTAATTCCCTCTTTTTCAAGCTCTTTTGTAATAGGTGAGCTTTTCATATCCGAACCGCTTACTTGGTGTCCGTCATAATTCAAAAATCTAGCTAAGGCAGAGAGTCCTATTCCGCCTATTCCAATAAAATGTACTTTCATCAATTTTCCAATAAATGTTTTAAATTTTTATACTCTTTTTCCAAAATATTCATATTGTTTTCTAAATATTTTTCCAAATCATAATTAAAGTTTGTAATAAAATAACCATATTTTTCATCACTGTTTGAACTGCTTAAATCAACCTCTTTTTGGTAAAACGTATCCAAATCAAGATTTTTTGAAAGAGCAATTAGATGAGATTTTAAAGCATTACAAAGAGTTTGATCTTCTATAATATTTGATAATACAAAAATCAGCTCTTTTGCTCCTTGTATATTTTCATAACTCCACTTTTCTATTGCATGTTCGTAAAAAGCTCTTATATAATATAAGTCATCCGTATCAAGTTTCAGTTTTCTTTTTGCAATAATCTCTTCTACGTTTTCAAAAGATATTTGCAAAATATTTTGATAAATATCATTGATTTTTTCTTCATCTAAATCCAAAATCAAAAAAGAGTCTAAAACTTCATATAGTGCTACTATATTTTTTGTATTTATGGCATCAACTCTTGTCTCCTCCAAGTATTTTAAAAAATCAGGGTTTGTTCTTGCATTATGAAGTTGCTCTTTATCCATCAAGAAAACCTTTTAATCTTTTTAAAACCTCTTGCGTTTTTTTCTCATTTTCAACCAAGGCAATTCTTACATAACCTTTTCCCATTCCTTCTCTTCCCAAAAAACTTCCCGGAAGAACTTTTATATTCTTCTCTTTATAAAGTTTTTTTGTAAATTCCAACTCATCGTCTACTTCAAGCCAGATATAAAAAGTTGCTTTAGGTGGATTAATTCCTAAAATCTCTTTTGCCAATTCAAAATTTCTTTTATATGTTTTTCTAAATTTTTCCACATGAGTCGATTCATTCCACGCTACTGTTGCGGCTTTTTGTAAAGGAAGAGGAGAAGCACATCCTATATATGTTCTATATTTCATATACTCTTTTAAAATCTCTTCATCTCCTGCTATAAAACCGCTTCTAAGTCCGGGCGCACTGCTTCTTTTTGAAATTGAGTTCATCACAAGTATATTTTTAAACTTTTCATTTCCTGCTTGGATACTTGCTTCAAGTAAAGAAGAGGGTCTATCTTTTTCATCAAAATATATTTCGGAATAACATTCATCATTTACTAAAATAAAATCAAATTCTAAAGCTTTTTTAACCCAAACTGCCAATTCTTCTTTTGTCATTTCAGCAGAAGTCGGATTGTTAGGATAGTTTAAAATCACTAAATCACATTTTTTTAGTTCTTCATCACTTAAAAAGGCTTTGAAATTATTCTCTTTTGTCAAATTTATATGTATAACTTCTGCCCTGCTTGCTATTGCGGCACCTTCATATATTTGGTAAAAAGGATTCGTAAAAGCAATTACGGGATCTTTTTTATCAAAAAGTGCAAATTGCGGAAAATTAAAAAGCACTTCTCTTGTTCCGAAAGTAGGAATAATTTGATTCATATTTAAAGGAACGTTAAATCTATTTACAACAAAATTTATCATTGCCTCTTTAAGTTCAGGCAATCCCGCACTTGCAGGATATTTTTGAAGTAGTGAAGTTGTTGAAGCTAATTGTCTTTGAATAAAGTCAGGTGTCTCAAATTTCGGTTCGCCGATTGTTAAAACACTTGCTTCAAAATCTTTATTGGGTTCTATATTTTCTAATAATTCATTTAATTTTTCAAAAGGGTATTTTTCAAAATTCATTTTTTTCCTTATTCTTCGATAACTGGTATTAATAGTTGATTAAATTTACTTAAATCAAAAGAGATTAAATCTGAGTTTGTATATAAAAATTTCCAAGATAATCTAGGTTTTAACATACTTTGTTTCAAAGGTAAAATTTGTAAGATATTTTCCTGTTTTTTCAACTCTCTAATAGGATTTTTATCTTCAGATACGATTTCAACTTTTTCATTAAATATTTTTGCTAAGTTTTCAAAATGATCTAAAAGATTAGATTTATCTTGATTCTCACCCAAAGGATCCATATTAAAAATTTTTGTTTTTGTTTTTAGCTGACTTGCCACATCAAAAACAACAGGAGAAATTTGTTCATAAGAGTTTACGTCATTAATCAGCACAACACTTCTTTTGACTCCTAATCCTACTGCTTTTTCACCTATTTTAAAAACAGGAATTCTTAAATCTAAAATATGTCTGATTTTTTTTCTGTTTTTAAACATCTCGGAAGTTAAAATAAGCATTCCTATATCAAAGGCTCTTATATCGCTTTTTAGCAATCTTTCCATTCCTAGATTATGGAAATCCATTTTAATCTCGACAGACTCATTTCCTGCAAAATTCTCTTTTATTGATTCTAAAATGCCAACTGTCGTAGGTCTGGTTATTCTTATAATAAGTTTTCCGTTTTTTAATCTTTTATGTAAAAATTTAACTTCATCAATTACATTTAAAATTCTTTGGTCATCTTGTAAATACATATCAAGATACAGATATAAATTATGACCAAAAGGCATCGGAAATTGTCCTTGAGATTTTCCTATGGCATTGTAAACCTGCATTAAAACGGAAGGTTTTCCTATTACCAAAATTACGTCATTTGGTTTTAAAATCAAAGAAGGTTTTATATTAATTAATCTTTCACCTCTATAAAGTCCAAAGATTTTCCACTCTTTTTGTTCTATTGATCCTATATATCTGTAAGCATAAGAGCTTCCGAAAGGAATCTTGATTTCCATAATTTCACCCTGCTTTAAACCGATATTTTGTGCCATTACAGGGATATTGGGTAATCTTTCTATCATACCGTTTGCTAAAACTTCAATCCCTTTGTAAACATCTACGTAAGGATCTTTCATATTTATTCCCCAATAATCTAAAATAGACATTGGAAGGTTCTTTTTTCTTTTTTTTATATTCTCTATTACATTTAACATCTCATCTTTTGAGTTTAATGCAATCATAACTTGGGTATGTACGTCTTTGTCTAAAACCATTGCGAGTTTTGATTCGGAAGTAGGATCAAATTTATAAAAAGTACAATTTGAAGCTTTTTGCTCAGGAATAATGGCATCATTCATGTAAACAACGTCATAGCTGTTATCTGCCGTATTTGTTTCAACAATTCTTTGCATCAACTTTTTTGCAACAATACCATCTAGAATAACTAATATTTTTTTCATACGGTATTATATCTAAAAGTGCTAAATTTTTTATATCTCTTAATGATTAAAATCGACTAAATATCTTTAAACTCATTATTAGATATAATTACGGTTTTTAAAACAAAGGAATATATTTTATGGAATTTAAAATTGACGGAAAATCTTATAATAAAGCAAGAGCCTGTACTATAAAAACTGCTCACAGTACGATACAAACTCCTGTTTTTATGCCTGTTGGAACACAAGCTACCGTAAAAGCATTAGATGCAAATGATTTATTGGATATGGGCGCAAAAATTATTTTAGGAAATACTTACCATTTATATTTAAGACCCGGAAGCAAACTTATCAAAAAATTCGGAGGACTTCATGGATTTTCAAAATTTCCAAACTCTTTTTTAACTGATAGCGGTGGATTTCAGGCTTTTTCTTTAAGCGACAACTCTAAACCAGATGAAAACGGTATTACTTTTAAATCTCACATAGACGGAAGCAAACACTATTTCACCCCTCAAAGTGTTCTTGATACGCAATATGAATTAGGAAGCGATATTATGATGATTTTGGATGATTTGGTTGCCCTACCAAATACACGTGAGAGAATTAAAAAATCTATTGAAAGGACTACAAAATGGGCAGAAGAAGCCATAAAATACCATAAAGAACAACAGAAAAAAGGTATCGGGGTAAATCAAAATATCTTTGCAATTATACAAGGGGGAACAGACAAAGAGTTTAGAAAACTAAGTGCTACGCAACTTTGTGCCCTTGAAGATTATGACGGATATGCAATCGGCGGATTAAGCGTCGGTGAACCAAATGAAGAGATGTATGAAACGGTTGAATGGACAACTGATTTTATGCCCCAAAATAAACCGAGATATTTAATGGGAGTAGGAACACCTGAAGATTTAATAGAGAATATAGAACGCGGTGTTGATATGTTTGATTGCGTTATGCCTACAAGAAATGCAAGAAACGGTACTCTTTTTACAAGTTTCGGAAGAGTGAATATTAAAAAAGCAACATTTAAAGAAGATCCTTTGCCTATAGATTCCGAATGTGACTGTTATACTTGTAGAAATTTTAGCAGAGCTTATCTAAATCATCTTTTCAGAGCCGGAGAAATCACCTATTACAGACTTAGTTCAATTCATAATATTCATTACTATCTAAATTTAATGAGACAAGCAAGAGAGGCTATTTTAGCAGATAACTGGCTAGAGTTTAAAAAAGAGTTTTACCAAAAAAGAGAGAATACGGGAAAGTAAGATTAACCTCTTTTTGGATATAATCATGCACAAAAGTAAAAAGAAGGAATTATATGACTGTTGATGATAAACTAATTGACAAATTAGCAAAACTTTCAAGCTTGGAAATAGATGATTCAAAAAAGGAAAATCTAAAAAAAGAGCTTGCAGATATTATTAACTTTGTTGAAAATTTAAATGAAATTGATGTATCAAATATTGAAGCAACATTTAATACGGTTGAAGGAGGAACTCCTTTAAGAGAAGATGTGGCAAAACAAGATTTAGAACTTTCAAATCATATCTTAAAACATGCTCCAAAATCGGAAAACGGTTATTTTATAGTTCCAAAAATAATAGAGTAAAAAATGCTTACGGTTTATGGAATTAAAAATTGTGATAGTGTAAAAAAAGCACTGAAATTTTTTAAAGAGCACAATATAGAAACAGAACTTTTCGATTTTAAAAAAGAGACTCCAAGTCCTGAAAAAATTGAAATGTGGGTAAAAAAAGCCGGTATTGACAAAGTTTTCAATAACAGAGGAACAACTTATAGAAATCTAAAATTAAAAGAGCTTAATCTTAACGAAGCTGGTAAAATACAATGGTTATGTAAAGAGTTAATGCTTATAAAAAGACCTGTAATAGAGTATAAAGATATGGTTATCGTAGGTTTTAATGAAGAGATTTATAAAAAGACTTTTTTATAAAAAATAATTAAAACTAAAGAGGAGAAGAACTCCTCTTTTTTATAAAACTACTTTAAGCTCTTGCTTCTTTTAAAGTATCTGCAATCATAAATGCCAGTTCTAAAGCTTGATCGGCATTTAATCTTGGATCACATTGAGTATGGTATCTGCTTGACAAACCTTCGGCTGTAATAGCTGCACTTTCACTTCCTGTACACTCTGTTACGTTTTGTCCCGTCATTTCAAGATGAATTCCACCTGCATAAGTACCTTCTGCTTTATGTATTTGGAAGAACTGTTTTACTTCAGATAAAATCGCTTCAAAATCTCTTGTTTTATATCCATTATCCGTTTTAGTCGTATTTCCGTGCATCGGATCACATGACCAAACAACCTTTTTCCCCTCTTGTTTTACTTTTCTTAAAAGTTTCGGGAAAATATCCGCAACTTTTTCATGTCCCATTCTAACTATCAGATTTAATCTTCCTGCTTCATTTTCGGGATTTAAAGCATCGATTAATTCAATTAATTCATCCTCTTTCATAGAAGGTCCTACTTTACAACCTATTGGATTATGAATTCCCCTGAAATATTCGATATGAGCATCGTTTAAACCTCTGGTTCTGTCCCCAATCCATAACATATGAGCTGAACAGTCATACCAGTCTCCGCTTAAAGAGTCTCTTCTTGTTAAAGCCTCTTCATAATTTAACAATAAAGCTTCATGGGAAGTGTATAAAACTGTTTCTCTTAATTTACTTGTATTTTCACTTGTAATACCGCATGACTCCATAAACTTAAGAGTTTCAGATATTTTATTAGCAAGTTGCTCATACATTTCACCTAAAGTATTATCTTTTACGAAATCCAAATTCCAAGCATGAACTTTATGTAAATCAGCCATTCCGCCTCTTGCAAAAGCTCTCAAAAGATTTAGTGTTGCCGCACTTTGATTATATGCTTTTAAAAGTTTTTTTGCTTTTGGAGTTCTGTCCTTTTGGGTAAAATCCATATTATTTATAATATCTCCTCTATATGAAGGAAGAGATACCCCTTTTATTTCTTCAAAATCAGAACTTCTTGGTTTTGCAAACTGTCCTGCAATTCTTCCCACTTTTACAACAGGACATCCACCTGAAAAAGTCAAAACAACTGCCATTTGCATCATCACTTTAAACAAATCTTTAATATTGTTTGCATTAAAAGCATTAAATGATTCAGCACAATCTCCGCCTTGAAGTAAAAAAGCATTTCCTTCTACTACTTGGGCTAATTGAGACTTTAATCTTCTAGCCTCTTCAGCAAATATTAAAGGAGGATAAGTAGCTAACTCTTTTTCTACTTTTTTAAGTTTTTCTAAATCATTATATGTTGGTTGTTGTTTTATTGGAAAATCTCTCCAACTACCAGGATTCCAATTATTCATAATCTAAGCCTTTAATATTTAAATAGTGCTAGATTTTATCTAAAATTGTCTTAAGTATTAAGGATGCAACTTAAAAAATTACTTTTAAGTTACATAAGTTTTATTAATCTTTTTGTAGTTTTTTAAGTAAATCTTTAAATGAGTTTTTAAAAGCTCCAAGCCCGTCATTTAACAGTTTTGTATAAACCGCTTGAACATCGACTTTACTCTCTTTTAATGTTTTAAAATATTTATCGCATTTCTCTTCACTTGGAATTTCACTCGGTTCTTTTTTTCCGTTTTCAAGCCATTGATCAATAGTTGCAAGAGGTGCCGTATTTATAGAGTTTGGATAAATTAAATTATCAACATAATAACTACCCTCTAAATCGTTACCTTTTACTCCCGTACTTGCAAAAAGAGTTCTTATATTTTTATTTCCTATTTTTTCAACTTCATGATAACATTTTGTAGCATTTATAATTCCTAATTTACCCTTTTTAAGACCTTTTGCAAAGAGTTCGGAATCACACATTCTATCAAGTCTTGAAACAAAAACCGATATAACCGCCTTTGTATCTTTATTAGATAATTTTATTCCCTCATTTAAAGCTTTTGCACACTCTATTGCTTGTTGGGGTGAAAAAATCAATGTTGCATTTACGTTTATTCCTTGTGAAGTCAACTCTTTCATTGCTTCATAACCCGCTTGCGTTGCAGGAACTTTAATCATTACATTTTCCGCACCGATTGTAGAGTTTAGTCTAATTCCCTCTTCAATAGTTCCTTTTGTATCATCACAAAGTTCAGGATCAACTTCAATTGATATAAATCCGTCATTTTGATTTTCTACATATAAATCATTTAAAAGCTCAGCTGCTCTTTTTATATCTGTTAAAGCCAACTCTTCATATATTGTTTTTGCTTCATTTGCCTGAAGCATTTGAAGCTGCTGTCCGTATGCAACAGAGTTTGAGATTGATGATTCAAAAATTGCAGGGTTTGAAGTAGCCCCGTGAATTATCTCATCGTTTATCAAATCTTTAAATCTATTTTCTAAAAAATCTCTTTCAATAAAATCACACCACAGTGAAAAGTTTATGTCCTCTTTTAAACTCATAATTAATCCCTTAAATATACTCTAATATTTTTGTCAAATCTTTTTCTTCAACAATAATATTAGCCTCTTTTTTTATGATATCTCTTCCGCAAAATGCAACTTTTTTTGCTGCATAAGGAAACATCGAAACATCATTTGCTCCGTCACCTGCAACAAGAGTATTCTCTTTTGAAACTCCTAAAAGAGATTGAACTCTTTGAATCATATCCCCTTTGGAGAATCCAAACATCATATCTCCACCCACTAGTCCTGTTAAAATGCCCTCTTTTTCATGTAAAATATTTGAAAAATCCGCATCAAGTCTTAATTTCTCTTTTGCAGGGGTCGTACCTATTCTAAACCCTCCTGAAAAACATACCACTTTATAGCCACTCTCTTTTAGTTTTGAAACTGTTTCAAAAGCTCCTGGCATAAGCGGTAAATCTTTACAAATTTCTACAGCCTTTGAATACTCTAATCCTTTTAATAATGATACTCTTTCGATTAATGATTCAAAAAAATCTAATTCTCCCGCCATTGCTTTTTCAGTAATAGCCGCAACTTTCTCTTCAAGCCCCAAAGGCTTAGCTAAGAAATCAATTGTTTCCCCGTCCATAAGGGTTGAATCAAAATCAAAAACTGCTAATTTCATACTCTATTTTCCTAGTTTTATTCTTTTAAGGCTATAATATTATCCAAATTTAACTAAAGGAAACTGATTGAAAATTGCTTCTCTTGATATTGGTCTTAAAAGAATAGGTATAGCAATATCTCTTCACAAGGAGATAGTAACCCCTCTTCCTGCCGTTCTAAGAAAAAATAGAAATCAAGCTTCAAATGATGTTTTAAAAGTTTTAAAAGAGTGGGAAATTGATAAATTAGTTATAGGGTTTCCAAGTGCAAGTGAAGATATGCAAAAAAGAGTTAAACACTTCACCTCTTTGCTAAATCTTGATATTCCTTATGAGTTTCAAGAAGAAAATATGAGTTCAATCGAAGCAGAAGAGCTTATAAAAGGTGAAATAAAATATAAAAGAGACGGAAGAGTCGACTCAATAGCCGCAAAAATTATTTTAGAAAGATATCTGAACAGATAACTTATTTTTTTATATTATAAACAACTGCTATAGCTAATCCGCTTTCATGAGTTATAGAGAGACAAGACTTTTTAATCTTAAACTTTTTTCTAATCTCTTTTGAATACTTGATTTTAGGGGCTCCTAATTTACTTTTTTTTATTTTTATATCATGAAAAGAGCACTCTTTCCCTATTCCCGTACCTAAAGCTTTGCTCGCCGCTTCTTTCGCCGCCCAAAATCCGGCTGCCGTTTCTGGACGTTTGATTAACTCAATTTCATCCTCGTTTAAAAACCTTTCATATGCCTTGTTTCCAAACTTTTCATACATTTTTTTAATTCTGTCGATTGAAGCTACATCTATACCTATCATTTTTAACCTATGTGCTAGTATAATACGCTCATGAAACTATTTATGAGCAAATTATTATATCTTATTATCATGCTTTTTATAATAAGCTTAATCTCTTTTTTGGCAATTCATTTAGCTCCCAATTCATTTTTTGCAAGCGGACAGCTAAATCCGAATATCACGCCTGAATCAATTGAGCAGTTAAAAGCTGTATATGGATTAGATAAACCTCTGTATATTCAATTTTTCTCATGGATTACTGCACTTTTGCATTTGGATTTCGGTATCTCTTTTGCAAGCGGGCAGATGGTAAAAAATGAGATTTTAAGCAGAGTTCCTATTACTCTTACAATAAATATTATATCAATGTTTTTGATCTTTGTCGTTTCCTTATATTTAGGAATCAAAGCAGCACTGCAAAAGGATTCAAAACTAGATAAAGCAGTAGGACAACTTTCACTTTTAAGTTTTTCGATGCCCTCTTTTTATTTAGCTCTTTTGTTAGTTTTGATTTTTTCGATATATTTTGAAATTCTACCTATTGCAGGACTTCATTCAATTCCAAATGACGGCAGTTTAAACTACTATTTGGATTTTGCATGGCATCTTGTTTTACCGATTTTTATTATAACTTTCAGTGGAATCGGAAGTCTAATTTTATATATTAGATCTTTGACAATTGAGATTTTAAAATCCGATTATATATTTTTTGCAAGAGCAAGAGGGTTAGATAAAAAAAAGATATTAAGATACTATATTTTGCCCAATTTATACCCTCCTGTGATAACTCTTTTAGGACTTTCATTGCCCGGAATTATTGGAGGAAGTGTAATTTTAGAAACAATCTTTTCCATTGATGGAATGGGTTTACTTTTTTATCAAAGTGCTTTAAGTCATGATTATCCCGTTATTATGGGAATTTTGATAATAGGTGCCTTTTTAACTCTGCTTGGAAATATGCTGGCAGATCTGATTTTACTTAAACTCAATCCAAACTATGACGAAAAGTAGTATATCGTAAAAGAGTAATTCGTTACTCTCTTTAGAGTTTGCTTCTTTAAATGAAATTTATTTTCATTGGTAAAAGAAGTTATAAAAGACAAAAGGAAAATTATTGAAAGTTTTAAAAACTATTGAAGAACTGCAAGAAGTTCGAAAAAACACTAAAGGAAGTGTCGGTTTCGTTCCTACAATGGGAGCATTGCATGACGGACATATCTCTTTAATAAAAAAAGCAAGAAGTGAAAACGATACTGTTTTCGTATCAATTTTTGTTAATCCGACACAATTTTTGCCGGGTGAAGATTTAGAAGCTTATCCTAGAAAAGAGCAAGCAGATATTAAAATTTGTGAAATGTGCAAAGCCGATTATCTTTTTATGCCGCAAGCTGATACTATGTATTCGCCTGAAGAGGTTTTAGTAAAAGCTCCAAATAAAAGCTATATACTAGAAGGTAAAACAAGACCGGGACATTTTGACGGAGTTTTACAAGTTGTTTTAAAACTATTTGGATTAACTCAACCTACAAATGCCTATTTCGGTAAAAAAGATGCCCAACAGTTATCTCTTATTCAACAAATGGTAAAAAACTTTTTCTTACCTATTAATATTGTTCCTTGCGATATCGTAAGAGAAAACGACGGTTTGGCAAAAAGTTCAAGAAATGTTTATTTAAGTACTACTCAAAGAAAAGATGCACTTTTAATTTCAAAATCTTTATATAAAGCTGCTTCTCTTGCCGCAAAAAAAGAGAAAGATGTAAAAGTTATAAAAGATAAAATGCTTGAAGTTATGCAAGGACTTGATGTAGAATATGTAGCTTTTGTAGACAGAGAGTTTAATGAAATCAAACAAATCCAATTAGGAAATACAATAATTTTAGTTGTGGCAAGATTTGATAAAACTAGACTTTTAGATAATATTTGGATATAAGTTTTACAATTTTTTTATAATATGATAAAATTCGCGAAAAATTAGAAGAAAGATAAAAATATATATGAAATTTACAGATAAGAAACCTTCAAAATCTTTACACTTAGTTAGTCTTGGCTGCACTAAAAACCTTGTTGACTCGGAAATTATGTTAGGTAGACTCAAAGATTATGAGATTACCGATGATTCCTCAAAAGCCGATGTGATTATTGTTAATACCTGTGGTTTTATCGATAGTGCAAAAGAAGAGAGTATAAATACCATACTAACTTTACATGATGAAAGAAAAAAAGATTCTGTTTTGGTTATGGCAGGATGTTTAAGTGAAAGATATAAAGAAGAACTTCAAAAAGAGTTACCTGAAATAGATATTTTCACGGGAGTTGGAGATTATGACAGAATCGACCGACTTGTAAATGAAAGAAGAAGCTCTTTTACGGAAGAAGTTTTTTTATTAAATGAAGAGAATGACAGAGTTATCACAGGTTCATCTTATCATGCTTATGTAAAATTAAGCGAAGGTTGTAACCAAAGCTGTTCTTTTTGTGCAATTCCGAGTTTCAAAGGGAAACTTCATTCAAGAACATTGGAATCTCTTGTAAAAGAGGTTAAAAATCTTGTAAAAAACGGTTATACCGATTTCTCTTTTGTTTCTCAGGATTCATCATCTTTTTTAAGAGACTTAAATATCAAAAACGGTTTAGAAAGATTAATTGATGAAGTAGAAAAAATAGAAGGAGTAAATAGTGCCAGAATTTTATACCTTTATCCTTCGACTACTACTTTAAGTCTGATTGAAAAAATTCAAAATTCAAAAGTATTTCAAAACTACTTTGATATGCCTCTTCAACATATCTCGTCATCAATGCTTAAAATTATGAAAAGAGGTAAAGGTGTTGAAAAGCTAAAAGAGTTGATGGATGCAATGAGAAAAGTTCCAAACAGCTTTGTAAGAACAACTTTTATTGTAGGACACCCGGGAGAGACTCAAGAAGATTTTGACAAATTATGTGAATATGTAAAAGAGTACGGTTTTGACAGAGCAAACGTATTTGCTTATTCTGATGAAGAGGGAACAGATGCCTATGCAAGAATGGATAAAGTTGAAGAGGATCTTATAAATGAAAGAGCCGAAATTTTAGGTGAAATTATTTCTGAAACTACTCAGCAATCTTTAGAAAAAGAGATAGGAAAAACTTTTGAAGTCTATATTGATTCAGAAAGCTTAGAACATGAATATCTTTTAAGTGCAAGAAAAACTACTTGGGCACCTGATATTGACGGAGAAATTTATATAAACGATAACGAATTATATGATGAAAACAATCCACAAAAACTTCAATTCGGAAAAATTTACAAAGTAAAAGTAACCCAACTTGTCGGAGACAAACTTTTAGCAACCGTAATTAAATAAAATGAAACTACAAATCAATACAATCAACACTTCAAGAAATCTTTTAGCTTTTTCAGGAGGTGTTGATTCTTCTGCTTTGTTTTTTATTCTATTAGAAAACAATATCCCTTTTGACTTGGCGATTGTAAATTATAATGTAAGAGAGCAATCCAAACAAGAAGTTGAATATGCAAAATTTTTGGCAAAAAAATATAATAAAAAAATCTATTTAAAAGATGTGAAATTTGAAGATAATTCAAATTTTGAAAAAAAAGCAAGAGACAGTAGATACTCTTTTTTTGAAAAAATTATAGAAGAGAACAGCTATGAAACTTTGATTACTGCACATCAGTTAAATGATAAATTGGAGTGGTTTTTTATGCAGTTAAGCCGTGGAGCGGGACTTATCGAACTAATCTCTTTTGAAGAGATTACAAAAAAAGAGACTTACCGAATTTACAGACCTCTTTTAAATATTACAAAAGAGGAATTAAAAACTTACCTAAAAGAAAACTCAATTAAATACTTTGTTGATGAAACAAATTTTGATGAGAGATATAGAAGAAACTATTTTAGAAAGAACTTTTCGGATAATTTTTTAAAAGAGTTTAAAGAGGGTGTAAAAAGAAGTTTTGAGTATCTAAAAGAAGATATAAACTCTTTAAATATTGAAGAGAAGGCATTATTAAAAGAAAAAGAGTTAGAAGTTTTTAAAAATCTAAATGATGATAATTTAAATATAAGAAATATAGATTTATCTTTAAAAAAAAGAGGTATACTTTTAACCAAAGCCCAAAGAGATGAGATTTTAAAGCAAAAAGAGTTGGTGATTTCTCATAAAATTTCTATAAATATTACTACAAAATATATTTTTATTTCACCTTATGAAAAAGAGATAATGCCAAAAGATTTTAAAGAGAAGTGTAGAGTTAATAAAATTCCCAAAAATATAAGAGCTTATATTTTCAAAGAAAAAATTAATAAAATATTCGATTTAATGTTTTAGAAACTTTCTTAGTTTTCTATTTTCAACCATATCTTTTCTGGTTTTTTCTTTATGCTCTTTTAAAAAATTAATATTTTTATAAAAGAGTTCGTAAAGCTTTTTGAAACCGTCTTGGTCTAATTCAAAATCGCTTATTTGATTTTCTGCAAGATATTTATTATTCCATCGTACAAGAGCATCAGCCCTTTCATAAGAATCTAAAGTATCAATATAAGTTAACTCTTTAAGAGCATTTATAGACCAGTTTCCTCTTTCCATGCTTCAATTAAACCTTGTACAACTTTCATAACTTGATTTACCGAATTAATATTATCATCTATTCCGGCACTAAATAAAGTTTCAATTTGATAAAGATATAATCCATCTAAATAGTATGAAACATCACCACCTTCAAAATCAAGTACATTTCTAAGCTCATCAAAGATTGAAACCGATTTATTAATGTATTTGAATTTAGCTTCTATATCACCACTTTCCATTGCAGCTTTTACAAAAGATAAATATTTCAGCAATCCTTCATATAGCTTTAGAATTAATAAATATGGATCATCAGACACTGCATTCTGTTGTTGGTATGCTTCTATTCCCATAAAATAACTCCATTAAATCAATATTGAATATAGAGTATATTATATGTATACTTAAAAAAAGTTATATTTAAAAATTTTAAATAAGAATCTTCTAATTATTTTTAACTAGTAATATAAAAAGTTATTTTACTAATTAAAAAGGCCAGAATAATTGGATAATTTTTAATCCCCAAGGTACATGCATAACATCTTGTTCCTCACCGTCTTTTTCATACAGAATTTTTAAATTTGCTATTTGAGAGGAGTCTACTGAATTATCCGAAGTTATATCATAAGGTCTAATAACACCCGTAAGAGTTAAAGACTGTTTTTGTCCGTCAATAAGTATCTCTTTTGTTCCGCTTATGTAGTAGTTTCCGTTTTGATAAGTCTCTTCAATTATTGCAGATACGCTTGTTGAGAACGTTTCATCTAATTTTGTTTTTACTTCACCATCATTTTCTACACTAGAGTTTGATTCAAATCCCAAGTTCGTAACAGGATTTAAACTTTTTGCTATTTTTGAAGCCAATCCGTTATTTTGTCCGGCAGTTACAACACCGCCGCCTAAAGAGCTATTCCTGTCATTTGATAATTCTCTTTTGTTATGGCTATTTGAATATAAAGACTCATCAATTTGAACTTGTATGATATCGCCTATTTGCAAATCTTTTTTATCCGCAAATAAAGATGAACCTTTTACGGCATATAAAGACCCTTTATTTCTTTTTACTATAGGTTGTTCTTTTGGAACTTGTATTTTAGGTTTTGTAAATTTAATTTCAGGATCTTGTCCGCATCCAACAAAAGAGAAGATTAGAAGAAAAGGCAGAAAATATTTAATTCGCATTATATTTACTCTCTATAACATATTTTAAATCAATAGCGATTTTAGTATCTTTTAAACCTTTTTTTATCAATGCCGCACTTCCGTATCTTACTTTCAAAGCATCAAGATTCGTATCAGGATCCACTACAATCAAAACTCTGTTTGAAATTAGTTTTACGTCAATTACTTTTCTTTGCCCTATTAGATCGACTGCCGTTTCAATCTCTCTATATATTATTCTTTCAAGTTTTTTACTTTTTTGTTTCTCTTCTTCAAGTTTTAACTGCTCAAGTTTTTCTTGACTTTCAAGTTTTTCTTGATTTGCATACTCATCGCTCATATGAAAATAATATGCAGTAAACATTACTATTACTGCCCCTATTGAAAGCAGTTTAATAAGAGCTCTTTTTTTACTGTTTGTTTTAACGGCTACTATCATCTTTTTATTTTATAACAAAAGAGGTAAACAATATTTGTTTAACGCAATCTTTTTGAATATCACTATTTGAAGTAACTTCATTTAAAATTGAGTTAATCTCATCTAATAACTCCTCTTTAAGAAGGGCTTTACCGCCGACAGTTAAAAGTTCTTCCGAACTTCTTGAGCTAACTTGGGCAATAACTGCATCTACAATTTCAGGTTTATACTCTTCAACGATTGACTCAATTGTAGGTTCCGTACTTTTTACGGAAAAAGATAGTTTCATAAGTTTTTCTCTACCTTTTGCATTTGTAATATTCAACACCAAATCATTTATGCTTGCTTTAAACATTTCACCCGGATTTGCTTTTTGGCTATCTTGTACTTGTTCTTGATTATTTTGTTGTTGTCCGCTTAATACTCCGCTTGAATACAACATATATCCACCCACTCCTACCGCAACTAATAGAAGTACTACGAGTACTACAAGTACTATTATTAAACCTTTTCCTCCGCCAGATTGATTTGCTTCTTGATTATCAGCCATATTTACCCTTCATTATTGTTATTTTCTTTATAGTCCTGTAACATTTGTGTTAGCATCGAGGCATTCATAGGACTTATATATTTCATTAAAGATGTTACTTTACTATCTTTTAATCTCAAAATTATATCAAAAACATCTTCAATTTTTCCCTCACTAATCATTTGATTGAAAATATTAGCTGCAATTTTCGGTTTCATTTTATTATATATTTTCGCCGTTTTATTTTCAACTTCACCTTTTATATTACTTAAAAGTTCTCTATTTTCATCTCTTAGAGATTGTATTTCATTCTTCTCTTTTTCAATTTTAGATAATAAAGTTTCAAGCTCTTTTTTTCTTGTTTGATACTCTTTCTCTTTTTTATTATAAAAATTATTTAAATCTTTTTTTAACTCTTTTATCTCTATTTTCTGTTTTATTAAAGTTGCACTACTTACTTCTTGTGC
This sequence comes from Halarcobacter anaerophilus, assembly GCF_006459125.1. NCBI lineage: Bacteria > Pseudomonadati > Campylobacterota > Epsilonproteobacteria > Campylobacterales > Arcobacteraceae > Halarcobacter > Halarcobacter anaerophilus. The sequence goes on from NZ_CP041070.1 coordinate 2,675,571, forward strand.
TTCTAAATTAAAAATAACAAAAAGAAGAATAATTAATAATCTCATAATTTCATCCTGTTATATATTTGCTTTGTATATATTCGTTTGAGGCCTCTTCTTCACTTAAAAGTATTTTTCTGAACTCCTCTTCTTTTTGCTCTTGTAAAATATATTTATACTGTTCACTCTGTTTTTGAAGTTCAATAATCTCTTTTACTAAAATATCCAACTCTTTATTTAATACGGCTTTTTGTTTTTCTAACTCTTGAATATGGTGAGCCATAGTATTTTTATGCATTTGTAAAATGGAAAAATCGGAAATTGCTCCGAATTTTTGTACACTTGTAGTGTTTATTTTATTTTCCGTAAACATTATTTCATCGTCGATATGTCCTATTTTAGAGACTATCTGACCTTTTTGCATTAATTTTTGATCAGTCTGCATTTTTTTGAGATTATAAAGCTTTTCTATCATATTACTGCCCAAAAGTTAAAATTATATCCCATAAATCTTTGGTATAAGTCTCAATATGATCACCGATCCAAGGTAAAGAGATAAGAACAAATACCGAAACAAATATAATCTTAGGAACAAAAGACAAAGATGCGTCAGAGACCTGAGTTACTGCTTGGAATATAGAAATAATAAGCCCTATTACCATACTTACGATTAATGAAGGTAATCCTAAAATTAGAATGATTTTAACTGTGTTTTCCGCAATACCTATTAAATCCATACTAATCTTTTACTTTTATAGTTATCTCCAATGTTTTATTATTGAGAAGTTGTGATATAAGTTTTGCGATATCATCAGCGCTAGAACTGCCCAAATCCAAATTTTGTTTTTCTTCACTCTTTTTTACCTCTTCAGTAGAGATAGTATTTGAAGCTTTAGTCTCCACAGGTTCACTGTCCGTCATATCTAACGCTGCTAATAAATCTGCTTCATTTAAAGAATCAAACTCTGAAAACTCATCTGCCATCGCTTCTCCTTGCTCACTGCCTTTTTGCTCTAAATTATTCTCATTTTTTTCTTCATTTGTTAAATCAATCTTACCTGAATCTTCTTCAAAACTCAAATCTTTTAATGCCTCTTGATCTTCTTGTAAATTCTCTTCATCCTCATCTACCATACTGCCAAGTTCATTTAATAAAGGATCATTCATCAAAGGATTCTCTTTTTCATCAGAAATAGGTTCAACCTCTTCTTCTAACATTGAAGAGATATCATCAATCTGTTCTACTTGCGCTTGAGGTTCTTCTTCATCTGTACTTCTATGAGAAAGAAGCTCTTTTAATTCATCGTCTAATTGAATATATTCTTTGTCATCATCGCTGTTTTCATATGCATCCTCAACGATTTCAACAATAGAATCCTGAATATTTTCGGATTCCTTTTTATCTACTATGGAATCAAGTTTATTTTTAATATGTTTAGAGAGTTCTTCAATAGAGTTTACCGAAATATCACCAATTCCGTGATCTAATAAAAAATCTTCCTCAATTCCGTCTTTAGGTTTTAAGAATTTAAATTTATCGTTTAATAAAGAATTTTTTTTGATTATTTTCGAGTCATCGATTAGATATATATTTTTAGGATTATCTTCAATAGCATTTTTCAAATCTTCTAGAGTAGAAAGATCTACTACTTCACCATTTTCATCCAATCTAAACTTTATATTAGAATGTTCCAATAGTTCATGTATATCTTTTCTAAAATCATCACTTCCGTAAACATAAATAATCAAAAGATATCCTAATATTATTTTTTTAAAGATTATACCTATATTTTATAAAATTTTAGATAAAATTTACTCAATTATGTCTAAGGTGCAAAATTGAGATTTCTAATACTAATTATTCTAATTGTCAATTCAGTTTTTGCTGTAACAATTAAGGATATATCAAATATTGTGGGAATTAGAGATAACCAACTTATTGGTTATGGTCTAGTAGTAGGTTTAGCAGGGACAGGAGACAAATCCCAGTTTACTATGCAAAGCCTTCAAAACCTGCTTAGAAATTCATATATAAAAATCCCTACCTCATCAATAAAGTCAAAGAATATTGCAGCTGTTATGGTAACGGCAGATTTACCGGCTTTTTCTAGGCAAGGGGATAAAATAAAAATAAAAATATCGGCAATAGGCGATGCAAAATCAATTGACCACGGAGAGCTTCTTCTTACTCAGCTAAAAGCCGTAGACGGACAAGTTTATGCTTTGGCTCAAGGAACTATCGTAGCTGATTCAAAAAACAGTACGACAGGTTTTATTTATGACGGAGCAACAATAGAAAATGAAGTAGAATACTCTTTAAGAGGAGAAGATTCCGTAACATTAAGTCTTCTAAAAAATGATGCCAAACAAGCTTATGAAGTCCAAAAAAGAATAAATGAAAAATTCGGTGAAAGACTTGCCGTAGCTACAGATACAAGAACTGTGGATGTAAGAAAACCTAAAGATATTTCAATTGTTAAATTTATTTCAGACATCCAAAGTATAGAATTGGATTCGGATTTTAAAAAGAAAATTATAATTGATATGCAAAGAGAGACTATTATAGCAGGAGCCGATATTGTTATAGATCCTGTAACTGTTGCAAAAGAGAACTTTACGATTAGAATTAAAAAATCACCTCTTGATGATACGCAGTGGGAGGACAAAGGTTTAAATCCGGGAAGAGATATAGGGGATGATGTAGTTTTAGATAATAAACCTACGGCTGTTAATATCGATAATACTTTGCTAAACAGTAAAAAACAGCCTACGGTTTCAGATTTAGTAAGAGCGATGAAAGTAATGAAAGTGCCGATGACTGACATTATAGAAACCATAAAAATGATAAGAGATCTCGGCGCATTAAACGTAGAAGTGGAGATAAGAGGATAATATGGCTGAGTTTTTAAGTCAAGATGAAATTGATGCCCTGTTAGATATTGCAGAAGCAGGAGAAGAGATTGATCCGGATTCTGAAGAACAGATTATATCTAAAGAGAAAAATTACTCAATTTATGATTTTAAAAAACCTAATAGAATTTCAAATGAGCAGTTTAAGGCCTTTTCTACACTGCATGATAAAATGTTACGGGATTTAATTACAGATCTCTCTGCAATGTTAAGAAAAGTTGTCGATATAAAACTTTATTCAATAGAGCAGATGACTTACGGAGAATTTATTCTTTCAATTCCTCAATTAACTTCATTAAATACTTTATCTATAAAACCTTTAGACGGAAGAATTGTTGTTGAATGTAATCCCGGAATTTCCCATAAAATTATTGCCGAACTTTTAGGTTCGGGGGCAGTTGCTGCTAATGATAATTTAGATAGAGAGTTAACGGAGATAGAAGTAAATATTTTTGAACACTTTTATAAAATGTTTGTTAAACATATGTATAGAGCTTGGGAAGAGGTTACGACTTTAAATTTTAAAATAGAATCAAGAGATACAAATGCAAATGCGATTCAAATTATTTCCGACCATGAAATCGTACTTTTGGTTGTACTTGAAATTACAATTGATGAAGAATCAGGCTTTTTGTCAATTTGCTATCCTATTGCATATATTGAACCCTTATTAAATAAAATCGTCGAAAAAATGTTTAATGAAGGTAAAAATAAAAAAGCAAGTAGAAAGCCTGATATTACCACACTTATTTCCGGTGCGAAAATGAAAGTTGAAGCTATTATGGCAGAGACTGAATTAACAGCAGGGGATCTTTTAAAACTAAAACCTGAAGATATAATAGTATTTAATAAAAATGCAACTTCATCTGCTTCTAAGATATATATAAACGGTACAGAAAAATTTTTAGGAGTATCCGGAATATCTAATAATAGAAAAGCTATTCAGATGCAGACAAATATAGATCATGAGAAACAAGAGACATTAGAAATTTTAAGAAATATGAGAGAAGAGAGAATAAAAAGATCAGAAGAGTCAAATGCAAATATAAAAAGACTTCTTAAAGAGAGAAATGAAGCCTCTTCGGCTAGATCTCACTCATAAAGACTATTCTTCAATACTCCAAGACAGGCTCTGCCCTGCAAACATCGGAACAACAATCTCTTCATTATATCTGTATGCATCAGGAACTATAAACTCTTTTTTTACCAATTTAATAGCTTTTTCTTTTGCTTTGAAGTTATATATTCTTTGAGCATTTAAACTAATAAAACTATTTAAATTTTCCAATTTATTGTTTTTATCAAAAAGTTCGGTTAAAACTTGCAAAGCAATAGGAGAGGTAAAAACTCCTGCAGCACAACCGCAGCACTCTTTTTTATGTTTAGGATGCGGAGCTGAATCACTACCGAACATAAGTTTTGGATGGGCATTTAAAGCAGCTTCCAATAAAGCACTTCTATCTTCAGGTCTTTTTGCAATGGGTTTGCAGAAAAGATGCGGCTTTAACATTCCTCCTGCTAAATCATCAAGTGTTATTAAAAGATGGTGTAAAGTTACAGTCGCGTAAAGATTTTCATATTTATCCAAAAGTTTTACGGCATCTTTTGTGGTAATATGCTCCATTATAATTTTCAAATCAGGAAAAGACGAAGCAATTGACTCATAAATAGGCATAAACTCTTTTTCTCTATCCATAACAAAACCGTTTGTCTCACCATGAATACAAAGAGGAATATTCAGTTTACTCATTGACTCTAACGTAGGTCTTAAACTCTCTACATCCATTGATGAAACACCTGTTTCGGAATTTGTCGTGATTCCTGCAGGATAAAGTTTAAGTGCAATTATTTCATCTTTTATATCTTTTAAAAACTCATAAGAGTAATCATTTTTAAAAAAAAGAGTCATTTTAGGCTCAAAATCATCTTTTTTACAAGCCTCTTTTATTCTTTCTTTATATCCTAAAAGTGCCTCTTTTGTAGTAACGGGAGGCACAAGATTAGGCATAATCAAAGCTGCTGCAAAAGTTTTTGAAGTCAAAGGAGCTACCAGCTTTAACATCTCTTCATCTCTTAAATGAAGATGCATATCCAAAGCTGAATTTATAGTAAATGTCTGCATACTATATTGCGTCCTCGTTCTCTTCTCCTGTTCTGATTCTTACTGTTTTTTCAATTGTCGATACAAATATTTTACCGTCACCTATTTTACCTGTTTTTGCAGAATTTATAATAATATCGATTGTAGAATCAACATCAGAATCTGCAACAACTAATTCAACTTTTATTTTAGGTAAAAAATCAACTACGTATTCAGCACCTCTATAAAGTTCCGAATGACCTTGTTGTCTACCGTATCCTTTTACGTCTGATACAGTCATACCTGTAATTCCAGCTTGTGTTAAGGCATCTTTTACATCTTCTAATTTAAATGGTTTAATTACTGCTTCGATTTTTTTCATAATAATCCTTTTTTTAATTGTTATATTTTAACTAAATAATTTTAAATTATCTTTTTATAACTGATAATTTAAAATTTTAGCAATATTATTGTTTAAAAAGCTCTCTTAAATTCAGGATAAGCTTCAAGTCCACACTCGTCAACATCAAGACCTTCCATCTCTTCATCTTTATTTGCTCTTAAAGGAATCACTTTATTAATTATATATAAAATAATATATGAAGTAACAAATACAAAAATCGCTACAATAATAACACCTTTTATCTGTCCTAATAAGGTTATATCTTCGCCATTGTTTGCAAATATTCCAACTGCAATCGTTCCCCAAATACCGTTTAATAAATGCACGGAAAGAGCACCTACAGGATCATCCAGTCTTAATTTATCAAAAAAACTTACACCAAAAACAACTAAAACTCCACCTATTGCACCGATTAATATAGGAGTATAAATATTATATAAATCAGGACCTGCGGTAATTGCGACTAATCCTCCTAAAGCTCCGTTTAGAATCATTGTAATATCAAATTTTTTATACATCAAATACATTAATATTGCAACAATTATTGCTCCTGATAATCCCGCCGTATTTGTATTTAATATAGTTAAAGCAACCGTATTTGCCGCTTCTTTTGAGGAAATTGTTCCCACAGAACCTCCGTTAAATCCAAACCATCCAATCCATAAAAGAAAAGCACCCAAAGTAACAAGAGGAATATTTGAAGCGGGAATTACTCGAATTCCTCCCTCTTTAGGGTATCTGCCTTTTCTTGCTCCTATTACTAATATTGCAGCAAGAAGTGCCCAACCGCCTGTACTGTGAATTACAGTTGAACCTGCAAGATCATACATAGTAATATCCAAAATAGTTCCTTCAAGCATATCATTTCCCCATGACCAATTAACTACGGTTGGATAAATCAAAGCTCCTATAATAACTGTAAAAACAGCCAATGGAATAATTTTTGCTCTCTCACTGACTCCACCTGACATAATATTAATTACTTTACCGACAAATGCCATTTGAAATAAAAATGCAGCCCACTTTGACATAGTTTCACTACCGAAGTCGCCAAAGGCAAGATGATATCCTATGAGTAAAAAGGCAAGCGATGCTACTGCATAAATCATCGTATTAACCATTAACACCGTTGAAACATTTTTTGTTCTGACAAGCCCTGCTTCTAACATAGCAAAACCCGGAACCATAAATATTATTAATGTCATTGTAAAGATTGTAAAAAAAGTATCAATAACATAATTTATTGATTGTAAATCCATATTTTAATCCTCGCTTAATATAATTGGCGAGCATTATATATTTTTTTGAAAGATTTAAAAAGTAGTATCCTGTATAATATATATACAAGTATATATTATTTATAGAAGTGGAGATAAAATCTCACACTTCCAATAGAAGTTATACAGCTTCAGAACCTCTTTGTTCTGTTCTGATTCTAACAACTTCTTCAACTGGAGTAACGAAGATTTTACCATCACCTATTTTTCCGGTTTTTGCAGCTTCTACAATTACATTAAGTGTAGCATCTACATCTTCATCATTTACGATTACTTCAATTTTAATTTTTGCTAAGAAATCAACTACATACTCAGCCCCTCTGTATAATTCAGAGTGACCTTGTTGTCTACCGTATCCTTTTACATCAGATACAGTCATACCTGCGATTCCGTTTTCTACCAATGCTTCTTTAACATCTTCAAGTTTAAAAGGTTTGATAATTGCTTCTATTTTTTTCATTTTTAATCCTACCTATTTATTAAGCTTTTTTGAACTCTGGGTAACACTCTAATCCAGTTTCGTGGATATCAAGTCCAGTAATTTCAGTCTCTTCATCTACTCTTAATCCCATAATTACATCTAAAATTTTCCATACGATAAAAGATGTGATGAATACAAATGCTCCGATTACAACAACACCTTTGATTTGAGCTAAAATCGTAACATCAGGGTTAAAAATACCAACGGCAATTGTTCCCCAGATTCCTGCTACTAAGTGAACAGATAAAGCACCAACTGGATCATCAATTCTTAATTTATCAAAGAAAGGAACAGCAAATACAACAATAGCACCACCTACTAAACCTTCAATAAATGCAACTAACATACCTAAATCAGGTCCCGCAGTACAAGATACAAGTCCTGCTAAAGCACCGTTTAAAACCATAGTTAAATCAACTTTTTTGTAAAGTAGTTGAGTTAATAAAGCTGCCATAACTGCACCTGCAGCTGCTGCCATATTTGTATCAGCAACTACTAAAGCAATACCTTCAATATCTGCTTTTGAACCTAATGCTAATTGTGAACCACCGTTAAATCCAAACCATCCCATCCATAAAATGAATGTACCAAGTGTAGCAAGTGTTAAGTTTGAACCAGGGATTGGTTTAACTTTACCGTCTTTTGTATATTTACCTTTTCTAGCTCCAAGGATAAGAACACCAGCTAATGCAGCCCATCCACCGACAGAGTGAACAAGTGTAGAACCGGCAAAATCAGAGAAACCTGCAATTAAACCGCCAAGTTCAGTTCCACCCCAAACCCAGTGACCTTGGATTGGATAAATAACACCACTTAAAACAACAACAAAGATTAAAAATGGCCATAATTTCATTCTTTCAGCAATTGATCCTGAAATAACAGATGCAGCAGTAGCTACGAACATAACTTGAAAGAAGAAGTCTGCAGGTACCGGATATGAAGCATCCGCACCAGTTTCCATACTAATAGTAGAGAAACTTCCCATAAAAGAAGAACCTTCTCCATACATTAAGTTGTAACCTATGAAGTAATACATAATACAAGAGATTGCAAACAATGCAATATTTTTAGTTAAAACCGTTGCATTATTTTTTGATCTTGTAAGACCAGACTCAAGCATTGCAAAACCTGCAGCCATCCACATTACTAAGACTCCCATTACAACAAATAAGAATCCGTCAAGAATATATTTTACATCAGCAAAATTTTCCATATTTTTCCTTTACAAAAATGTTATGACGAAATTCTATCAGATAAATAAGTTAATTTTTCATTTAATATGTATATTATTTATACAAAAAAATACCGTTTTTTTGACTTTTAAATAAAAGAAGTCCCTAAACGTCGAACTTTTACAAGTATTACATTTTTGTAGATTATTTGTTACATTTTTTTAATATATGAACAGATTCTTATTTTTTAGATAATTGTTTATATTTTATACATACAATTTATATACAGTATGATATAATATCAGATTAAACAAGGAGTCTTAAATGAAGGAATATTTAGAAGTATATTTCCAAAATCAAGATAAAATTGAAAACTTTTTACAAGAGAGTTTACTGAAACTTGGGGAGTTAAAGGCACTAAGAGAATCAAATTTTAAAGAAATTTTCTCTATGTTTCCCTCTTTAGAATTAGTATATATAATAAACAAAGATACTAAACTACAAATCTCACCAAACTATTTTAAAAACAGAATAGAAAAAAGTGCTCAAAATGTATCAAGAGAGTATTTGCTTTCTAAACTTCACTTCAAAGAACACTGTGTTGCATTTAGTACTCCTTATGTAAGCAATGCAACCAAAAACAGTTGTATTACTATGTCGGTTAAAGAGGGCAATTATATTCTGTTTTTTGATTTTCAAATAGAATCTCTTTTGGAGAGGTTGAGTTTAATTGAATTAAATAAACCTTTTCACACTATAACAAAAGCTTTTTATACTGTTGCGGGATACTCAATGTTTTTGCTCTCCTTGTTTATGGTTTTTTACTCTTTATATGAATTTGTCCACTCTTTTACGGTAAGAGGCATCTTCAATTTAGACACCATATTTAAACCTATTATTGCATTAACTTTGGGAGTTGCAATATTTGATTTGGCAAAAACTATTTTAGAACAGGAAGTATATTTTAAAAGCTACTCTAAAACTGCCAAAGTTGAAACTAAAATGATTACGAAATTTTTAATATCGATTATTATTGCCTTATCTATAGAGGCTTTGATGGTTGTATTTAAAATTGCGATAAATGATTATGATAAGATGATAAATGCACTATATTTAATCACAGGAATATCTCTTATCTTAATTGCGTTATCTATATTTATATATTTAACAAAGAAAAAATAAAGATTTAATATAATTAATTAAGAAGGTAAAAAATGGAAAACTATATAGCAATATCTAAAAACTCAAAAGAGATTTTAAATTCAGCTCATCTTTTACAAAGTGTACAGGTTAATGCTTTAATTTCGGGAGAACCGGGTGTCGGGAAAAAATCTCTTTCTCAATATATAGTGCCCAAAGCGCCTATATTTAAAGCAAAAAATCTGCAACAGGATATAAGTGATAATATAATCAATCTCCAAAATTGTTCTGTAATTATAGATAAAATTGAAAATATCACAAATGTTGATCTGTTTATAAACTGGGTAAACGAGAATGGAATTAGAGTTATTGCTACTACATTAAAAGATGAATTAAACAGTAAACTTTCAGAACTTTTTTCAATAACAATAGAACTTCCTCCTTTAAAAGAGAGAGAAGAGGATGTAAAAGCTTTAACGCAAAAGTTTTCAAAAGAGGCTAGTATTACGCTGGATTTGGATCAGATTATTCCTTCAAAATTGATGATTAATATCTCAAACAATGCCCATAGTCTTAGAAAATCTATCTACTTTTCATATCTGTTTGAAACAATCGGGGAAGATGAAATTTTAATGTTTATGGAAAACTATATGTACGCAAATATGCAAGGTGAGAATTCTTATAAAGATTTTTTATATCTTTTAGAAGTCCCTATTTTAAAAGCTGCAAACAAAAAATATAAATCTCAAGTTCAAATGGCAAAACATTTGGGACTTAATAGAATTACTCTTAGAAAAAAACTTGATATTCATAAGGAATATTTGAATGACTGAACTAAATCTTCAAATTGAAGAGTTGATTTCAAAAAATGCTAAAGATTTCGAAATTTCAAAAGTATTTAGAAATTATTACAAAAACTATTTAAATTCAATAGAAACCGCCTTTGAGACAACAGGCGGAAAAGATTTTTTTGTAAAACATACAAAACATACCGATAAGTTTTTAATCCAACTTTATAAATATATGCAAAGAAAATATTTCGGCAATTATCAACCTATGAGTTCTTCTATTCCCGTAATATTAGTAGCTTTGGGAAGTTACGGAAGAGAACAGCTCTGCGTCTATTCCGATGTTGATTTAATGATTCTTTACAAAGATATAAAAGGTTACAACATAAAACCTTTAATGGAAGAGTTAATTACTCTAGCTTGGGATTGCGGGCTTAAATTAGGTTCCAGAGTTCATGAAATAAAAGAGATTGAAGAGGGTGTAAAAGAGGATATTACGATAAAAACTTCAATCTTGGAATCCAGAATGATTTACGGTTCAAAACAGCTGTGGTTTGAATATCAAACCGTTTTAAGAAATATTAGAAAAACTGCTCAGAAAGAGTTTGTAGTGGAAAAACTTGAAGAACACAAACAAAGACTACTAAAAAATCCTCTAAAAATGGAACCGAATATAAAAGACGGTTACGGAGGAATGAGAGAATCCAATATGGTTTTTTGGATGGCTACTGTTATTTTCGGAGTTTCGGATGTAAAACAACTTATAGGAAAAGAGTTTTCGGAAGATGAATATAAAAAATATCGTTCGGCATTAGAGTATATCTTTCAAGTTAGAAATGCTTTACATAATATTGCAAAAAAGAAACTTGATATAGTAAATTTTGATCTTCTTCCGGAGCTTAGTTCCAAACTAGGGTTTGAACATACTCCAAGAATGACAAAAGAGAGACAATGTATGGCAAAAATTCTTGAATCTCTGCATCGAATACACTTTTTCTCAACAATAATGGTAAAAAAATTTACAAGAAGAGTTATCTTTGAAAAAGAGAATATCCATAAATTAAAAGAGTATAGATATATAAAAAATCTATATATAGTTGATAATAGATTATATACCTCTTTTAATGCAAAACCGAAAACTCTGATAGAACTTTTAAAAGAGTTGATTAATCTGCCAAATGATGTAAAAAGTTTTGATAGATCATATATATATTATGCCAGTAAAAGTATACTTCCAAATAAACAGACTTTAGAATTAAAAAAGATAATCAAACTCCTTTTACAAAAACCGAATCTTTATGCGCTTATGAAACTTATTTATAACAGCAGACTTTTTCAAACTGTGTTGCCTATTACAAAAAAAATAGTAAATCAGCCGCAATTTGACGGATATCACCAACATCCGGTTGATATTCACTCAATAAAAGCTTTAAAACAACTTGAAAATATAAAAGATTCTTATGTAAACTCTTTATATAAAAGTTTAGATGAAAAAGAGAAAGCTCTTGTTAGAATTGTTTCTTTGCTTCATGATGTAGGAAAAGGAAGAGTTACGGACCACCATATTTCAGGAGAAAAGCTTTTTAAGAATATGACAACAGCTTATGATTTTGAGCATGAATATATCCAATTAGGAGCCCTTCTGGTTCGATATCATAATATGATGAGCAAAGTTGCTACAAGTGAAGATATATATTCAGAAAAAGTTATTCTCTCTTTTACGGCATTAATAAAATCTAAAAGAGCTTTAAAAATGCTTTTTGTAGTAACTTATGCCGATATTTCTGCTGTAGGAGACAATATATATAAAAGTGCCACTGCTTCACTTTTAAAACAGCTTTATTTACAATCTTTACCTGCTTTTGAGAATAGTGCTCTTTTAAATGAAAGTGCAAGAAGAAATGCGAAACAAGAGAGAATTAAAAAATCTCAAAAATATAAAGAGCTTCCTAATATCTTGAAAAAGAAAATCTTTTATATCGCTTCAAATCATATTTTCTTAAAACTTAAAGCCGATGAGATAATCAATATTGCAATAAAAGCACAAAAAGTGGAGAGTTTTGATTATGAAATTTTAAACAATACTAATCTAATAATCAGAATTATTAGAAAAGTTCCTTTAAACTTGGGATTTTTATTAGGAAAATTAGAGTTTTTAAATATTTCTACAATGAATATCTTTAAACTATATGATGAAAAAAAATTCTTTGAAATAAGTTTCTCCGAAAAAGTCGATAATGAAGATTTGACCTATATTTCACAAATTATAGAAAGCTCTTTTGATATGAGCAAAAAAACAAAACTTCTTACTCCTATTATAAAAAAAGAGGGGATAGAGATAGATTCAAATCATACAACATATTTGGCTTCAATGAATGTAAGAGCAGAAGATCAAAAAGGACTTTTAGCCTATATAGCAAAAGTTTTTGATGATTACGGTATAGAGATTGAAACAGCCAAATTAAGTTCTATTAAAGGAAAGGCTCAAGATCTTTTTTTAATTGAAAAAAATGGGAATTTTTGTGCAAAACAAGATGAGATTATAAAAGATTTATGTGTAGATGAAAAATAAGTTTTCATCTACTACTTTTTCTTTTTATAAAGGAATCTAAAGAGAAGATAACAAGAGCTATCCAAATTAAAATAAAGGTAATAAGTCTATCTAAATTAAACTCCTCTTTATAAACAAAAACTGCCAATAAAAAAGATACCGTAGGAGCTATATATTGAAAAAATCCCAAAGTTGTAAGTTTTATTCTTGTTGCGGCACTGTTAAAAAAAAGAAGAGGAACAACAGTTACAAGTCCTGCTAAAATAAGCATAAAAGAAGTATATGAAGAACTGTTTTGTATAAAAGCCATATTCCCATTTAAGTATAAATAGATTAAATATCCCAAAGAGAAAGGAAATAGCAATAAAACCTCAACAAAAAGTCCAACTTGGGATCCCACATTTATCTTTTTTCTAAGAAGCCCGTAAATTCCAAAACTAAGAGCCAAAGAAAAAGCAATATAAGGTATATGTCCCAAAGTTACAAGTTGATATAAAACAGCAATAAAAGCTATAAAAATAGCAAGATACTGATATTTGGATACTCTTTCACTAAAAAATAAAAAACCTAAAACTACATTTACCAGAGGATTAATATAGTATCCAAGAGAAGTTTCCAGAATTTTGTTATTTCCTATTGCCCATATAAAAATAAGCCAGTTTAAAGAGACAAAAAAAGTTGAAGCAAAAAGATACTTAACTTTTCTAAAATCTCTTAAAATATAAAAAAGTAACTTAATCTCTTTTTTCAAAAAAAGAAAAGGAAGAAGTGTAAAAACAGAAAAAATAATTCTATACAAAAGAATTTCAAAAGCATCTACACCTGCAACCTCTTTAAAATAGACAGGGGATAAACCTCCCCAAAAAAGAAATGCTAAAGTCGCATAAATATGTCCTAAACGTTCCTCTTTCAAAACTCTACTTTTGGAAATAAGCTTTTATTTCATCCGGCGTTAAAACCTTACCTGTGGATTTAACTTCACCGTTTATAACAAGTCCGGGTGTACTCATAACACCGTATTGCATAATTTTAACCATATCTTCTACTTTTTCAACTTGTGCAAAAATTCCTGCATCGGCAACGGCTTTTTTCACGTTTTGTGTTAAAGCCTCACATTTTGAACAACCTGTCCCCAAAATCTCTATTTTCATCTTTATATCCTTAAAAAAATTCTATTTTATAATATTGTATTGAATATATATCCAATCAAAATTATACCACTTCCTACTATCAAAAAGAATGTAACAATCAATTTTGTATGCAATAATCTTTTTAATATCATAGCCTCAGGTAGGGAAAGTGCAGTAACTGCCATCATAAAAGATAAAGCACTTCCAAGCAGCATACCTTTAGAAGTAAGCACCTCAACCAAAGGCATAACTCCTGCCGCGCTTGCATACATAGGAATACCTAAAACTACAGCAAGAGGAACTGTATACCAAGCATCACCGCCTGTATAACGGGCAATAAAATCAGTAGGAATATAACCGTGGATAAACGCTCCTACGGCTACTCCTATAATTACATAAAGATATATTTTTTTGAATATATCAAAAGTATAATCCCAAGCCTCTTTTACTCTTTGTTTGTTGTTTAATGCAATATTTGGATTTTCACAACACCCTTCCATCGGTTTTACGTCAAGTAAAATATACTTCTGCATATTAAATTTACCTATTACAAATCCGCCTATTATAGCTACGATAAGTCCAAAACCTATATATATAGCAGTAATTTTCCAGCCAAAAAGTGAAAAAAGCATTGCTATTGCAATTTCATTATTAAGTGGAGCCGAGATTAAAAAAGAGAACGTTACTCCAAGAGGAATTCTTGCTTGTAAAAAACCTAAGAAAAGAGGAATTGCGCTACACGTACAAAAAGGTGTTATTATTCCGAAAATACTTGCTAAAACATTTCCAGTAAACTCTGATTTTCCTTGTAAGTAAGCTCTTACTTTTTCTACATTAAACCAAGTTCTAAGATAAGATACTAAAAAGATTATTACTATTAAAAGAATAAATATCTTAACTGTATCAAAAATAAAAAAGTGTAAAGCTTGAGTTAAATGAGACTGCTTATCTAAACCTAAAAGACTAAATACCAAAAAATCTACAAATTTTTCCCATGGCGTAAACATTCTATCCTCCTAATTTTTTTAACTTTTTACAATATTTTTTTCATCATCCAATGAAAAAAGCGCATTTGCTACTTTTGGAAGTAAAACTTCTTCTATCTCTTTATATATATTTTCAAAAGCCTTAAAATCTTTTCCGTCAGGATCTTCAAACCCCACATGAATCTTTTTTACAGGCTTTGGAAACATAGGACAAGTTTCATTTGCATGATCACAAACCGTTACGACTAAATCGTATTCATTGTTTAAAATCTTATCAATAGTTTTACTATGATACTGCTCTTTCCAAATTCCTTTTTGCTCTAAAAGTTTTTTTGCATTTGGATTAACTCTACCGCTGGCTTTTACTCCTGATGAATGGGCTAAAACTTCTTCTAATTTTGCATTTATAAGAGCTTCTGCAATAATACTTCTGCAAGAGTTTCCAGTACATAAAATCAAAACTTTTTTCACTTTTTTTCCTTTTTTAATTTTTTAAACTAATGACAGCAAGACTATAAATAGTACAGGTGGCGTTACCATAAGTCCAAATTTACTATATTGCCAAAAGCTGATTTTGACACCTTTTTTATTTAAAACGTGAAGCCAAAGAAGAGTTGCTAAACTTCCAAAAGGAGTCATTTTAGGTCCCAAATTACACCCTACTATATTTGCATAAGCCAAAGCTTCATTGGGTATATCTTTTAATGAAATATCCATTATCATGACTGTGGGCATATTATTCATAAGGGCACTTAAAAAAGCAGAAATAAACCCTGTTCCCAATACTGCTATAAGATTACTTTTTTGAGCCAACTCATTTAAAACAATACTTAGATAATCCGTAAGTCCAGCATTTTTTAATCCGTATACCACAATATAAAGACCGATACTAAACCATACAACCTGCCAAGGTGCTGTTTTAATTGTAAGCCAGAGCTTTGCACTTTTTGTATAACTTGCAATAATCAAAAAAATAATTGCTCCTCCAAGGGCAAATAAAGAGATTGGCAAATTAAAGATATCGCCTATAAAATATCCAAAGATAAGAAGAGCTAAAAAGAACCAAGAGAATTTAAAAAGTGCTCTGTTTTTTAAAACTTCATCTGCTTTTTTTAACAAAGAGACATCTACTTTTTTGGGAATATCTTTTCTTAAAAATATCCATAAAACAATAATTGAAACTACGGTACTAACAATATAAGGAACTATCATATTTGCCAAATATTGGGCAAAACCTATATTAAAATAGTTTGCCGTAACGATATTTGTTAAATTTGAAAAAACAAAAGGTAAAGAAGCACTGTCACTTATAAATCCACCTGCTAATAAAAATGCCAAAATTGTTTTTGTATTTAATTTTAATACTCTCATTTTTGCAAGCAAAATCGGTGTAAGAATCAAAGCCGCTCCGTCATTTGCAAAAAGTGCAGAGACTAAAGAACCTAAAAGAAGAGAATATATAAACATTTTATTTCCGCTTCCTTTAGAAACTCTTGCCATTTTTATAGCACACCACTCAAAAAAACCAATTTCATCTAATACCATTGAAAGAAGAATAATACCTATAAAAGCAAAAGTTGCATCCCAAACTATTGTTGTTACATCTATTACATCTTTAAAATTAACAACTCCAAATAATAAAGCAGCACTTGCACCTATAACGGCACTTGTTCCTATTTGCAGATTTTTTGGCTGCCATATAACAAAAATGAGTGTAACAATAAAAATTAAACTTGCTAAAAACATCTATTTCCTTTTATTTCAATACATCAAGATATATTGATATATTTTATAAAAAAAAGAGTAATCTTTGATTACTCTTCCAACATCTCTTCAACTTCAGGTTTTAAAGTATATACAAAAGTCTCTACTTCCAACTCATCGTATCTTTCTACTTTAATCGGTGTTCTTTCAAACTCTCTTCCTTCAAACTCATCTAAAAAATCCCAATGATTTATTAGATTACTTGAGTAAAAAAGAAAACCATGAACCGTATCCCCGTTTTCATCAAGTTTCATACCGGGATATCCCATACTGGCACTCCAGCCTGCATCAACTAATTTTCCCTTAACAGTAGCAGGAATAAACTTTCCTACAATATTTTCTAATACATAAGCATTTGGACAATTTGGCATTAGTGTCCCGTAAACAAATAGTGTTTCTCTCATTTTATTTCACAAACCTTTTTTAAATCCGGTAGAGTTACATCTAAAGTCATAATCTCTTTGATGCTTGCTTGTCTAAACTCATCAAGAGGAGTTCTAATAGAATAATAAGCCCATCTGCCTACTCTATCAACTCTTAAAAAGCCTGCCTCTTTTAATATCTTTAAATGTCTTGAAAGCCTTGATTGAATCATATCAAATGAGTTTTCCAAGTCACATACACAACATTTACCGTGAATATTTATAAATTTCAATATCTTTACTCTTGTTTCATCATTTAAAGAAGAGACTGTTTTTAAAAAAATATCCATGATAAACTCCTTAAAAAGTATTATAACAATTTTATATCAATATATCAAGATAAATTGATATATTTTTTTAAAAAAGAAAAAAAGGGGAAGACCTATCCCCTTCCTTCTATAACTCTTTTTTAATTTTTTCTACTAATATTTCAGGAGTAAATCCAAACTCGTTAAACAGTTCTGACGCAGGTCCTGAAGCTCCGAAAGTAACCATACCGTAAACTACGTCCGCAAACTTATAATACTCCAAGCCTCTTGCTGCCTCAACTGCAAAGACTTTTGTATTTGGATCTATAATCGTACTGATATACTCTTTATCTTGCTCCAAAAGAAGATCAAAACAAGGAACAGAAACAACATTTGCTTTAACTCCCTCTTCTTCTAACTTACAAGCAACTTGCAAACTTAAAAATACTTCACTACCGCTTGCCATTATCGTAACTGTAGCACCTTCTCTTTTTTTCAGCAAATAACCGCCGTTTTCAACATTTCCGTATGCTCTTTCGTTTTTCAATACTTGCAGACCTTGTCTTGAACAAACAAATGCCGTAGGTGATTTCATTTTTAAAGCAACTTTCCATGATTCAACATTTTCCGTAGCATCTGCCGGTCTAAATGTATAAAAATTCGGTAAAGCTCTAAATTGACTTAAGTGTTCTATAGGTTGGTGCGTAGGTCCGTCTTCTCCAACGCCGATTGAATCGTGAGTCCAAATAAAGTGTTGTGGAATACTTGCTAAAGCTGCAATTCTTGCACTTGGTTTTAAATAATCGGAAAATACAAAGAATGTTGCAGAAAATACCCTAAATAATCCATAAAGATTCATTGCATTTGTCATTGCTGCCATTGCATGTTCTTTAATTCCAAAGTGGATATTTCTTCCGTTTGGAAAATCACCCAGACCTTTTAATTCTGTTTTATTTGACGGAGCAAGATCGGCACTTCCACCTAAAAAGCCAGGGATTGCTTTTGCGATTGCATTTAAAATCTGATGGTTTGATGCTCTTGTCGCTACAGATGTACCTTCTTCAAATTCAGGATAAACAATAGAATCAAAATCCGGGTTTTGTAGTTTTTTGATTTTTTCTTTTGTTTCTTGGCTTAAAGACTCTTTCCAAGCATTTTCAGCTTCAACACCTTTGATTAATTTATCAAAAGCTCCTTTAATATCATAAGGAACTACAAATTTTTCATCAGGATTAAAACCGGCTTTAATTTTTGATTCTCTAATCTCTTCTTCGCCTAAAGGAGCTCCGTGAGTATGATGGCTTCCTTCCAATGTTGAAGCACCTTTACCTATTGAAGTAGTTGCTATGATAATTACAGGTTTATCACAAGATTTTGCAGTAACTATTGCTTTATCAATTTGATCAAAATTATGACCGTCTATTTCTAAAACTTCAAAATTGGCTGCTTGAAATCTTTTTTTAACATTTTCACTCCAAGAAATAGAAGTATCACCTTCAATAGTAATAGAGTTTGAATCATAAATTAATATTAGATTATCCAAACCTAAGTGCCCTGCCGTTGCACATGCTTCATATGAGATCCCTTCTTGTAAATCTCCATCTCCGCAAAGACAATATACTTTATGAGTGATTACATCTTTTCCTAAAAGGTTTTGTGCATATTTTGCTGCCATTGCAAAACCTACGGCATTTGCAATACCTTGACCTAAAGGTCCCGTTGTTATCTCTACACCGTGAGTATGACCGTATTCAGGGTGTCCGGGTGTTTTTGAGTTAAATTGTCTAAATTCTCTCATATCAGGCAGACTTACGTCAAATCCCCAAAGATGAAGTAATGAATATACTAAAGCCGAAGCATGCCCGCCGCTAAATACCAATCTATCTCTGTTTAACCATTTATCATTTGCGGGATTTAAATTTAAATGAGAGCTTAATACTGTTGCTATATCCGCCATTCCCATTGGTGCACCAGGATGTCCGGAGTTTGCTTTTTGAACCATATCAGCAGCTAAAAATCTTATTGTATCAGCTTGCTTTTGAAGTAGTTGTTTTGACATAATAATCCTATGTTTTGTGATTTGTAATTCTATAAATTTTTGCGATTATAGCTAAAAAGTGTTAAATAGTTTTTGAAGTGTTTAATTATACTAAAATAAATAAACACTTCATATAAATTAGGTTAAAAATCAAGTCCTTGATTAAATGTTTTCCCGACAATCTCTTTACCGTCTAAATCAATATAGGTATAAAGACCGTCTGTTTTTTGAACTTTTGCCAGACCGTTTGAGTAATCTTTTTCAAATTTATATTGGGGAGATACGACTACGTTACACTCATTATCCATAAATCCCCATAAGTTATCTTTTTTGATTCTCATTCTATCTTCGCTTGATAAAAAAATCATATCATAGTCCAAAGATGACACTTCTTCCATATTTTTATTTAAACATCCATATTTAGATTTACTATCTTTTGTATAGTTTTTAACAATAATTGTTCCGTTTAAAGGTGTTCTCACATCATCATAAATCGGTTTTAGCACAACCTCAAAATTTTCATTTATAAGTCCATATTTTTTATCGACTTCAATTTTTGCAAAACCGTTTATAAACTGACCGATTGAGTCATAAACAACTTTTAATTTTAGATTGCCCTCTTCATCAATAATTCCATATTTATTATCGATATTTTTTACAACTGCATATTTTTCACCTGATAAATGCAGCCAATGAAAGTTTAAATAATGAGGATATTTATACTCATTGTTTTCAACAGTCTTAAACTTTGATACTCTTTTATATGTAGGTTTTACTAAAACTTTACCCTCACTGTTTAATATCCCCTCTTTATCTCCCACAGACACAACAGTACTGTTTGTACCGCACCCACTTAATAATGCTATAAAAGCAGCTCCTGCTAAATACTTTTTCATGAAGGATCCTTTATTTTTTATTTATCTTAAACTCAACTCTTCTAGATAAAACTTTATCTTCTATGCCGTTTTCGTCATAAATCAAATTATCATATGACATCCCTTTAAAAGAGTAAACTTTATCTAACCAATCTTTACTGTTTTCAACTATTTTTTTATCAATATTAAAGGTGTAACTATATACTTCACTTGCTCTTTTTTCAGAAAGAATTTTATTTAATTTATATCTCTCTTCATCACTTCTTGCACTTCCGTATTCAGAAGAAGTATGCCCTTCAACTCTTATTTGCGCAATTTGATTTTTATATTTTTCAAGAACTTTCAAATATCTCGGGAAAAAATCATCCAAAATAGTTTTAAATTTTCTATTTATTTCACTGCTTCCTACTTTATATAAAACATTTGGATCTTTGAATCTGAAAATCAAACCGTTCTTATCTAGCTGCGCATTCCAAGGTTTAAAATCTTCGGCAAACTCACTTTCTAAAGCCTCATAAAGCCCTTTGATATACTCATTTTTTACCTCTTTTTTTATTTGTAACTCTTTTAAAGATGCTGTTGCAATAGCTCTATCTATACTATTTGTTCCTACTGCCGTTACTAAATAGTCTGACTCATCTTTTATATTGTTTAATGTTGCACAATATTCACTGCCTTCTATCTGTGCGTTAAAAGGACCTACAGGTTTCATTGAATCAATAGAATCTTTTGATAAGGTTATATCTATATTTGTTGCTACTCCAGTAGGAATTTCTCCGCAGATTTTTTTTGAGCCTTCATCATAACTTTTAAGATTGATTGTCAAATTCTCACACATCTTTGTAATATCATCACTTTGTAGCATCATTGCAATATACAAATCTCTGTTTTTTGAAGCATTATGTAAAGGAGTCATTTTAAATCTATCTTTTACACTCTTTTCTGCCTTATTACAAATTAAAAATCTCGACATTGCATTTGTACCGTTTCTTGTTGAGTCTAAAAGAGGTGTATCACCGTAAATATCCACACTATTTACGCCGGCATTATGTTCAAGCAGTTTTTTTGCAATATCTAATTGATTTAATCTCACGGCCAGATGCATCGGTGTATATCCGTATTTATCTCTTGCATTTACATCAGTTCCTTTTGAGATAAGCTCATCTGCCAGTGCTTTATCCTTTGCTCTAATAGCATCATGAAGAGGTAACTCATTTAAAATATCGCTTCCATTGTTAGTTATCTCTGTTTTTTGACTACACCCTATAAATGTAAATAACGTAATAATTGTAATAAATATAACATTTTTAAATTTTTTCACTTTTAATCCTTAATATGATTATCGTTCGTGTAACGAATTTTGTTTTATCTTAAGTATTGGTTTAAGAATAAAATCCATAATTGATTTTTCTCCCGTAACAATATCCACACTTGCTACCATACCGGGAATAATAGGCAGTTTTTCACCATCTTTTTCCAAATAGTTTTGTTTAGTTTTTACTACGACTTTATAATAACTTTTCCCATCTTTGCTATCTTTATCAATTATACTATCTGCCGAAATTTCAACAATCTGTCCTTCTAATCCGCCGTAAATAGAAAAATCATAAGCAGTAATTTTCACTATTGCTTTTTGTTTAGGATTAATAAAAGCAATATCCCTTGGATCGATTTTTGCCTCAACCAATAAAATTTCACTGTCAGGCACAATATCTATTAGTTCTTGTCCCGGTTGAACAACTCCTCCTATTGTATTTACATATATCTCTTTTATAATACCGTCAACAGGCGATTTCATTACTGTTTTTTGTACTTTATCGCTATCTGAAACTTTTCTGGCTTCTGCTTTATTTAACTCAACTAAAATTTTTTGATACTCTTTTGAAGCCTCTGTCCTAAAAGATCTAATTTTTTCAGATACCTTATTTTCTGCCTCACTTATAGCAAATCTAGATCTAGGAATCGATAATTCGGCAGACTTTAAATCCCCTTTTAATTCTTGATACTCTTTTTCTATATTTATTAAATCTACTTTTGATTTTGCACCTGATTGAACTAGATTTTTAATAGTTTTTCTTTGTAATTGAACTAATTTTAAATTTCTTTCTAATTGTGATTTTTGGGCTTTTATCTCTTCTAATTCTTGTTTTTTTTGATTTAATTGTGCTTTTAAAACTTGAACCGAACTTTTTAATTCTTGAACCCTGTTTTTAAAAAGGGTTGTCTCCGAAGCTATATAATCTCCTGCTATTTTTTTAACATCATCATTATATTTAAGTTCCGGAATAGGTTTGTCAACATCAATATTAGATTCAATTTTCAGCCGTTCTAACATTGCCATCCATTGACTGATTCCTTCTTGATTTTCTTCTAATGTTGCTTGAAATCTTGTTGTATCAATTTTGACCAAAGGCTGCCCTATTTTCACATGCTCACCGTTTTTTACCAAAATTTCTTCAATTTCTCCACCGTCATAAGATTGTATCGTTTGTATTTTATTTGTAGGAATAACTTTCCCTTGACCTCTTGTAAGTTCATCTATTTTTGCAAAATTTGCCCAAATAATTACAAATAGAAAAAATCCCACTATTGTAAAAAAGATTAAATCTATTTTAAATTTTGGTTTTTCATGGGCTTGTCCGTATAAAGAATGAACAAAATTTACATCATTTTCTTTTGTCATCTTATATTCCCGCCTTTTGCAAAAATTTCTTCTTTTTTCCCGTCGGCAATTACTTGACCGTTTTCTAAAACAATTACTCTGTCAACTAAAGATAAAATTGAGACTTTATGAGTAATAAGAATTAATGTTTTATCTTTTATTATTCTAGACATCTTATCAATAAATACTTTTTCCGTTTGTCTATCCATTGAATTAGTCGGTTCATCCAAAATCATTATATTTGGATTAGAGACTAAAGCTCTGGCTAATGCAACAGATTGAATCTCCCCACCGCTTAAACCTTCACCTCTTTCACCTACTATTAAATCATATCCCGATTCATGTTTTGATAAAAAATCATGAACTCCTGCAATCATTGAAGCCCTTAAAACTTCTTCATCCGTCGCAAAAGGTTCCCCTATGGTAATATTATCTTTAATACTACCCATAAAAAGAAAAGGTTCTTGAGGAACAACCCCTATTGCACGTCTTAAATCCACCGGGTCAATCTGTCTTACATCTGTTTGATCCACAAGCACGGAACCGCTTGTAGGGACATAAAGGTTTTGTAATAGTTTAATCAAAGTAGATTTTCCTGAGCCGATTTTTCCTAATATTGCAACTTTTTCACCCTCTTTTATCTTTAAATTAATTCCTTTTAAAGCATTAAAATTTTGTGTTTTATAAGAAAAAACAACATCTTTAAACTCTATATCACCTTTTAAATCAGGTCTGCTTAAATAAGTTTTATTCTCCCTTTCTACTTGCATATTCATAACTTCATCTATATTTCTAAGAGAAAGCATTGTTCTGTCAAATCTTATAATCATTCCTACAACATGTGAAATTGGGGCAATTACTCGTCCGTTTAGAATCATAGAAGCAATTATTCCACCCATTGTCATTTCACCTTCACTTGCCAAATATACTCCGCCTATTACTATAGCTATATTTGAAAACTGAGAAATAAAAGTGGTAAAATATGTGGCAATTTGAGATAGAAATTGAGATTTTTCATTATGATACACTGTTTGATTAATCGATTTATCCCAATGTGTTTTCATACGATTTTGACCTCGTACACTCTTTATAATATCTAAACCTGCAACCGTTTCATTTAAAGTTGTATGCTTTATTTGATCCTCTTTTGTTGAAGCTTCAACGGTTTTTTTAATAGGTTTTTTTATAAACCATGAAAAAATCAGAGTAATAAAAATAGAAGCAATACTAATCCAACCAAGAGCTCCTCCGATGTAAAAAATTATTGCTACAAAAATAAAAATAAAAGGAATATCCACTAAAGTTGTAATAGTGGCTGTAGCAAAAAAATCTCTTATTGATTCAAATGATTGTAAACGGTTTACAAACATTCCCGTTGAAGCAGGTCTCTCCTCAAGCCTTAAATTAAGTAATTGATCAAAAATTTTATTACTCATTACAACATCGGCACGTTTACTGGCTTTTCCAAGATAATAAGACCTAATAAGTTTTAATGCCAAATCAAAAAGCATAACAAAAAGTATACCTATAGCCAAAGCCCATAAGGTATCAATTGCATTATTAGGCAAAACTCTGTCATAAACATTCATTGTAAAAAGAGGAGTTGCTATTACGAACATATTAATAAAAATTGAAGCTAAGGCTGTTTTTAAGTATATATCTTTATTTCTTTTTATTGCATCCCAAAACCATTTTTGGGGTTTTGGAATAATAATACTGTTAGTAACTCTATTTTCAAAATTATATTCAGGTTTTATGATTATGGCTTTACCCACATATTGGTCTTCAAGCTCATCAATTTTCATATTTACCTGCCCTTCACTAAGTCCGGGAACCATAACGATTGCTTCATTTTTTTCTAAGTCATAATCAAGCAGTACCATAGATCTACTCTTATCGGTAATTAAAACTACGGGAAGAGCTAATTTTGAAATATCTTTTATCTTTTCTCTTGAAACAAATTTAGAGATTAGACCGATTTTTTTTGAAGATAAAATAAAAGTGTCTACATCCATTATGCTATTATGTAAAGCCATACCGTAAATCAAAGACTCTTTTGAAGTTGCCCTTTGATAAAACTTTGCTAGGAAAAGCAGACTCTCTAAAAGAGTATCTACTTTTCGTCTTTCTTGAAGAACCTCTACTTTTTCATCAAATTGATCAATCTCTGTATTGGACAAATAATTTCCTTATTTTAATTAATAGTTTTATTTTTTTCTATTAGCTTTCTATGTTTATCTAAATAATCAACATAAACATTTGATTTTATTCCTTTAGCACTTAAAGCTACCATCGCATTATTAGCATCTTTTAAGTTATTATAACTTCCATATAATAACTTTGTATCAGAACCAACATTATAGCTATATAAAGATTTATCGTCTTTTAAATTATATTTTTGTCTAAAACTATTAATATCCTCTTCTTTAGTATCTAAAGTAGCGACATTTATCGTATATTTTCCTTTAGGCAAGATATCTTTTTGGGCTTTTTTATCTGCAAGACTCTCTTTTGGAGGATTATTAATTAAATTATTTATCTCCAAATCTAAATTTGATTCTATTCCCAACTCTTTTAACACATCTTCATCTAAAGGCATATCTTTGTCATTCATATTCGTATCGGGTTTTTTCATCGGATTAACGTACTCTTTATGAACATATGCTTTACACGTTTGATCTTTTGATTTTAAAAGAGCTTCACTTAGAATTCCCATTTTTTCTAATAAATCAAAATATTTTGCATATACGTCCATCTCTTGACTTAAAGTATCAACTTGAGAATTATACAAATCCGATTCAGCATCCAAAATATCAATAAAAGTTCTAGTTCCGTCTTGAAGTTGTTTTAAATATACATCTCTTATATTTCTATTATCTACTACATATCTTCTTAAATTTGCCAATCTTTGTTTTGAGATTGTGTAAGCATTATAAGATGTAGTAATTTCCTCTTTTACTTCATTTACGACATTATCTAAAACTTTTTGCTGCTCTTTTAAGAAGAGTTTTTCTCTTTGAGTTGCGTGATAAGTTTTCCCTCCTTCAAAAATATTCCAATCTAAAAGAAGTCTTGCTCTATGAATATCTTGACTTCCATTCTCTTCATACTCCAAATCATCGTCCCATACGGACTGCCATTGAAACCGTAAGGTAGGTAAATATCTAGATTCTGCTTGTGCTATATTTTCCCTTTGTTCTTTTACTTTTTCAATCTGTTCTAGGATTTTAAAGTTTTTTATATTTGCCACTTCAACCGTTTTTTCCAATGTATTAGGGATCAAAGTTTGATTAATCTCAGGTCTACAAACCTTTCCGTCAGTCGGAGTTTGAGTAAATTTTATATATTTGTTTAGAGCTTCATCTTCTAATTGTTTTTGCTCTAAATATCTATCTGTTATATAATGTTTTTTAGAATTTACTTCATAACTTTCAAGTATCTCTCCACTAATTGACTCTTTCTCTTTTGCAATTACAAGATAATCATCATGTAATTTTAAATTATTCTCCGAAAGATTCATAAGTTCTTCATACATAACTAAATCCATATAACTGTCAATAGCACCTCTGATTATCTCTTCGACTCTTTGGGTACTTCTATACTTATTCCCGTAATATTGATACCTTGCTCCTGCAACTTCACTTGGAGTTCTTCCTCCGTCATAAAGTATCTGCTCTAAGGTTAAAGTGGCATTATATCCATCTTTATCCTGAGTGCTTGGATCATCAGGATAATTATCATCTCTATCAGACCTTGTTTTAGAATCTTCTAGATATCCTGAAAAATCAATTGTCGGATAATAATCACCCTTTTCTTCATCCACATATTTTTTATAGGCATCTTTATTGAACTTCTCTGATAAGATATCAGGGTTTGCTCCTATTGTTTGCTCTACAACATCTTTTACGCTTGTAGCATATAATGTAGAAGTTAAAATAGAAGATACGGCTATACTTATAATATACTTGTTCATAATAACCCTTCTTTTAAGAATATTTATAGATTTTACTTAAAAATTTATAAAAGTTACTTCAAAAAAAGTAGATTCTTTATTATTTTCTTATTTTTATTTAAATAAAATTATATTTATTAACAAAAAGGTATAATTTTATATGACTTCAACATTTTTTTTGAACTTTTTAAAATCGCTGAATATTTTATATATTGAAGATGAAGAAAAAATTCGTAAAAACGTATCAAATACATTAAATCTTATCTCAAATAAAGTTTTTGATCTGCCAAACTGTATTGAGGCACTCAATCTTTTTTCAAAAGAGCATATTGATATAATATTGAGTGATATAAGTATGCCTGAGATGAACGGTATTGAATTTGTAAAAAAAGTTCGTCAAAATAATAAAAGAATACCTATAATCTTGCTTACTGCCCACACTGATACTCCGTTTTTACTTGAAGCAACAAAATTGAAATTAGTAGATTATCTCGTTAAACCTTTGGATTTTAATCAGTTAAAAGAGGCTTTGATAAAAGCTTCTCAAGAAATTTATGAAAATGGAGATTATTGTATATATTTTCCTAACAATACTTGTTACAATATCACCGAAAAGAAACTTTATAAAGATTCAAAAGAGCAAAATATAACAACTAAAGAGATATCTCTGCTTGAACTGTTGTATAAAAATAAGACCCGTGTTGTTCCCACAACAGAGATAAAAAACAGCATTTGGGAAGATAGTTTTGAAGCAACTGATTCTGCACTAAAAGCTGTTTTAAGTAAACTAAGGAAAAAAATAGGGAAAGACTCTATTCGAAATGTTTCAGGAATAGGTTATCAGTTGCAAGATACTTAAAAACTTTTAGGAATAACAATAATAAATTTTGCTCCTTTTGAACTATTTTTTACCAACAATCTTCCATCCATATTATTTTCAACAATTAATTTTGACATAAAAAGTCCTACACCGGTACCGTTTGCCTTATCTTTTGTATAAAAAGGCTCAAAAACTTTATCTATAGGTTCTATTTTTATTCCACCGGCATTATCCTCTATTTCAACTATACTTTTACCCTCTTTTTCTCCTATTTTAAGAGTAATTTTTGGATCTTTTATCTTTCTATTTACAAGCTCATCTTTTGCATTTGATAAAATATTTATAAGAACTTGAGAATACTCATTTTTAAACCCTATAATTGAAGAATTTTTTATAACTATAATTTCAAGTTTTATATTATGTTGCTTTAAAGATGAATTTATCATATTGATTGCAGAACTGATTTGTTCGGTAATTTTAAATTGTACTCTTTTTTTATCTTTTGCAAAAAAGTTCCTAAAATCATCTATAGTTTGAGACATATATTGAATAATATCATTTGATTTTTCTATTGATTCTATTATCTCTTCATTTGTAACTTTTCCTAGAAGCTCAATTTTTGCTTGAAGTTCCATAGTCACAGAAGAGAGTTCCATCAAAGGCTGTCTCCACTGGTGGGCTATATTTCCAAGCATTTCTCCTAAAGATGCCATTTTACTTTGTTTAAAAAGTACTTTGTCATTTTTATGATTTTTCTCAATTTCTTGGGAAATTTCTCTTTTTAACTTTTTAATCTCTTCTTTTAAACGGTAATTCTCTTTTTCTAAATTTTCCAAATATTTACGCCTTTAAAGATATAAAAGAGGAAACCTCTTTTATACCTGAATTATAAATCAGTATTTATATCATCATCTACAAAAATAGAAATATTTGGGTTTGTTGTACTTGTGTACTCGGTAAAAGTACCGTCTTCACCCTCAATTTGTGTTTTATCTATTGCTTTATTCCAATTTTCTGAATCATTAAACTCAATTTCGTCACCGTTGTCTCCTCTGATAATTAATTCATTATCATCACTATCCACTATATCTTTTATATCATCTAAACTTAAATTCAATGTTTGACTACTATCATTTTCCAAATCAATAACTTTGATATTAGAAGCCGTAATATCGGATAAGTCAATAGTATCATTAGGTTCATCAAAAGAGAGAGTAGAAGCAGCACTATCATTAGGAGTTGTATCTACTTTAATAGTTACATCAAAAGATGTTGTATCTCCATCTTCATCTGAAGAGTTTACTTCAAATGATTTTATTGCATTTTCATCAAATTCCGATGATTTTGCACTGTATGAATAAGTTCCATCATCAAAATTAAATTTGAATGTTCCATCTCCGTCTAAAGAGATACCATCTTGAGGGAAATCATCTTTTGTATATGTAACATCATCCACAACAATATTATCAATAGTAATTTCACCGTCTCCACCTTGGATGTTATCTGAAACATCCCCTGTGATTGTTGTATTAACAGTATTTAAAAGTTCATCTCCTAAAGTTGAGTCATCATTTACCATAATAACTTCATCACCGTCTTGAACTTGCACAATTTTTAAATAATCTTCTTCTGCTCCGCTACCTACTCCAATTGCATATAGTTTATCTATATTATCTTCTACATAATCTTTCCAATCTTTTATTGTAGAATCTCTATCACTATTAACATAGTTTTCATGTTCGGTAGGCTCTCCGTCTGATAAGAAATAGGCAACAGTATTATCCGCATCATGACCGTTAAAATTAATTTCCATAGTTTCATCTAAAGCATCTTTATAATCTGTTCCTGAAGAGCTATCTAAATCATCTATATCTTGATTATTATATTGAATTAAATATCCTGATCTACCCCAACCGAAATCGGTATATTTGAAACTTAAATTACTTAAATAAGCTATTGCATCGTCAGCACTCATCCATCCGATATTTTTTGAAGTTGAGTTAAATAAAGTTAGATTAACTTCTGTTTCTCCATTGGTTTTATATGCTTCAATAGTAGATTTTATAGATTCTACAGCAATATCTAATCTAGTTGTCCAGTTACCGTTACTATCTCTTACACTATCATTCA
Organism: Halarcobacter anaerophilus; assembly: GCF_006459125.1. Classification (NCBI taxonomy): domain Bacteria; kingdom Pseudomonadati; phylum Campylobacterota; class Epsilonproteobacteria; order Campylobacterales; family Arcobacteraceae; genus Halarcobacter; species Halarcobacter anaerophilus. Next base: position 2,705,379 of record NZ_CP041070.1, read on the forward strand.
TAGAACCTGAAACGTCTAAAGTAAATAATAGATTTGTTGATGATTCACTTAAATTTATAGTATTTATCTCGTTATAAGAGTATGGAATTGCATCACTATTTGTTTCAACTGAAATATCACCGTTTCCTGCTTCTGTTGCTGTTGCTTTAATAGTTAAATTTACATCTTCTGTTCCTGCAGGTACAGTCATTTTAATATCTTGATAATCAATTGATCTTTCACCTTCTGAAATTGTCAATTCCCATACTCCGTTGCCTTTATCAACTAAAACATCTGTATTAAATGTAGCTCCATCCGGTACACCTTCTATTTGCACAGTTAAACTTTCACTACCGTCTAAATCATTTAAAGCAGCATTTAAATCAACATCATATACATCTTCTGTTGAAATTACTTGTTCAGGTTCTTTTCCAATATAACTACCATCACTAAAAACTATAGTTTCCATTTGATTATATTGAATAGTTCCTCCTCCTCTAATATCAGTTATAGATCCTTCTATCATTCCATTATTATTTGTTTGCCAATTAAAGTCATAATCAGATTGATTTCCATCTAAATAAAGGGTGTCTTTTCCATCTCCACCTAGAATATGTGTATTATTTGTAACTATATTATTTATTCTAATTACATCATCTCCACTACCCAAGTCAATGTTATTTGTTCCATTAATTTTTCCATTAATAATAACTTCATCATCACCTTCACCAAGATTAAGACTCACTTGATTAATATCTTTATTTAGAATTAAAGTATCATCTCCTTCTTTTAATTCAACTCTATCATTCATTACTAATTCTTTATTAATTTGAATTATATCATCCTCTGAAGTTCCGATATTATTTATAGAGTCTCCATTTTCAATTTCTACAGCAAAATCATTGTTTGAATCTGCTGTTCCCTCAGCTACCTTAGTTACATTTATACTAGCATCAGGAGTATCTGCCACAGGAGTTATCTCAATGGTTGTCGTATTGCTTTGAGCACTCCAATTTGTCCCATCACTTACTTTAAAATCAAAACTGCTATCTTCATCAGTATCTTCTGTAGGTTCAAATTTTAGTTTACCATCTTCAATATCTCTTATTGATATTTCAGCCGCACTAGAAATTGCTACTCCTGCTAAGAATAAAATTCCGTTTACAGGCAATGTTTCAATTCTAACTTTTGTTATATCATCACTTAAATTACCAAAATCATCTGTTGTCAAAGTATATGTTTGATCTTCATTTATGGTAATACTATCATCCTCAGATTCCGGCAATGCTACAGTTAATTGTAATGAAGCATCATCTAAGTTTACATCTTCAAAATTTCCGTTAACTTCTGTTACTGTTGCAGTTAAACTATCCTCTCCGTTAGAAGGAACTGTTAGTGTACCCGTACCATATTCATTTAATTTTACGGTATAAGTCGAAACATTACCGCTTCCATCTTCAACTTCCACAGTTGCTGTAGGGAAAGTATTTATATAATCATATTTAGAAGGATCCGGAACATTTGATGTTTGAATTGTAAAAGTAACCTCTTCCGTATCATCTGTAATTTCTGTCGAGTCAGATATTACCTCTTTATAGGCTATGTTATGAATTAAGTAATCATGATCTGTATAATTATCATTAATAGCTGCTGAGAATTCAATACTATCAAAAGGCTCACCGTTTGATGGTCTAAAAGTAAGAACATCATCTATTGTATCACTTCCTCCGTGATCATAAATTGTTTCTCCGACTTTTACTCCATCTTTATAAAAATTTATTACGGCTTTTTCGTTAGAATTTTTCCATGCAAAAGATATATCTATACTTAAAAGTTCTTTATCTCCAAAATCGACAACTAATTTTTCACTTTTCCATTCTCCGTGAGAATAAACTGAACCTAATTCACTATCAGCAGCTGATCCACCTTCATTAGATGTATTACTTGAAACACCAAATCCTGAATGGTTAGGATCATAATTTTTAGATACAGAAACTTCATTACCGTTTAAATCATAGGCTTTTATAGTATAACTTCCTTCTTCACCCACATTTGTTACATCAATTGTTGTTGTTTTTGTAATCGTAGCAGAAAGAGATACATCCGTTACATCAGCATCATCTTTTATAATCACTTCATTATTATCATTATTGTAAGAAACTGTTTCGTAATTTCCTCCATCATGATCTACTATTTCTGCTGATATAGTATCATTTTCTTCAAGATATGGATCATCTTCTCTTACATCAACATCAAATGTTGTAGATGTTTGACCATCCGGAATTGTAATATGTATTTCTTCTCCGTTTACCTCTACAGTTACATCTAAATCTCCTTGAGGAGGGTTACTTACTTCTAGAGTATAAGTAACTTTTGTTGAATTTTCATCTACATCGTCAGGAGCAATAAGAGTTAATGTTGTTGTATCTTTTGTATCACTTACTGTTACTGTTGCTGTATCACTTGTATCTAGATCCTCGAAGTTTCCTCCAGTTGTACTTGTTACACTTACATCATAACTCTCACCATCGTTATATACATCATCACCTTGGATATCAAACGCTGTTGATTCTACTACTGTTCCTGCTTCATAATCAGTTCCAAACGTTACTGTTGCTCCGTTTGAAAGTGTTACTGTTAACTCTGTTTCAGGTGTATAATTTAAGCTTGCTCCTATGGTTGCTGTTCCACTTCCTTCATCTACATTTACATCATTTAACGTTAATGTTGTTGTATCTTTTGTATCACTTACTGTTACTGTTGCTGTATCACTTGTATCTAGATCCTCGAAGTTTCCTCCAGTTGTACTTGTTACACTTACATCATAACTCTCACCATCGTTATATACATCATCACCTTGGATATCAAACGCTGTTGATTCTACTACTGTTCCTGCTTCATAATCAGTTCCAAACGTTACTGTTGCTCCGTTTGAAAGTGTTACTGTTAACTCTGTTTCAGGTGTATAATTTAAGCTTGCTCCTATGGTTGCTGTTCCACTTCCTTCATCTACATTTACATCATTTAACGTTAATGTTGTTGTATCTTTTGTATCACTTACTGTTACTGTTGCTGTATCACTTGTATCTAGATCCTCGAAGTTT